>NZ_CP159992.1:72500-387500 GCF_040702995.1 Paenibacillus sp. AN1007
CAATCGAACTCGGAGATAGCTGGTTCTCCCCGAAATAGCTTTAGGGCTAGCCTCGGAAAACAGAGTCGTGGAGGTAGAGCACTGATTGGGTGCGGGGCCCGCAAGGGTTACCAAGCTCAGTCAAACTCCGAATGCCATAGACTTACTTCCGGGAGTCAGACAGTGAGTGCTAAGATCCATTGTCAAAAGGGAAACAGCCCAGACCATCAGCTAAGGTCCCCAAGTGTGTGTTAAGTGGGAAAGGATGTGGAGTTGCACAGACAACCAGGATGTTGGCTTAGAAGCAGCCATCATTGAAAGAGTGCGTAATAGCTCACTGGTCGAGTGACTCTGCGCCGAAAATGTAACGGGGCTAAACACACCACCGAAGCTATGGCTTGATGCTTGCATCAGGGGTAGGGGAGCGTTGTATAAGGGTTGAAGGTGTACCGTAAGGAGCGCTGGACATTATACAAGTGAGAATGCCGGTATGAGTAACGAAAAGATCAGTGAGAATCTGATCCGCCGAAAGCCTAAGGGTTCCTGAGGAAGGCTCGTCCGCTCAGGGTAAGTCGGGACCTAAGGCGAGGCCGAAAGGCGTAGTCGAAGGACAACAGGTCGAAATTCCTGTACCACCGTAAATCGTTACGAGCGATGGGGGGACGCAGTAGGGTAGTGACGCAGACTGATGGATGTCTGTCCAAGCAGTAAGGCTGATGTGTAGGCAAATCCGCACATCATAAGGCTGAGCTGTGATGGGGAGTGAAAATTACAGTAGCGAAGGTCATGATCTCACACTGCCAAGAAAAGCCTCTAGCCAGATGAAGGTGCCCGTACCGCAAACCGACACAGGTAGGCGAGAAGAGAATTCTAAGGCGCGCGGAAGAACTCTCGTTAAGGAACTCGGCAAAATGACCCCGTAACTTCGGGAGAAGGGGTGCCCCGGTAGTGTGAATAGCACGAGGGGGCCGCAGTGAAAAGGCCCAAGCGACTGTTTAGCAAAAACACAGGTCTGTGCGAAGCCGTAAGGCGAAGTATACGGGCTGACGCCTGCCCGGTGCTGGAAGGTTAAGGGGAGTGGTTAGGGATTAGTCCCGAAGCTGTGAACCGAAGCCCCAGTAAACGGCGGCCGTAACTATAACGGTCCTAAGGTAGCGAAATTCCTTGTCAGGTAAATTCTGACCCGCACGAATGGCGTAACGACTTGGGCGCTGTCTCAACGAGAGATCCGGTGAAATTTTAATACCTGTGAAGATGCAGGTTACCCGCGACAAGACGGAAAGACCCCATGGAGCTTTACTGCAGCTTGATATTGAATTTGGGTACGATCTGTACAGGATAGGTGGGAGCCTTTGAAGCATGAGCGCCAGCTTGTGTGGAGGCACCGTTGGGATACCACCCTGATCGTATCTAGGTTCTAACCTGGTGCCCTTAGCGGGTACGGGGACAGTGTCAGGTGGGCAGTTTGACTGGGGCGGTCGCCTCCTAAAGAGTAACGGAGGCGCCCAAAGGTTCCCTCAGAATGGTTGGAAATCATTCGAAGAGTGCAAAGGCATAAGGGAGCTTGACTGCGAGACCTACAAGTCGAGCAGGGACGAAAGTCGGGCTTAGTGATCCGGTGGTACCGCATGGAAGGGCCATCGCTCAACGGATAAAAGCTACCCTGGGGATAACAGGCTTATCTCCCCCAAGAGTCCACATCGACGGGGAGGTTTGGCACCTCGATGTCGGCTCATCGCATCCTGGGGCTGAAGTAGGTCCCAAGGGTTGGGCTGTTCGCCCATTAAAGCGGTACGCGAGCTGGGTTCAGAACGTCGTGAGACAGTTCGGTCCCTATCTGTCGTGGGCGTAGGAAATTTGAGAGGAGCTGTCCTTAGTACGAGAGGACCGGGATGGACGTACCGCTGGTGTACCAGTTGTTTCGCCAGGAGCACCGCTGGGTAGCTATGTACGGACGGGATAAGCGCTGAAAGCATCTAAGCGTGAAGCCCCCCTCAAGATGAGATTTCCCAGTATGTAAGACCCCTTGAAGACGACGAGGTAGATAGGCTGGGGGTGGAAGTGCAGCAATGCATGGAGCTGACCAGTACTAATCGGTCGAGGGCTTATCCAATAGCAGGTTTTAGTCGCGTAAGTTTCGTTTCGAATCTAGTTTTCAGAGAACAACACTCTGAATGACATGAAAATCGGTACATCCCTTAAGGTGTGGTTGGTTTTCAGTTTCAACTGAATGGAAAGAAGTACAACTTCGATCCAATCGCGTTTGGTGGCGATAGCGGAGGGGTTCCACACGTACCCATCCCGAACACGACCGTTAAGCCCTCTAGCGCCGATGGTACTTGGACCGCAGGGTCCTGGGAGAGTAGGACGCCGCCAAGCGAACTCTTTCATCATACATAGAAAACAGGCTCTGCATGTGGACGTTGTACGATGAATTGCATTTGCTCAGCAAATGCATATTATTCCCTGATAGCTCAGTTGGTAGAGCACTCGACTGTTAATCGAGTTGTCACAGGTTCGAGTCCTGTTCGGGGAGCCATTTGCTCTCATAGCTCAGTAGGTAGAGTGCATCCATGGTAAGGATGAGGTCACCGGTTCGATCCCGGTTGAGAGCTCTGCAAATGGGGCCCGTTGGTCAAGGGGTTAAGACACCTCCCTTTCACGGAGGTAACAGGGGTTCGAATCCCCTACGGGTCATAGTTATTTTAATAACTAAAGAAATGGGATGAGAATCCCAAAGATGGAGGCTTAGCTCAGCTGGGAGAGCATCTGCCTTACAAGCAGAGGGTCGGGGGTTCGATCCCCTCAGCCTCCACCATCTTATTATTGGGGATTAGCCAAGCGGTAAGGCAACGGACTTTGACTCCGTCATGCATAGGTTCAAATCCTATATCCCCAGCCATTTTATATGAGCCATTAGCTCAGTTGGTAGAGCACCTGACTTTTAATCAGGGTGTCGAAGGTTCGAGTCCTTCATGGCTCACTTGTTATATATGCGCGTGTGGCGGAATTGGCAGACGCACTAGACTTAGGATCTAGCGTCTTTGACGTGGGGGTTCAAGTCCCTCCACGCGCATCCTTTATTATGCGGAAGTGGCTCAGCGGTAGAGCATCGCCTTGCCAAGGCGAGGGTCGCGGGTTCGATTCCCGTCTTCCGCTCCAATATTTGCGCCCTTAGCTCAGCTGGATAGAGCGTTTGACTACGAATCAAAAGGCCGGGAGTTCGAATCTCTCAGGGCGCGCCATTATTTCTATTCATATCGGGATGTAGCTCAGCTTGGTAGAGCACCTGGTTTGGGACCAGGGGGTCGCATGTTCAAATCGTGTCATCCCGATATTTGTTTATGCGGGTGTAGTTCAATGGTAGAACTTTAGCCTTCCAAGCTAATAGCGTGGGTTCGATTCCCATCACCCGCTTACTGATCAAAGTCTCTGCTGTAGAAGCAGAGACTTTTTTGTTTGGGAACATGAAATGCAGAACAGATATGAATGCGGGCCAGGAGGCGATCTAAGGAACGTATCGCCTCATATGTATTCCAAGAGCCAAGATCTTCGTGCGAAGCAGCACAGAAGGTCTTGGCTCTTTTAGGTTTGCTTTACGCTAATGGTCAGCAGTACTCTGACAGCAGCGGAGGTTTTTTTTACAACGGAACCAATGAATTAACGCTCGTGATGATCAGTTACTCTTTTACGCATGCCGGCCAATCCCAGCAATCCCAGCAAACCAAGCCATCCCCAGTCCATGCCCCGGTCACGATCTGTTGTGGCAGCGTTCGTACGTACATTGTTTGTCCGGTAATCTCCGTTGCTGCGGTAGTCACCGTTCGTACGATAGTTACCATCCATGTTCATGTTCATATTGCTGTTTGTACGATCCATATAGCCGCTGTTCTGATACGATTGAACACGTGAACCATTGGCATCAGTTCCTTTAGCCATGTGGCCTTCAGCACCTGCGGAACCAGCCATTGCGGCAACCAGAAGTACTGAAGCAATCATTGTTGTGGTCTTTTTCATGATGTGAACTCCTCCTTTTTTTTGTACGAACTATCAAGTAATCTGCCCAAATACATAAGAACATTATGTAGTGGGAGGAGTGTTAACTTATGGGCAAGGCTATATACAAATTGATACCAAGATACATAAGAAAACAGTTGAAAGCAGACGGTAACAGGTAGAAAATAAAAATTTCATCTTTAATTTATTACGTCACTGTGGTAAAGTATACAAAAGCTTGCTTTGCCGGTCATGTTTCTTTGGAACCCTCTGTTATCAATGAATGGTAAAACTGGATATCAGGTGATTTGTGCGCGTACATCTAGACCTATGTAGAAGAACTGTATAATTATAAGTTTTTTAGAATAGGTATGAGTATTTTTGAATATCAAAAGTACGTGAAAAAGGTATCATGCTACAGCATATGACCATTCATTGAAGCAGAATAAGAAAATGAATAAAAAAGCGTGTTTTTGTGCTGTAAATCGGGGATAATCCCCATTTTTTCTAGTAGAAAAATGAAGATTTTCGTACCATTTTATTGTATGATGTTATGAAGGTGTCAAATTTACGTGTACGAATGGAACGATCAGATGGGAGGATAAGCATGACTGAAACTATGGTAACCGCCAGCAAAAGCCAATCCAACAACCTGCTTCGGCGAGACGTGCGGTTCCTGGGCAATATACTCGGAGAAGTTCTTGTCCATCAAGGCGGCACGGAGCTTCTAGATATCGTTGAGAAGATTCGAGAAACGAGCAAATCATTGCGTGCAGAGTTTTTGCCGGAACTGTATGAAGAGTTCAAAAAGATGATCCAGGAATTAGACTCGGACAATCGTCATCAGGTTATTCGGGCTTTCGCTATTTATTTTCAATTAGTTAATATTGCTGAACAAAACCATCGGATCCGGCGTAAACGGGACTATGAGCGTTCTGCAGGAGATACTGTGCAGCCAGGTTCGATTGAAAAGGCAGTACAGGATTTGAAGGAACGTGGACTGTCTCATACCGAGGTAGAAGAGATTCTGGATGATTTATCACTGGAACTCGTCATGACAGCTCACCCGACGGAGGCGATGCGCCGGGTTATTCTGGATATCCACAAACGGATCTCAGAAGATGTCATGCTGCTCGATAATCCTACGCTGACGTTGCGTGAACGTGAACAGCTGCGCGAGAAACTGCTGAATGAGGTTATCACTCTTTGGCAGACGGATGAACTCCGCGATCGCAAACCGACTGTGCTCGATGAAGTGCGGAACGGGATGTACTACTTTCATGAAACGTTGTTCCACGTACTTCCGGATGTATACCAGGAGCTGGAACGCTGCCTGAATAAATTTTATCCAGACCATGACTGGCATGTGCCGACGTATTTGCGTTTCGGTTCCTGGATTGGTGGAGACCGGGATGGAAATCCATCGGTAACTTCAGATGTAACATGGAAAACACTGCTTATGCAGCGCAAGCTCGCTTTGCGTGAGTACCAGCGGATTATGATTGAGCTTATGGGTCACTTGAGCTTCAGCACCAATATCATTCACATCTCGGATGAACTGGCGCAGTCAATTGAGCAGGACCGCAGCTGTGTTACTTTGAAAAAAGTGGACATTTGGCGTAATGAGAAAGAGCCGTATCGCATCAAACTGGCTTACATGATCGCCAAGCTGAATAATGTTCTTGACGAGAACAAGGTGAGTCAGCCTGACCGATACCAGAACGCTCAAGACTTAATTGATGATTTGTTAATTATCGACCGAAGCCTGCGCCACCATTTTGCTGACTATGTAGCGGATACCACCGTTCGCAAAATGATTCGTCAGGTTGAACTATTCGGTTTCCATACGGCAGCTCTGGATGTGCGTCAGCACAGCAAAGAGCATGAAAGTGCGATGTCGGAAATTTTGGCCAAAATGAACATCGTAGAAGATTACGCACGCCTGACAGAAGACGGTAAAATTGATCTGCTTGCTCGCTTGCTGGATGACCCAAGGCCGCTTACATCGCCTTACCATCAATATACGGAAGGAACCAGAGAGTGTCTGGATGTGTTCCGTACCATCAAACGTGCACAGAATGAATTTGGCACAGGCTGCATCACGAGTTATCTGATTAGTATGACCCAAGGAGCAAGTGACCTGCTTGAAGTCATGGTGTTTGCCAAAGAAGTTGGTTTGTTCTCCAAGGGAGCAAACGGTGAAGTCATTTCTACACTGCAGGCTGTTCCATTGTTTGAGACGATTGATGACCTTCATGCGGCATCCGAGATTATGCAGCGGTTGTTTAACCTGCCTGTGTACCGTGCAAGCGTGAGAGGACGTAATGAGCTTCACGAAATTATGCTCGGTTACTCTGACAGCAATAAAGATGGCGGCGTAGTCACTGCGAACTGGGAACTGCGAGTAGCGATGAACGCAATTACGGCTGTCGGTGACGAGCATGGTGTGAAGTTGAAGTTCTTCCACGGACGCGGAGGAGCCCTTGGACGCGGAGGCATGCCGCTGAACCGCAGTATCCTTGCCCAACCGCCGCATACCATTGGTGGCGGAATCAAGATCACAGAACAAGGCGAGGTTATTTCATCCCGTTATTCTCTTCAGGGGATTGCATACCGCAGTCTGGAGCAGGCTACTTCAGCGTTGATTACAGCTGCTTTGAATGGTCTGGAGCCGCAAGAGTCAGCATCAGAGCAGGCATGGGATGAGATTATCAAAGACATTTCGGAAGTGTCACTGACAAAATATCAGGATCTCATTTTCCGTGACCCGGACTTCTTCACGTTCTTTAAAGAGTCTACTCCGCTTCCAGAAGTAGGCGAACTCAACATTGGTTCACGTCCATCCAAACGGAAGGGCAGTGACAAGTTTGAAGATTTGCGTGCAATTCCTTGGGTATTTGCCTGGACCCAAAGCCGTTACTTGCTTCCGGCATGGTATGCGGCAGGTACGGGTCTGCAAAGTTACTATCAGGGTAAAGAGGAAAACCTTAACGTCCTGAAAGACATGTATGCTAACTTCCCGTTTTTCCGCACGCTGATTGATACGGTGCAGATGGCGATTGCCAAAGCAGATCTCGTGATTGCCAAAGAGTATTCGGCCATGACTTCGAATAAGGAAGCTCGGGATCGGATCTTTGGTCAGATCGAAACAGAGTTTAAACTTACAAAAGAGTTGATTTTGAAAATTACAGGCGAAGCCGAGATTCTGGATGATGTACCTGTTATTCAGGAGTCCATTCGTTTGCGTAATCCGTATGTTGACCCATTATCCTACATGCAGGTGCAGCTCCTGAGTGAACTGCGTGATATGCGTGAACGTGGGGATGATGATACGGAACTGCTCCGGGAAGTACTGCTGACCATCAATGGTATCGCTGCAGGATTGCGTAATACAGGCTGATGTCTGTTCCGGTAATCATTCATATAATGAATGGTTAATGTAATAAATAACAATCCATCTCTCCTTTAAGAAGGCGGGATTAGACGGGACTCCTTCGGGAGTTCCCGTTTTTACTGTTTTTGGAGCATATTTGTCATACAGTCTTGATTTTTGACCAAAGTTGATTTACGATTTGATTGGTGAATTACAAGTGTGGACGGGTATTAGAAGACGGAAGACCCATCAGCATGTCTGGGGGAATTAGGGTGGACAATTTGGAGAACAGGCTGGTAAAGCTGGTGCTTAAGGGTGACCAGAGAGCCTTTGCAGAAATCGTTGAACTATACAAGGACAAGCTGTTTCATTTGGCATACCGGATGCTGAGCAATCGTCACGAAGCAGAAGACGTTGTTCAGGAGACGTTTTTGCGTGTGTTTCGAAATATGGAGAAGTATGATCCGAATCAGAAGTTCTCGACTTGGATCTATCGGATTGCAACAAATTTATGTATTGACAGGCTTCGCAGGAAGAAACCTTCTTACTCATTGGATGCCGAGTTGAATGATCAGGAAGGATCAGACGGATATGCCATGCTTCCCAGTGATGATCGAACACCGGAGTCCGAAGCACTGCTCTCCGAAACACAGACCCTCATTCGTGAGGCAATCGACAGCTTACCCGCTAAGTACAAGTCTGTTATGGTTCTAAGATACCTGCAGGACTTGTCATTACAAGAAATTAGTGATGTCACAGGGATGCCCGTAACAACGATCAAGACACGAGTGCATCGGGGCCGTGACTTTTTGCGTAAAAAATTGGAATACAAGTTATAATTTCAGATTCACCGAATTTTGGGCAAAATTATTTGAAACATATCTGAAACGGATGCGTATGTAATGTATGCAAGTCTTATGCGTGCTTTTTACAGGCGCAGGGACTAAGTGTCTAAGGAAAGGATTGGCTCTCATATGGATTGCAACTCGGCCGTCTCTTTAATGCATGAATGTTTGGATGAGTCGTTGTCCCCGGAACAGAAGGTTGAACTGAAAAGCCATTTATTGATCTGTCCGGATTGTCGCATGCGCTTTAAAGAGTTGGAACAGACGGAAATGCTGCTCTTTGCCATGAAACATTATTCACCGTCTGCCTCGGATGAGCTGACCAATCGAATTATGAATGCTCTGCCACAGCCCAAGAGACAGCAAATATGGCTCAAATGGGTCAAAGGACATCCCGCGATGACGGCGGCAGCCTTCTTTTTGGTCGTGATGCTCTTTAGCGCCTTCAATTTCTGGAATCAGAACAACGAAATGGTGGTTAAGGGGAACAGTCTGGATCAGCTCGTGATTCAAGGCAGCACGGTTATTGTCCCGGAAGGTAAGTCAGTTGCTGGCGATCTTACGATAGAGAATGGAACCGCTCAGGTGTACGGTGATGTGAATGGTAATCTGACGGTCATCGACGGACAACTGTTTCAAGCCTCCACAGCTCACGTGTCAGGTCAAGTGAAAAGCATTGATCAGGCGCTGGACTGGTTCTGGTACAAAATAACCAATATGGTAAATGAAGTGGCATACCGTTAAGACAAGGGATCAACTTCAATAGGTATATACCAAGCAGGGTACCTCCGAATTGCGTGGGGTACTCTTTTTTTATTGTTCAAATGTCAGAAAAAGTGGGAAAAGTAAGCTTATATTCAGTTTGTGACCGGAGTAACTTGCAACCTGAACGGTAACGTTATAACCTAGATAGTAAAGAGAACATACTACATATAGATAAGCATTAGATAAATGCGAAGAAGGGATTATGTAAAATCCCGAATGGTTAATATGAGATCAGTGTTTACTCATCAATGGGGATAGCGGGGGCTGGCTTATGAATTATTTTGCTGACTTAACGTGGAAAGAGTCCATTAAGGACGTTATCGATATATTGATCGTTACCTATATTATGTACAAACTGATTTTGCTTGTGCGTGGTACACGTGCGGTTCAGCTTCTGAAAGGGATTTTGTTCCTTGTATTGATCTGGGCACTAAGCACATGGTTAAATCTATATACCCTTAAATGGTTGATGAACCAGATGTTTACGTTTGGGGTCGTTGCAGTGTTTATCATTTTCCAACCAGAACTTCGACGTGGTCTGGAGCAATTGGGCCGGGGTAAGTTATTTGGCCGCTCGGCCGCTGCAAGTGATGAAGAATTAACGGTGTTAATTGGTGAGATTATTAAGTCTGTTAATTATTTGTCCCGGCGTAAAATCGGTGCTCTGGTGGTTTTTGAACGTGAAACAGGTCTGAATGACTACACCGAATCAGGAATCAAAATGCAATCGCTTGTCAGTTCGGAACTGATGATTAACATCTTTATTCCAAATACACCACTTCATGATGGCGCAGTAATTATCCAAGGAAAACAAATATCTGCAGCTGCCTGTTATCTGCCATTATCCGAGAATCCGTTTATCAGCAAGGAATTGGGAACACGTCATCGTGCGGCAATCGGAATTACTGAGGTGGCCGATGCAATCTGTCTGATTGTTTCGGAGGAGACAGGACAAGTTTCTCTGGCGATGAACGGACAGGTGGTCCGTGATATTAAGGAAGAGTCGCTGATAGCCAAACTGTATGAGGAATTGCGCCCAACCTCCAATCTGAGCAAAAAGAATGCATGGTCAACCTTCTGGAAACAGAAGGGAGGACGTAACAATGGATAAATGGTTTAACAATAACAACTTTGCCAAAATACTTGCACTGGCGGTAAGTCTGCTTCTCTGGTTCATGATTCATCTGGATGAAGTACCTACAACTCCAACCATTACAACGGGGATATCCAGTAAAATTGTGGAACGGAATGTTCCTGTTCAGCCCTACGGGCTGGATAGTAACGCGTATGTTCTTACATCTCTCAGCACAGATGAAGTGCGGCTGGAGATCAAAGGGCAGCGTTCAATGCTGACTTCCATTTTCACAAATGACGATTATAAAGTGCTGGTTGATTTGAGCCAGGTAAAGGAGGGTTCAAACACGCTGCCGCTTGTGCCTGATTTACCTTCCGGGGTTGAAGTTGTCAGCATGGAACCTTCCATGGTAACGGTGAATGTAGAAAAATTGGGCACCAAATCATTTAATGTGAATATTGTACCCGAAGGAGAGCCTTCCGCTGGATATCGTGCTGGAAAGCCTGTGGTTGAGCCCTTGGCTCCGGTTAAGGTAACTCTGCCGGAAGGGCAGCTTGAAGCTGTAGCGAAGGTTCAGGGTAGTGTAAGCATAAAAGATGCGAAGGAAGACGTGATTCAGAAAAAAGTGAAACTTCAGGCATATGATGCCGAGGGCAAAGTGATTGAAAATGCGGCTATAACACCACAGACAGTCGAAGTCCGTGTTCCGGTCAATCAGCCCTATACAAAAGTGCCCTTGAGGATCAAATATTCAGGACAGCTGCCCGATGGTCTGGTACTCTCTTCGGTCGAGCCGAGCGTGAAAGAAGTCTCGATTTATGGGAGTGAGGAATCACTTGCGGGTATACAGTCCTATGACCAGGCTGCGCTTGATCTTACACAGTTCACTCAGTCCGGCACTACAACAGTTAACGTGGACTTGACGCCGCCTTCGGGTTCTGAGAAAATCGAGCCTAGTTCGATTCAGATCAAAGTCACGGTGTCGCCTTACGATGAGGTCGAGACAACCACGAAAGTTTTTCCCAACGTACCGATTCTTCTGAGCGGATTGGGAAATGGGCTTGAAAGTGAGCTGGTTACTCCCAAAAGCGGGGGCCTGAACATTACACTAACGGGATCACAAAGCATGCTTGAAGGTTTAAGTGGGGATGACATCAAGCTTACGGGAAATCTTCAAGGCCTTGGTGAAGGTACACATGAGATTGAACTGGAAGCTGCTTTACCCCGGTTTGCGAAGCTGGATGGGGCGTCCACTGATTTAAGTGCGACGGTCAAGATCAGCGAAAAGGCCAAAGATGCAGCTGTGCCTCCAGAGCAAAACTCCAGTGAGGATAATCAAACAGGACCAGATCCATCGCCGGCAGAAGTTGAAAACGGACAGCCAAACACGGATCCTGTGGAAGAGCAAGATGAATCGAATACGGAGCATCAGGATCAAAGCCAGCAGGGAAGTGCAGCAGTGAACCGTGGTAGTGTAAACAGCAATGAGAATAACAGCAGTAACGGTGGTAAATCGGGTTCAAATCCGTAAGATGTCATTTTATTTCAATTTCTAAAAATGTATTGATGCGCTCATATAAGATGCAAATAGAAGGAGTTAGATCATGGGTAAATATTTTGGTACAGATGGTGTCAGAGGGGTTGCCAATAAAGAGTTGACGGCGGAGCTGGCATACAGCATCGGACGGTGCGGCGGATATGTGCTTGCAGGCGGTGTAGAAAGACCGAAGGTAGTCATTGGTATGGATACACGGATTTCTGGACTGATGCTGGAATCAGCACTGGTTGCAGGACTTCTGTCTATCGGTGCGGATGTCATTCGTTTAGGTGTTGTTTCTACTCCAGGTGTGGCTTACATTACTCGTCTGCTTAAAGCTGATGCGGGTGTAATGATCTCGGCTTCCCACAACCCTGTGGAGGATAACGGGATCAAATTTTTCGGTGGAGATGGTTTCAAGCTGTCGGATGAAACAGAAAACCGGATCGAAGAGCTGATGGATGCGGAAAAAGATGAGCTGCCGCGCCCGGTTGGTGCAGGTCTTGGAACTGTGACGATGGATGAAGAATCCCGTTACCGTTATTTGGATTACCTGAAAACAACCGTATCCGAATCGTTCTCCGGTCTCAAAATTGTACTCGATTGTGCTAATGGTGCAGCCTATGAGCTGGCACCAAAATTGTTTAGTGAGCTTGGTGCTGAAGTCATTGCTATTGGCTCGGAACCGAATGGTCTGAACATTAACGAAAAGTGTGGTTCGACTCATCCGGAGCACTTGAAGCAAGAGGTGCTGAAGCATAAAGCAGACCTTGGTCTTGCTTTTGACGGGGATGCGGATCGTCTGATTGCCATTGATGAAACAGGTGCCGAAGTGGATGGCGACTTTATTCTGTGCATTTGCGGAGACGCGATGAATCGGGCAGGCAAATTGAAAGACAGCACAGTGGTATCAACCGTAATGAGCAACATCGGTTTTTACAAAGCAACAGAGAAGCTCGCGCTGAAAACGGCCAAAACAGCTGTAGGGGATCGCTACGTGATGGAGGAAATGCGACGTGGCGGATATAATCTGGGCGGTGAGCAGTCTGGTCATGTTATTTTCCTGGACTACAATACAACAGGAGACGGCATGCTGACGGCTATTCAACTCGTAGATACGCTCAAGGCTTCGGGTAAAAAGCTTAGTGACCTGAAAGCGATCATGACACAGTATCCACAAGTGCTGGTTAATGTTCGTGTGGAAGATAAGAGTAAATATGAGGGTAACACTGCAATCGGTGAAGCTATTGCTGCGGTAGAAGCACAGCTGGGAGATAATGGTCGTGTGTTGGTTCGTGCATCAGGTACAGAGTCACTGATCCGAGTTATGGCCGAAGGTCCTGATAAACATGAGCTTGAGCAGTTTGTATCCCAGATTGCAGATGTTGTGCAAAAAGAACTGATCTAGTTTGCTTGAAAAGCCTGCTGTTATGCAGTCTGAGTGTTCGTTTTCACAAGATTGTTTTATAAGCATATGGGTATACAGAGGCTGATGAGTTTCCAAATACTAACGTTTGATTATTGTTCCTGCGTCCTGATTAGATAAGACCATGGGTCTGATTATCTGGTCAGGAGCGTGGGTAAATGTGCTGAAATTGTTACAGGTACTTTGCTCCATTGCAAAATGAACTTAAGGTGCATATAATGAGTGGAGTCGTCATTCAGACACAGAAAGTGAGGATTGTAAGGTTACAGTTACACAAGCGCCAGAGCTTGAAATTGCGCGGGACGCATGTTGATGAGTATCTCTTTTGGAAAAGGAAGAGGACATACTCAACATGGACGGCAATCAAGCTGACGAGGTGGAGGTGTTCGGATTGTTCGGCGGGGACCTCCCGGTGATGCATCAGAGCCGTAAACCGGATTGCGGAAAATGGATGGGTGACTGTCCACACAACGCGCCGGTAGGTGCAGGAGATAAGACAAAATTAAAATGAATGTGCGTGAAGAGCGTAAACAGTGCGCGGACGGGAAAATGATGTACATTCATGATTGCATTCGTAATAGAGCATGAACACAGCGGGACGGCAGCAGGCCGTTCTGATCGTTGATAATTGAATAGGAAATGATATTCATGATACGGTTAAGCAATCTATCATTTTCCAATACGTCCACCTCTGCCTGTTTCTCTTCCTGTCACAGTATTCATATACAAACGGAGGAAATAAACTATGTGCGGTATTGTTGGATATATTGGTAATAAGAACACTCAATCGGTATTGGTTGAAGGATTGAAAAAACTCGAGTATCGTGGTTATGATTCTGCGGGTATTGCGGTATTTACACCGCAAGGTCTGCAAATTACGAAAGCTCTCGGACGTTTGGCAAACCTGGAAGCAAAGCTTGATGGTGCTCCGCTGGTAGGTAATGCCGGAATTGGACACACACGTTGGGCTACCCATGGTAAACCATCGGACGAGAATTCACATCCACATACGGATGGAAGCCAGAAGTTCTCCGTTGTGCATAACGGGATTATTGAGAACTATTTGGAGCTGAAGGATGAGCTGATCTCCCAAGGTCACACGTTTACTTCCGAGACAGATACCGAAGTCATTTCTCACCTGGTTGCACGTGAATACAATGGTGACATTGTTAAAACTGTGCAAAAAGTGATCACGCTGCTGCGCGGCGCATTCGCGCTGGGTGTATTGACAGAGCATGAGCCTGAGAAACTCGTTGCTGTGCGTCAAGCGAGCCCATTGATTATTGGTGTTGGTGAAGGTGAGAACTTCATTGGTTCTGATATCCCGGCAATTCTGGAACATACACGTAATGTGTACATTCTGAATGATGGTGAAATGGCTGTATTGACACATGATGCTGTCGAATTGATGACGATTGAGGGCAATTTTATTTCTCGGGAAATGATTCGTGTCGATTGGGATGCAGTAACCGCGGAAAAAGGCGGATTTGAGCACTTTATGCTGAAAGAGATTCATGAGCAGCCAAAAGCATATCGTGATACAATGCTGGGTCGTATCGACAATGAAGGCAAAAAAGTACAGCTTCCTGAGCTCAAAATGACGGAAGAGCAAATTAAAAATATTCGTAACATTCAGATTATTGCATGTGGTACGGCATACCATGCAGGTCTGGTTGGACGTACAGTGATTGAGCAATTGGTGCGTATTCCGGTAGAAACAGATGTGGCTTCCGAGTATCGATACCGCTCGCCAATCGTAAATAAGGATACACTTGTAATTGTAGTGAGCCAATCCGGTGAAACCGCAGATACACTGGCAGCGCTGCGTGAAGCTCAATCTAACGGTGCACATGTACTGGCGATTACAAATGTTGTGGGCAGCTCGATTGCTCGTGATGCAGACGATGTGATTGCTACATTGGCTGGTCCTGAGATCGCCGTGGCTTCCACTAAGGCATACACTTCCCAGTTGATCGCGTTCAACCTGCTTGGTCTGTACCTTGCACAAGTACGTGGTACGCAAACTCAGGAAGAGATTGCACACACATTGGCAGCGATGCAAGCCCTGCCTGAGCAGGTGGAATCGATGCTGAAGCAAGCAGATGCGATCAAAGGATATGCAGAGCAAATCTCTAAACATCAACATCTTTTCTTCATTGGTCGTGGTCTGGATTACGCGGTAGCCCAAGAAGGATCGTTAAAACTGAAAGAGATCTCTTATATTCACTCGGAGGCTTATGCTGCAGGTGAATTGAAACACGGTACACTAGCGTTGATCGAAGACGGTATTCCTGTTATTGCTCTGGCGACTCAGGAGAACGTTCTGGAGAAAACGGTAAGCAATATCAAAGAAGTGAAAGCTCGCGGCGCAGACGTACTGGCGATTACGTACGAAGAGCACGTAGCACCTTTGTTGAAGTCTGTAGACCAAGCGTTTGCTATTCCTAAGACGCTGCCGCTTCTGAGCCCAGCTCTATCTGTTGTTGCTTTGCAATTGCTGGCATATTACGCTTCCCTGGCTCTGGGTCATGATGTAGATAAACCACGTAACCTGGCGAAAAGTGTAACGGTTGAGTAAAGGCAGTTTAACGTTCTAGTAAACGTTTTGTGGAAACAGAATGGTGATCTCGGTATGAAAAAGCCGTAAAGCAGTCAATAAATATTGTAAACTTAATATAAGTGAATGATGATCAGCATCTAAAAAGGAGCCCGAGGGATTGACTCGCGGCTCCTTTTTGGTGAGGATACCATCATGTTGAGGACGCAGCCAGGCAAGAAAGTGGGGCGTCCTTTTTGTTGATTTAATGGGCTGATTCGCTTATAGATTGTACAGAAGCGTAAGATCAATATTATATGGGGTTTATTGTTAATTTTTTGTAAAGCGCAAGGATTTACAGCATGAACAGAGAATGTAAGTAAATAAATACCATATATGACAAAGGAAATTCTTATCTTCAACACCTCCGAATCCTTCGATTGTGACAAACCTTTCCCAATATAACTTCTCCTTTCGTTATAATAAGGCGAATTATTAACACTTTATGTTGAGTTGACCTAATTTAACCAAAAATTTACTATACATTCTTTGGAAATTTGATATAATTCTACCTAGGTCGACCTTCCAAATATGATAAAAAATAGTATTGGTGGGTTTTTATACATACCCAAGCTGTGTGCGAGAGACCAGTCCACTGGCTGTCCAGCAAGCTGGCATGCAAGGACCGACAATGGTGAAAAATGACAGCTGAGAAGTTACTGCTCGATGACGTTAGAAGGTTAAGTAATTGAAGCTAACCTTATTCCAATTTCGATGGAGGATGAAGCGCGTGAGCATTTTTGAAAAGCTGGAATCCAACGTAAGATCTTACTGCAGAAGCTTTCCGGTAGTATTCGACCGGGCCAAGGAAGACCTGTTATTTTCTGAAGATGGAAGAGGATATATTGATTTTTTTGCAGGCGCAGGAGCGCTGAATTACGGTCACAACAACGATTATATCAAGGATCAGATTCTTGATTACTTAACTTCAGATCGGATTATGCATGGTCTGGACATGTATACAATGGCCAAGCGGGAATTCATCCAAAGCTTCTCGGAGCGGATCCTGGAGCCGCGAAAGCTGAATTACAAAATCCAATTCTGTGGTCCAACGGGAACGAACGCGGTTGAAGCAGCCCTAAAACTTGCACGCAAGGCGAAGAAGAGATCTGGGATATTCGCATTCATGGGTGGGTTCCACGGCATGTCACTAGGCAGCCTGTCAGCGACAAGCTCCAAGTCTATGAGGGAAGGGGCCGGACTGCCTCTGAATGGAGTTACGTTTATGCCGCATCCGAGTGGTGCTTTTGCAGAAATGGATACACTGGGTTATATCGAAAATATCCTGACTGATTCGCACTCGGGAATCGACAAACCGGCTGCCATTCTGCTTGAAACCATACAAGCGGAGGGCGGAATTCATGTCGCCGACGTGCAGTGGCTGCGCGGACTACAGCAGCTGTGCCGCGATCACGATATCCTGCTCATTACCGACGAGATTCAAGTTGGATGCGGCCGGGCTGGTGAATTCTTCTCCTTTGAACGTGCGGGGATCGAACCTGATCTCGTTACCCTGTCAAAGTCAATCAGCGGTTACGGTCTGCCGATGTCCATCCTGCTGCTGAAGCCGGAATTGGATCTCTGGACACCAGGGGAGCACAATGGTACCTTCCGTGGCAATCAGCTTGCCTTTGTTGCTGCCAAAGCTGCACTTGAGTTCAGAGACAAAGTCTCCCTGGAAACTCAGGTGAAGCAGAAAGAAGAATTTGTGCGTTCGTTTCTTGAAAAAGAAATTAAAACTCTGCATCCATCCATTGCGATCCGCGGAATTGGCCTGATCTGGGGGATCGACGTCTCTGGCTTCATAGATGAAGCTGGGGCGAAACGTATGTCTGAGATTTGCTTTGAGAATGGGCTCATTATTGAGAGAGCCGGCAGAGGAGACCTCGTTCTGAAGATCATGCCTCCTCTGACTGTCACGATGGAGCATCTGACCGCTGGCTGCAGTATTATCAAGTCCAGTATGCAGCAGGTAATCTCTGAGGAGGATCAAAGATTGCTGGTAACAACCTAAACCTGTTTAAAGCGGGGGCTGACCGTCCCGAAAATACACCTATGTACCTTCTGGGTGCCGTGCGGCTCCGTTGTTGAGATAACGCTTTCATATTGTAGTTTTTTCTATGCTGCTGTTTATCCGTCAAGCAGCAAGAAATTCAGCGCAAGTCCAAGGGCTGTCCCGTTCATACCATACGGAGCATTCTTTGAGCCTCATGCTTTATCATTGTCACATCTAAACGTCAGTAGAGCTCATACCCCGCAGCTGGTCTCTTACTTAATCACATCAAGGCTGCGGGGAAATACGAAAAATCGTACATAGAGTGATTAATGCCCCTGTAACTTTGGCTTTGAACCAAGGCAGCTTCGGTGCCGAATCCGGAGGTGTGGTCTAATTCCTGATGGATTACCGGAACTCTGCAGCAAGTCCTGCATCGATAGGAGGAACATGCCTTGTCCACCCCCATAATCCAATTCCAAACCAAATGTTGAATCCAAAGCTGTCTTTGTGAAGACCGTCTGCAGTAGAGCTTACTGAAAGAAGAAGAGCCGGAAGCTGCTGTATCTCTTGCTTGAAATGATATCTTTGTTTTGTTCTATGTATGAGAGCTGAAGGGGAAAGCCGTCAGGCAAAGTTATTGCTGTATATATTTAACCGGGTAAACACAGCGGTTAACTCGTAAAATCTACTGACACTGTTGTCCCATGTTTAGAAAGAGGCGAGCTCTGCTGCGGCATAATGCTCCGCCGGATGGATTTTACCGATGAAGAGAGGGGAACGATCCAGGTGGCTTTTGAAAAAGAAACGTTGTTTTGGAACGATAAATTTGATGGCGAAGAGTATACCTTGACACGGATGCCTTACAGCAAAACTCCAAATTCTTTGGCGCCCGTTATGACAACCGTCAGCGGTTCGCTTTCGGAGGAAGTGGCCCAGCGTATCTATCAAATGAGCAGGGGGACTCCGCTGGCTGCTTTCATGATTTTGCTTGCTGGTGTTCAAGTGCTTCTACATAAATATACGGGTGCTTCTGAAATTCTGGTCGGCATGCCTATTGTGCGGAAACAGGCGGAGACACGGCGCTCCGTTAATCATACAGTTATTTTGAAAAACTCGCTTTTGGAAGGTACGACATTTAAAACAGTTCTAAGCAAGCTGAGAACTTCTTTACCAGAAGCGATCCAGCATCAGCATATTCCATTCTTGAAAATGACGGAAAAGCTGGACCTGCAGTATGCAGATGGGATACCTGTTGTGCATACGCTGGTTTCCCTTAGGGAGCTGCATCTGGATGAGACCTTGCAAAATGTTGTCGCGGATTGTTCCTTTCAATTCAGCTTAGTGGAAGGGAAGATACAGCTATTCCTTTCATATAACGAGCTTTTATATGATTCCGAGTTGATGACTCGAGTTGTAGGCCATCTGAATCGTCTGCTGGCCGTGGGGCTTCGAGAGCTGGAGATGGACATCCTGCGGGTGGACATGCTGTCGGAGGACGAGAAATTTCAACTGCTGCAGAGATTTAACGATACAAAGAAGGACTATCCTCGTGATCAGACGATTCATCAACTAGTGGAGGAGCAGGCAGGACGGGTGCCCGAAGCGACGGCGGTTGTATTTGAGGGACAGCGGCTTTCGTACGCGGAGTTGAATGAAAGGGCAAACCGACTGGCACGCACGCTGCGATTCCTCGGTGTGCAGTCCAATCAACTGGTAGGTTTAATGGTCAGGAGATCGCTGGAAACCGTCGTCGGCATGCTGGCAGTACTGAAAGCCGGTGGTGCCTATGTGCCTATTGATCCGGAATACCCGGAAGAACGCATCCGCTATATTCTGGAGAACTCCAACGCGCAGCTGCTGCTGACTCAAAAAGAGCTGAAGCAGCGGGTGCCTTTTGAAGGAACGGTATTGGCGCTGGATGATGAGCAGGCGTACAGCGATGATGGGACTAATCTGGAGCCAGCCAGTGGTCCAAATGATTTGGCATACGTCATCTATACGTCAGGTACGACAGGCAATCCCAAAGGGGTCATGCTGGAGCATCGGGGTTTGGTCAGCTTGAAGCTGATGTTTGCGGAGAAGCTGGGCATCACGGAACATGATCGCATCGTTCAATTTGCCAGTTTATCGTTTGATGCGTCCTGCTGGGAAGTGTTCAAAGCTCTTTATTTTGGTGCAGCACTATATATCCCGACGGCAGAGACGATTCTAGACAACCGCCTGTTCGAGAATTATATGAACGAACATGCAATTACGGCAGCTATTTTGCCTCCGACGTACAGTGCTTATTTGAATCCGGACAGCCTCCCCAGCTTAACGAAGCTCATAACGGGCGGATCGGCAGTATCGGCCGAATTCGTACAGCAGTGGAAATCGAAGGTCCACTATTTTAATGCTTACGGACCCACCGAAGCTTCTATCGTCACAACGCTTTGGGATGCTGATGAGGAGCAGCCAGAGCGCAGGATCATTCCGATCGGCCGCCCGCTGGCCAATCACCAGATTTTTATTCTAGATACTCACCTCCAGCTTGTCCCTCGGGGAGTGGAAGGCGAGCTGTGTGTGGCAGGTGTTGGCCTTGCGAGAGGTTACCTGAACCTTCCGGAGCTGACAGCGGAAAAGTTCGTGGAACATCCGTTTGAGCCGGGAGAACGTCTTTACCGGACAGGAGACCTCGCACGCTGGCTGCCGGACGGAAATATTGAGTACATGGGCCGAATCGACCATCAAGTGAAAATCCGTGGATTTCGGATCGAAATTGGCGAGATTGAGGAGCAACTTCTAAAGATTGACTCCGTGCAGGAAACAATCGTCATTGCGAGGGATGGTAAAAGCGGGCAAGAACTGTGCGCATACCTGGTCGCGGGCGACGCGCTTACGCTTGACGAGTTGAGAAGAACGTTGGCAAAAAAAATGCCGAATTATATGATTCCGGCACATTTTGTTCAGCTTCCGCAGATGCCGCTTACACCAAACGATAAAATTGATCGCAAGGCATTGCCCGATCCCGAAGGCATCGCGCTTACCGGCGGTGAGTACGCAGCTCCGCGCAATGAAGCTGAGCAGACGCTTGCTGATGTCTGGCAGGCGGTATTGAACACCGATCGTGTTGGAATAACGGATCATTTTTTCGAGCTGGGTGGAGACTCGATCAAGTCCATTCAGGTTTCCTCACGGCTTCATCAAGCCGGTTACAAGCTGGAAATCCGGGATTTGTTTAAATATCCGACGATCTCGCAGCTCAGCCTGCATGTGAAGCCGATTGGGCGTACGATTGATCAAGGGGAAATAACGGGTGAAACGGTGCTGACGCCTATTCAGCATTGGTTTTTCGAGAGCGCCTTCGCGGATCAGCATCATTTCAACCAATCAGTGATGCTGTACCGGAAGGAACGTTTCAGCGAAGAGACTGTGTGCCAAGTGCTGCAGAAGCTGGCCGAGCATCATGATGCCTTGCGGATGGTGTTCTGCAAGACCGAACAGGGATTTATCGTGCGGAACCGCGCAGTTCAGGAAGGCGAGCTGTTCACGCTGGACGTATTTGACTTACAGGATGCGGACAACACTTCGCAGGCTGTGGAAGAGAAAGCAGCAAATATTCAAGCTGGTATCGATTTAGAGAACGGCCCCCTCGTTAAGGCGGGATTGTTCCGATGCATGGACGGCGATCACTTGCTGCTTGCGGTTCATCATGCTGTGGTGGACGGCGTGTCCTGGCGTATTTTAATGGAGGATTTCGCTCTGGGTTACGAGCAGGCTGGGCAAAGTAAGGAAATTCGTTTCCCGGCGAAAACGGATGCATACCGTACGTGGTCCGAGCAGCTGGCGGCTTATGCAAACAGCCCGGAGATGACAAAGGAACGAACCTATTGGCAGGCCGTGGAACAAATTGAAGTTCCGACCGTGCCGAAGGATATGGAAGTGCACGTTACGACGCAGCAGGACAGCGAATCGCTGTTTGTGCATTTGACCCCAGAAGAAACTGAACTGCTGCTGAAGCGGGTTCACCGAGCCTATAACACCGAAATGAATGATATTTTGGTAACGGCGCTCGGCATCGCCATTCGAAAGTGGTCGGGACACGAACGGGTGCGAATTAATCTCGAGGGGCACGGACGTGAATCAATCGGAACAGATATCGACATCACACGCACCGTTGGCTGGTTTACAACGAAGTTTCCAGTCGTCCTGGAGACTGAACCCGACCGAGATACCGCCTATCAGATCAAACAGGTCAAGGAAAGCCTGCGCCGTATTCCGAATAAAGGGCTTGGATATGGTGTCTGCCGCTATCTCTCCAAATCGGAGGATCATTTTGTCTGGGGGGCAGAGCCGGAAATCAATTTTAACTATCTCGGCCAGTTCGACGATGATGTCAATCAGGACGAGATCAGCATATCTCCTTATTCCAGCGGCAGCCCGACCAGTGACCGTCAGGCCCGCAGCTTTGTGCTGGATATTAACGGTATGGTGCTGGACGGCGTTTTATCTCTCGATCTCAGCTACAGCCTGAAGCAGTATCGTAAAGAGACAATAGAGACTTTTGCTCAGTACTTTGAGCAGAGTCTTCGAGAGCTCATAGCCCACTGTGCAGGAAAAGAAAAGACCGAATTGACGCCAAGTGACTTGCAGTTCAAAGGTCTGACTATTGCAGAGCTGGAGCAGCTCACCCTGCATTCAGGACATCGAGGTGAAATAGAAAATATTTATTCACTTACGCCGATGCAGAAAGGCATGTGGTTCCACAGCTCGCTTGATCGGCAAAACGCCGCTTACTTCGAGCAGACTCGGTTCACGATGCGCGGGGCACTTGATGTCCAGCTTTTCGAGAGAAGTTGGATGGAGCTGGCAAAACGACATCGGGTACTGCGGGCGAATTTTGTCAAAGGACCAGCGGGAGAGCCGCTGCAAGTGATATACCGGAACAAGCCGGTCGGATTTCAATATGAAGAGCTTCTTGATCTGCGGCTGGATGAGAAACAAGCGTATTTGAATAAAAAAGCCGAGGATGACAAGCTCCGCGGGTTCGACATGGAACATGATCCACTTGTTCGCTTTACAATCCTGCGTACCGAAGATGAAAGTTATCATGTGCTGTGGAGCTTCCAGCATATTCTGATGGACGGCTGGTGTCTGGCACAGCTGACGCAGGAGCTTTTTGAGACGTACTCGAATCTAGCATCCGGCAAACCGTTAGCGGAAGATAACGGGGCGGATTATGACGCCTATATCGAATGGCTGGAGAAGCAGGACGAACAGGCCGCAGCCGCTTATTGGACGGAATTCCTGACAGGTTATGAAGGACAAACCGTACTGCCAGGACAAAAGGAAGCTGTGCTCAATGACAAATTTACGGCTGATCATGTTACGGCCGAGCTGGGCAGGGAGCTTAGCCGGCGGATGGATCGGGTGGCGAGAGGGCACCAGATTACGGTCAATACGCTGCTGCAGGCAGCATGGGGTGTACTGCTGCAAAAATATAACGGAACAAACGATGCCGTATTCGGCAGCGTGGTGGCAGGAAGACCGGCTGAAATTCCGGGTGTCGAGTCCATGATCGGTCTGTTCATCAATACAGTACCTGTCCGTGTCTCGAGCGAAGCGGACACCTTGTTCGCCGATTTGATGACGAAAATGCAAGAGCGAGCGCTGGAGTCCGGACGTTATGAGTATTACCCGCTGTACGAAATTCAAGCTCGCAGCGTGCAGAAACAGAATTTGATCAATCATATCATTGCCTTTGAGAACTATCCGGTGGACGAGCAGATGGAGAAGGCGGGAGACCAGCAGCACGGCGACCTGACAATTGCTGACGTTCAGATGGAGGAGCAGACAAACTATAACTTCAATGTGACCGTGGCGCCGGGAGACGAGATCGAAATTCGGTTTGACTTTAATGCCGAAGTGTTTGATAAAGACAGCATTGAGCGGCTTAAGGGGCATCTCGTGCATCTGCTGGAGCAGGTGACGGCTAACCCGGAGATTACTGTGGGTGAGCTTGAACTTGTGACAGAGGCAGAAAAAGTTGATCTGCTTGAACGCTTTAACGACACAATGACGGAATTTCCGCGAGGAAAGACGCTCATTCAATTGTTCGAAGAACAGGCGGGGCGTATCCCGGATGCAGCGGCCATTTCCTTGAATGGGCAGGAGCTGACTTACCACGAGCTGAACGAACGAGTCAATCGTCTTGCCCGTACTCTGCGCTGCAGCGGAATATCCAAAGGCAGTCTTGTCGCTATTATGGCTGAACGTTCTATTGAAATGGTGGTAGGCATGCTGGCAGCACACAAAGCCGGAGCAGCATACGTACCGATTGACCCGGATTATCCTGAGGAGCGAATTCGTTTCTTGCTCGAGGATTCGGGGGCACAAGTTCTGCTGATTCAAAGCCGCCTGTGTAAGCGGCTGGCTGGCTCGGAGTCTGTGATTTTACTGGATAATGAGTCCTTCTATCACGAGGACGGCACAAATCTGATTCCGGGCACCGCAGCGACAGATCTGGCCTGCATCATCTATACGTCAGGTACGACAGGCAGGCCGAAAGGAAACCTGGTTTCACACCGCAGCATTGTGCGGATCGTGCGAAATACAAATTATATCGAAATCACGGAGCGGGATCATGTCCTCCAGCTGTCAAGCTACTCGTTTGACGGAGCAATTTTCGATATTTTCGGTGCTTTGACCAACGGGGCTCGGCTGGTACTGGTTCCCCGCGAGACTGTGCTGGAAATCGGGCAGCTGGCTGATCTCATCCAACACGAACAAATCTCGGTCATGCTGATTACGACAGCTTTTTTCAATGTTCTTGTCGATGTGAATGTCGACTGTCTGCGGGACGTCCGGGCCATTTTATTCGGAGGGGAACGTGTGTCGGTCGGTCATGTGCGTAAAGCACTCGCCCATATCGGACCAGGCAGGCTTAACCATTTATATGGACCATCGGAAAGCACCGTTTATACCACGTATCTTCCGGTTGACTTCGTGGATGAGTCAGCGGTTACGGTACCGATCGGACGGCCAATCAGTAATACAACAGTCTATATCGTCGACAGCCGGAATAAGCTTCTTCCGGTCGGCGTGGCTGGGGAGCTGTGCATCGGCGGGGAAGGTCTGGTACAGGGCTACAATAACCGACCGGAGCTGACGGCGGAGAAGTTTGTGGACAATCCGTTTGTATCTGGTGAGCGCATGTACCGGACGGGAGATTTGGCTAAATGGCTGTCTGATGGCACGATCGAATACGTAGGACGGACAGATGACCAAGTGAAAATCCGCGGTTTCCGGATTGAGCTGGGCGAGATCGAAGCGCAGCTTCAGAAAGTGGAGGGGATCCGGAAGGCGACAGTATTGGCGAGGGAAAACAACTCCGGTGAGAAGCAGCTCTGTGCTTATTACGAGGCAGACTTTGAGATTTCGACGTCCGAGTTGAAAAACATACTTTCCCAGGAACTTCCTGCCTATATGATCCCGGGATACTTGATCCAGTTGGAACGTCTGCCTCTCACAACGAACGGCAAGGTCGACCGCAGCTCCCTTCCGCTGCCGGAAGAGAGCCTGCAGCCGGGCGAAGAACATACGCCGCCCCGGACTCCGCTGGAAGCCAGCTTGGCAGGGATTTGGAAAAGTGTGCTTGGACTAGAACATATCGGTGTTTATGACGACTTTTTCGACCTAGGCGGACATTCCCTGCGAGCAACAACACTGGTGAGCAGGGTGCATCAGGAACTGAACGTTGAGCTGCCTCTGCGTGATGTATTCCGCTACTCGAGACTGGAAGAGATGGCCCTGGCTATCTCCCGAATTGAAGAGCGGGTGTTCTCATCTATTCCACTCGCAGAATCTAGAGCATATTATCCGCTTTCCTCAGCGCAGAAGCGGCTGTTTATCCTAAATCAGCTCGAAGGAGCCGATCAAAGCTACAACATGCCGGGGGTGCTGCTGCTGGAGGGATCAATGGACCGGAGTCTGCTGGAGAAAGCTTTCCGTGAATTGATCGCACGGCATGAAACGCTGCGAACCGGTTTTGAGGTCTTGCAGGGCGAAACCATACAGCGTATTTACGAAAATGTCGAATTTAATGTCCAGTACCGTCATGTGAGTGAGGAAAAAGCGCCAGAAATCATACAGGATTTCATCCGGCCTTTCGATTTGGCGAAGCCGCCACTGCTGCGGGCAGAGCTCGTAGAGCTGGCAGCCGAACGTTATTTGCTGATGTTTGACATGCATCATATCATCTCTGACGGGGTTTCGATGGACGTATTCGTCGGTGAACTCGTTCGTCTGTATGAAGGCGAGTCATTGGAGCCATTGCGCATTCAATACAAGGACTATGCGGTATGGCAGCAATCGGATGCGCAAAAAGTACAGTTGAAACGCGAAGAAGCATACTGGCTTGACCGTTACCAGGGAGAGCTGCCGGTTTTAGAAATGCCTACGGATTACCCGCGTCCTGCTGTGCAGAGCTTTGAAGGGCAAACATTGACGTCTTTTGTGGACGAGGAAACGAACGAAGGCTTGAAGCGGTTAGCCGCTCAAAGCGGAACGACGCTGTATATGGTGCTGCTTGCGGCCTATACCGTGCTTTTGCATAAATACACAGGCCAGGACGATCTGATTGTCGGAACATCGATTGCAGGCAGAACACATGGAGACACGCAGCCGTTAATAGGAATGTTCGTCAACACACTGGCGCTTCGCAATTATCCGGCTTCGGAGAAAACGTTCCTGTCCTATCTGGAAGAAGTGAAAGAAACAACCTTGGGTGCTTACGAGCACCAAAATTATCCGTTCGAAGAACTCGTCGATAAAGTGCAGATCAGCCGGGATCTGAGCCGTAATCCGCTTTTTGACACGATGTTCTCGCTGCAGAACCTTGAGGATAAAGAAGTAGAGCTGGAAGGGCTGAAATTGTCGCCGTACCCTAGTGAATACGGCTCGGCCAAGTTCGATCTGAGTGTGGATGTTGCGGAAGAAAACGGCGGTTTGGAGTGCAGCTTTGAATTCGCAACGGCTCTCTATAAAGAGAGCACGATTCGGCGATTGTCGACGCACTTTGGACAATTACTTACGGCGGTTGTAAGCCGTCCAGATGCAAAGATTGCTGACATGGATTGGTTAACGAATGAGGAAAAGGACCAAATTCTGTGCACATTCAATCCCGCACAGCCGGAAGCGGCTCCTGCGGCTGCATTCCATCGGCTGTTCGAGGAACAGGCGAAGCGCACACCGGAAGCGACGGCTGTTGTGTATGAGAATGACCGAATGACCTATGCAGCGCTGAACGAGCGGGCAAACCGTTTGGCGAGTACGCTGCGTGCAGGCGGCATTGGCCGGGAGTCCATCGTTGGCATTCTTGCCGAGCGTTCGGTGGACCTGCTGGTGGCTGTGCTGGGGGTGTGGAAGGCAGGCGGGGCCTATGTGCCGCTTGACCCGGATTATCCGGCAGACCGCGTGCGGTTCATGCTCGAAGACAGCGGAGCGAAAGTGCTGCTGACACAAACGGCACTGCGAGAGCGTGCCGAAGCGTGGCTGGGCGAAGAGGAACTGGCCTTGGCAGCGGTGCTGTATCTCGACGACGAAGCATCGTACAGCGATGAACGGGCAGATGCACCGACCGACGTTGTCCAAGGTTCGAGCATGGGTTCCAGCTTGGACTCCGCTGTAGTCTCTGGCAAGCTGACGGGGGTTGTAAACGACGGTGAGGATAGGCATCATGCTGCAAATGCTGTTGACATAGGTGATTTCCATGAAGCCCGTCCCGAAGATCTGGCGTATGTGATCTACACGTCGGGAACGACGGGCAGGCCGAAAGGGGTCATGATCGAGCACCGCAGCCTGGTCAACACCGCGGCAGGCTACCGGCGGGAATACCGATTAGATCAATTCCCGGTGCGGCTGCTGCAGCTGGCCAGCTTCTCGTTTGACGTGTTCGTAGGCGATATCGCGCGCACGCTGTACAACGGAGGCACGATGGTGATTGTGCCGAAGGACGACCGCATCGATCCGTCTCGGCTGCATGGCTGGATCGAGCGGGAGAACATCACTATCTTTGAATCCACACCGGCGCTGATCGTACCGTTTATGGAATACGTGTACGAGCAGGGGCTGGATATCAGCGGAATGGAGCTGCTGATTACGAGCTCGGACAGCTGCAGTGTGGCGGATTACCGGACGCTGCAGGAACGCTTCGGCTCATCGCTTCGCATCATCAACGCCTACGGTGTGACGGAAGCGGCCATTGATTCGAGCTTCTACGATGAGCCGCTGACGAAGCTGCCGCAGACAGGCAGCGTTCCGATTGGCAGGGCGTGGCTGAACGCGAAGTTTTACATTGTGGATGCCCATCTGAATCCGGTGCCGGTCGGGGTGCTGGGCGAGTTAGTCATCGGCGGAGTTGGGGTCTCGCGTGGGTACTTGAATCGTCCGGAGCTGACGGAAGAGAAGTTTGTGGACAGCCCGTTTGTCCCGGGTGAACGGTTGTACCGCACGGGAGATTTGGCGCGGTGGATGGAAGACGGAAATGTGGACTTCATCGGCCGGATCGACAACCAGGCCAAAATCCGGGGGCACCGGATTGAAACGGGTGAGGTTGAATCGCAGCTGCTGCAGGTGAAGGGCGTACGCGAAGCGGTGGTGCTGGTTCGAAATGACGCGAACGGGCAGAAGGCGCTGTGTGCGTATTATGCACCGGATACCGGCGCAGCGCTGGCGGTGAATGAGCTGCGCAGCACGCTGGCACAGGAGCTGCCGGGCTATATGATTCCGTCCTACTTCGTGGAACTGGCGCAGCTGCCTTTGACACCGAACGGAAAGGTTGACCGGAAGGTGCTGCCAGCGCCGGAAGGAGAAGCGGGGAGCGGGACAGAGTACGCCGCACCGCGCAATGAACTGGAAACGAAGCTGGTGGTCATTTGGCAGGAGGTACTGGGGCTTACAAGGCCGATCGGCGTTCACGATAATTTCTTCGACATCGGCGGGCATTCTTTACGGGCGACAACGCTGGTTAGCAAAATTCATAAAGAGCTGAACGTCGATCTGCCGCTGCGCGATGTGTTCCGCTATTCCATGATCGAGAGCATGGCAGCTGCCATTTCCCGGTTGGATGAACAGACATTCACTGCGATTCCGGCTGCAGATGAGCGAGAGGTGTACCCGCAATCTTATGCTCAAAAGCGTCTCTTTATCCTTAATCAATTGGAAGGTACGGAACTTACCTACAACATGCCGGAAGCGATGGTGCTGGAGGGTGCTTTGGACCGGGCGAGGTTTGAAGAAGCTTTCCGCAAGCTCGTGGCAAGGCATGAAGTGCTGCGCACCGGATTCGAAATGGTGGATGGGGAAGCATCACAGCGGTTATATCAGGACGTTAATTTTGCCGTGGAGCTGTACCAAGCGAAAGAGCAGGATGCCGAAGAGGTGGTTCGACGTTTCGTCCGTCCGTTTGACTTGGCAAAGCCTCCGCTGCTGAGAGTCGGCCTTGTGGAACTTGCTCCGGAACGCCACATTCTAATGTACGATATGCATCACATTATTTCCGACGGCGTCTCGATGGAAATCTTTGTTGAAGAATTTATCCGCTTGTACGGCGGTGAGCAGTTGGAGCCACTGCGTATTCAGTACAAAGACTATGCGGTTTGGCAGCAGTCACAGGCACAGAAGGAGAAGCTGCAGCGTCAGGAGCTGTATTGGCTGGACATGTTCCAAGGGGAGCTTCCGGTGCTGGAAATGCCAACCGACTATCCACGTCCGGCCGTGCAGTGTTACGAAGGCCAAACGCTGGAATTTTTCCTCGACGCTCCAGAAACTGAGCGCCTGAAGCGGTTGGCCTCGGAAACGGGGACAACATTATTTATGGTGCTGCTTGCGGCGTATAACGTGCTTTTGCACAAATATTCGGGTCAGGAAGACGTGATCGTCGGTACACCGATTGCGGGAAGGAACCATGGCGATGTACAGCCGTTAATCGGTATTTTCTTAAATACACTGGCGATCCGCAGTTATCCGGCTGCGGACAAGACATTCCTGTCTTACCTTCAGGAAGTGAAAGAAACGACACTCCAAGCCTTCGAACATCAAAACTATCCGTTTGAAGCGTTGGTAGAGAGAGTGCAGGTTACCCGTGATTTGAGCCGCAATCCGCTCTTTGACACCCTGTTTACGATGCAGAATACGGAAAATGAGGAATTTGAGTTGGAAGGCCTGCGCCTGATTCCTTATCCGAGTCAGTTGGATACCGCGAAGTTTGATATCAGCCTGGATGTAGGGGAAGAGAACGGCGGCTTGGATTACAGCTTCGAATATGCGACAGCTCTCTACAAAAGGGAAACGGTCGAAAGGCTGGCTAAACATTACGAGCAGCTGCTCATAACAGTCGCAAGCCAACCTGATACAAAGATTGCCGAGCTGGATTGGTTAACGAATGAGGAAAAGGACCAAATTCTGGGCGGGTTTAACCCGTCCCAGCCGGAAGCGGCTCCTGCGGCTGCATTCCATCGGCTGTTCGAGGAACAGGCGAAGCGCACGCCGGAAGCGACGGCTGTTGTGTATGAGAATGACCGAATGACCTATGCAGCGCTGAACGAGCGGGCAAATCGTTTGGCGAGTACGCTGCGTGCAGGCGGCATTGGCCGGGAGTCCATCGTTGGCATTCTTGCCGAGCGTTCGGTGGACCTGCTGGTGGCTGTACTGGGGGTGTGGAAGGCAGGCGGGGCCTATGTGCCGCTTGACCCGGATTATCCGGCAGACCGCGTGCGGTTCATGCTCGAAGACAGCGGAGCGAAGCTGCTCCTGACACAAACGGCACTGCGAGAGCGTGCCGAAGCGTGGCTGGACGAAGAGGAACTGGCCTTGGCAGCGGTGCTGTATCTCGACGACGAAGCATCATACAGCGATGAACGAGCAAATGCACCGATCAGTGGTGTCCTAGGTTCGAGCATGGGTTCCAGCTTGGACTCGGCTGTGGTCTCTGGCAAGCTGACGGGGAGTGTAAACGACGGTGAGAATAGACGTCATCCGAATGCTGCTGACCCGGGTGATTTCCATGAAGCCCGTCCCGAGGATCTGGCGTATGTGATCTACACGTCAGGAACGACGGGCAGGCCGAAAGGGGTCATGATCGAGCACCGCAGTCTGGTCAACACCGCGGCAGGCTACCGGCGGGAATACCGGTTAGATCAATTCCCGGTGCGGCTGCTGCAGCTGGCGAGCTTCTCGTTTGACGTGTTCGTGGGCGATATCGCGCGCACGCTGTACAACGGAGGCACGATGGTGATTGTGCCGAAAGACGACCGCATCGATCCGTCTCGGCTGCATGACTGGATGGAGCGGGAGAGAATCACTATCTTTGAATCCACACCGGCGCTGATCGTACCGTTTATGGAATACGTGTACGAGCAGGGGCTGGATATCAGCGAAATGGAGCTGCTGATTACGAGCTCGGACAGCTGCAGTGTGGCGGATTACCGGACGCTGCAGGAACGCTTCGGCTCATCGCTTCGCATCATTAATGCCTACGGTGTGACGGAAGCCGCCATTGATTCGAGCTTCTACGATGAGCCGCTGACGAAGCTGCCGCAGACAGGCAGCGTTCCGATTGGCAGAGCGTGGCTGAACGCGAAGTTCTACATTGTGGATGCCCATCTGAATCCGGTGCCGGTCGGGGTGCTGGGCGAGTTAGTCATCGGCGGAGTTGGGGTCTCGCGCGGGTACTTGAATCGTCCGGAGCTGACGGAAGAGAAGTTTGTGGACAGCCCGTTTGTCCCGGGTGAACGGCTGTACCGCACGGGAGACTTGGCGCGGTGGATGGAAGACGGAAATGTGGACTTCATCGGCCGGATCGACAACCAGGCCAAAATCCGGGGGTACCGGATTGAAACGGGTGAGGTTGAATCGCAGCTGCTGCAGGTGGAGGGCGTACGCGAAGCGGTGGTACTGGTTCGAAATGATGCGAACGGGCAGAAGGCACTGTGTGCGTATTATGCACCGGATACCGGCGCAGCGCTGGCGGTGAATGAGCTGCGCAGCACGCTGGCACAGGAGCTGCCGGGCTATATGATTCCGTCTTACTTCGTGGAGCTGGCGCAGCTGCCTCTGACGCCAAACGGAAAGGTTGACCGGAAGGCGCTGCCAGCGCCGGAAGGAGAAGCGGGGAGCGGGACAGAGTACGCCGCACCGCGCAATGAACTGGAAACGAAGCTGGCGGTCATTTGGCAGGAGGTACTGGGGCTTACAAGGCCGATCGGCATTCACGATAATTTCTTCGACATCGGCGGGCATTCTTTGAGGGCGACGACGCTGGCAGGCAAGATATTTAAAAAGTTAAACATCAACTTGGCGCTGCGCGACGTATTCCGTCACTCCACAATCGCAGCAATGGCTGAGGCGATCGGCAGGATGGAACGGCAGGAGCATGAAACGATTCCTCCAGCGGAAGAAATGGAGTACTATCCTCTGTCCTCTGCGCAGAAAAGGCTGTTCATTCAGCATACGCTGGATGGAGCGGATCAGCTTTACAACATGCCGGAACTGGTGCAGCTGGAAGGCAAGCTTGATCTGGATCGGGTAGAAGCTGCCCTGCAGAAATTGATAGTACGGCATGAATCGCTGCGCACCGGTTTTGAACTCGTGAAGGGTGAGGCCGTTCAGCGGATTTACTCCCAGGTCGATTTTGCTGTTGAGCATCATCAAGCGAATAAAGATGATGCAGCTCAAATCGAGCAGATTGTTCGTACCTTCATCCGTCCGTTTGAACTAGGCAAGCCGCCTCTGCTGCGCGCCGGGGTCATCGAACTGGAGCAAGACCTGCATATTCTCCTTTTCGACATGCACCATATGGTGTCCGACGGCATGTCCATGGCCATTGTGATGGATGAGTTCTCACGTTTTTACGCCGGGGAAGAACTGCTGCCACTGCGCATTCAATACAAGGATTATGCAGTTTGGCAGCAGTCGAAGGCTCAACGGGAACGGATTGCGAAGCAGGAAGCCTACTGGCTGCAGACCTTCGAAGGCGAACTTCCGACGGGTGAACTGCCAATGGACTACGAACGGTCTGCGGTTCGCAGCTACGAAGGTGCGCATCTGGATTTCGATGTTGAAGCTTCACTCTCTGCGCGGCTGCGTGATTTGGCATCCGAACATGAATGCACGCTGTTTATGGTACTGCTTGCGGCTTATACGGTGCTGCTGTCCAAATACAGCGGGCAGGAAGATTTGATCGTGGGCACCCCGGTGGCAGGAAGAACAAACGCAGATTTGGAACCGATTGTTGGGATGTTTGTCAATACACTGGCCATTCGTAATTATCCGTCTGGTGAAAAAACGTTCTTGTCCTACCTGAAAGAAGTGAAAGAAATGGCTTTGGGGGCTTTCGAGAATCAGGATTACCCTTTCGAAGAGCTCGTGGAGCGTTTGAATGTGAAACGGGAGCCAGGCCGTTTTCCGCTGTTTGATGCCCTTTTCGATTTACAAAATATCGAAGAACGAGATGCAGAATTGGAAGGGGTCAGTCTGAAGAATTACGAGCTTGACCAAATAGAAGAGGCGAAGTTCGATCTCGCGCTGTTTATGTATGAAAACAACGGAGCGCTGAGTGGAGGTTTCTTCTACGCTGCCAAGCTGTTCAAAGAAGCGAGGGTCCGTGCCCTGAGCGAGGATTATTTGCGAGTACTGTCTCAAATTGCGGAGAATCCACAACTCGCGCTGAGCCGGATCGAATGTCATAAACCGTCAGCAGGCACAAAGAATGCCGTCGATAAGATTGAATTCGCATTCTAATTTTACAAGCGTACTGCTGCTGCCAACGTAAACGGTGCACATCGGAACGAAGACAATGAACACTATGCAGGCCCCTAGACGCGCAGGCCGAAAGTTATTTCGGACCTGTGCCGGGGCATGCGATCATTTCATTTTTAGAGGAGGTACGAATGAAATCATTGTTTGAAAAGGAAGAACAGTACTGGAGCTGCAAGTTTGATCCCGCTGACAGTTTGAGTTTTCTTCCCTACAGCCAATCCTCCAAGTTATCTGCCGATGGAGAAGCCGCGGCCGAGCCAGGTTCGCTTCGACGTACCCTGCCAAGCGAACTCTCAGAGAGACTTATTCGACTTGCCAACGGTTCGAATTTGGCTTTGTACATGATTGTTTTGGCAGGTGTAAAAAGCCTGCTGTTCAAATATACCGCGCAGGAACAAGTACTGGTGGGCATGCCCTCCTACAGCGCAGACCCGGGTGAGATTCCTCCGCCGCATGACGTCTTGGTGATCAAGACGTCTGTAAACTGCCAGACTACGTTGAAAATGCTGCTGACGGGCATCAAGACCTCTATCGGTGAGGCGCTGGAGCATCAGCATCTGCCTTTCCGGAAAATGGTAGAGCCGCTGCATCTGGCCTATACGCGAGACGGTCTCCCGGTCATTAACACCGCTGTATCCTTTGCCCCGATTCATTCGGAAGTGCTGGCTAAGCAGATAGCTTCCGATACGATTTTTCAGTTCGACTGCCGAGACAACTCCATCGAACTGGAGCTAAGTTTTAACAGGCATCGATACAATCCGGCATTTATGGAACAGGCTGCAGACCACTTTGTAAGGCTGCTATCCATACTTCTATTACAACCGGATTTGGAGCTTGGGCAGATCGATGTGCTCTCCTCGGAAGAGAGAGAAACGCTGCTGAAGCGTTTTAATGATACTGAAGCAGCGTTCGATCGTGAAAAAACGATTCACGGTTTGTTCGAAGAACAGGCAGAGCGTTACCCGGACAATGTGGCTGCGGTTATGAACGATCATCAGCTGACCTATCGCGAGTTGAACGTGCGCTCCAACCGCCTTGCCCGGAAACTGCGGGAGACGGGAGTAGAAGCAGACCAATTGGTGGCTATTTTGGCCGATCGTTCGCTTGATATGGTCGTTGGTATTCTGGCAATTCTTAAAGCGGGCGGAGCCTACGTGCCTGTCGATCCCGATTATCCGGAGGAGCGCATCCGCTTCATGATCGAAGATTCAGGCGCGGCATTACTGCTGGTTCAAAAGCAGCTGCACGAGAAGACGGATTATGCTGGAACTCGCCTCGAATTAGACGATTACGTATGGGTAGACGAAGGGACGCAGTCAGCCGATTCGCAGGATGGTTCAAACTTGGAGCCCATTTCCGGGCCGGACAGCCTGGCCTATGTCATCTACACCTCGGGAACGACCGGGAAACCGAAAGGAACGTTGATTGAGCATAAAAATGTTGTGCGCCTTCTGTTTAACGACAGAAATCTGTTCGATTTCGGCCCGTCCGATACGTGGACGCTGTTCCACTCGTTCTGCTTCGATTTCTCTGTGTGGGAAATGTACGGGGCGCTGCTGTACGGAGGCAAGCTGGTCATCGTGCCACCGCTCACGGCGAAAAACCCGGCTGCGTTCCTGGCGCTGCTGAGCCGCGAACAGGTTACGATATTGAACCAGACACCGACGTACTTCTATCAATTGACGCGTAAAATCTTAGCGGATCATGCATATGACCTTCGGATTCGCAGCGTCATCTTTGGGGGCGAAGCGCTGAGTCCGCTGCTGCTCAAGGGCTTCAAGACGAAGTACCCGAATACGAAGCTGATCAATATGTACGGCATTACCGAGACGACCGTTCACGTGACCTATAAGGAAATTACATGGGTTGAGATTGAGGCGGCGAAGAGCAATATCGGCAAACCGATCCCGACACTGAAAGTGTACGTGCTGGACGAAAACCGCCGTCCTGTGCCGATCGGCGCTGCGGGCGAAATGTACGTGGCGGGGGAAGGACTGGCGAGAGGATACTTGAATCGTCCGGATCTGACAGCGGAGAAGTTCGTTGATTCCCCATTTGCGGAGGGGGAGAAGCTGTACCGCTCAGGCGACCTGGCGGCTTGGCTGCCGGATGGCAGTATCGAATATCTGGGCCGGATCGACCATCAGGTCAAAATTCGGGGCTATCGGATCGAACTGGATGAAATCGAGACACAGCTTCTAAAGATCTCCGCCGTGCAGGAAGCCAAGGTACTTGATCGCGAAGATGCGAATGGCCACAAGCAGCTTGTCGCTTATTATGTTGCGGAAACGAGGCTGGCTGCGCATGAACTCAAGGAGAAACTGGCCAAGAAGCTTCCGGGATATATGATACCTTCGCACCTCGTGCAGCTTTCCCAGATGCCGCTGACCTCGAACGGGAAAATCGACCGCAAAGCGCTGCCTGCGCCAGAGGAAGCTTCAGCCGGGGAGGCGGAATATACTGCGCCGAGGACGCTGCTCGAAATGAAAATTGCCCGGGTCTGGCAGGATATTCTGGGCGCTCCGCAGGTTGGCGTCAAGGATAACTTTTTTGAACTCGGTGGTAATTCGTTAAGCCTGATGAGACTCGTTCAGGCCGTTTACGATGAAACGGGTATTGAGATACCGCTCAACCGGGAGTTTCATAATTTAACCGTTGAAGCTATGGCTTTCAGTGAAGGAGACCTGGGACTGGATCGAGGGGGAGACTCCTTCATTAAGCTGAATAAAGCAGGGGATGTGAATGTGTTCTGCTTCCCTCCGGGCAGCGGATTTGGCATCGGTTATCGGGAGCTCGCAAGCAGGCTTGATGGTCAGTTCTTGCTCTACGGTATTGATTTTATGGATGGTGCCGTCAATTACGAGACGATGCTGAACCGTTATGTGGACGAGATCGTCCGCATCCAGCCGAGAGGGCCTTACGTCCTCCTTGGTTACTGCTTCGGAGGCAACCTGACGTTTGAGGTAGCCAAAACGATGGAGAAAAGGGGATACTCCGTAACGGATGTGCTTATGGTGGACTCGTGGATTAAGGATACGCTTACGCCTTCCGAAACGTCGGAGAAAGAGCTTGAAGAGATGCTTGCCGATTTCGACGAAGAAGAGAAGGAATTAATGAGCAGTCCGCTCGTACGGGAGCGGGTTCATCGGAAGGTCAAAGCGACCTTGGCTTACGAAGCGCAGCTCATTAACTCCGGCACCATTCAGGCCCGGATCTACGAACTGATTGCGAAGGATAGTGAAGCATTCCGTCTGGAGCATCATTTGCCGTCCTGGAAGGAAGCAACGACAGGTAACTACGCTGATTATCGGCTGGAGGGCGCGCATGAAGAACTGCTGGAACTCGCGCGTGTGGACGAAACAGCTGCCGTCATCCGGGACATCTTGGGGCAGATCAAGCGGCAGATCGAAGTGGAGGTTGGGGTACTGCATGGAAGCTGACCGGGAGGCATCTGTTGAAAAAAAAGGTACAGCGGCATCTTCCGAGCGTCAAACCGTTTATACCACATGGAAAGCATTCTGCTGGCTGATGTCCTACGTAAGCCGTCACAAAGGTTGGATGATTGTGGGTACCTTGTCCGCAATTGCAGCTGCAGTTATTGAAATATGGACGGGGAGTTTGATCGAGCAGCTGACCACCCAGGCTGAGAAGGGAGCGGGGCCAGTCGTTCTGCAAATTGTGTACACGGTCTTTGTGGTCATTTTGATTGGGGTGCCGGCAAAGTATTTCATGAGCTTTGGCGTAGAGCGAAGCAGTGCCTCTGCAGTGGAGGATATCCGCAACCATGTTATGCGTCATATTGGCAAACTCCCGGTCTCCTATTTGGAAAAGCAGCACTCTGGCGACATGTTATCGCGGATCAACAACGACCTGCAGCTCATCCAGCAGTTTATGATTCGGGACCTGGCCCAGTGGTTCTATCATCCGCTATTATTCATTGGCTGTTTCTCTTATTTGATCTACCTTCAGTGGGAGATGATGCTGTACAGTCTTCTGTTGTTTCCCGCGGCGCTGCTGGTTTCCCAATGGATCGGCAAGCAGCTCGAACGCTTAACGGAGGAAGCCCAGGCGAACATGGGCCGAATGAATGTCAATCTCCAGGATACGCTTGGCGGGATGGCAGTTGTAAAAAGCTATCTGCTGTCCGGCATGTTATCTCGTTCCTACCAGGTACTGCTTCAATTGACGGCTCAAAAAAAGCTTGCTGTGAAAAAGCGAGAAGCTTGGGTTAATCCACTGCTCTCCACGCTGATGATCAGTCCGATCATATTCGCTGTCAGTTATGGAAGCTACTTGATCTACCAAGGACAGCTGGGTGCGGGAGAACTTGTTGCCTTTCTGTATTTACTGAATCTGTGTCTGGAGCCGCTGGAACATATTCCCGAACTTATCACGCGGACGTTTGAAATGGCGGGGGCCCTCAGAAGGGTTTCTGAAATCGTCGAGCAGCCGACCGAAACGGAACATGGCCATTCGCTTCCCAAAGCAAGTGCAGCTCCTATCGAGTTTAAGAATGTAACTTTCGGGTATGAGGAGCACTCCCCGATTCTGCAGAATCTTAGCTTCGTGGTACCTGAAGGCAGGACGATCGCTCTTGTCGGAGCCAGTGGGGGAGGCAAGAGTACGGTGTTTAAGCTGGTATGTGGATTTTATCCGATTCCGGAAAAGCAGGGCGAGATTCGTGTATTTGGCAGCCGGATCAACGGTGCCAATCCAGAGCAGCTCCGGTCGCATTTTTCCGTAGTCACTCAGGATTCATATTTGTTTAGCGGCACGATTGCCGAAAATATCGGCTGTGGGCGGGAGACAGCATCGATGGACGAGATTATGGCAGCCGCCAAAGCTGCCCAGGCACATTCCTTTATTATGCAGCTCGCGGATGGTTACCAGACGTATGTCGGAGAGCGTGGAGGCTTTTTGTCCGGAGGGCAGCGTCAGCGCATTGCAATGGCCAGGGCTTTTCTGAAAGATGCTCCCGTGCTGCTGCTGGACGAGCCTACGTCGGCTCTTGATTCGGAGTCGGAAAGCGCAGTTCAGAAAGCACTGGATGTATTGATGAAGCAGCGAACAACGGTGGTTATTGCCCATCGGTTATCTACAGTTCAAAGTGTCGACGAAATTTGGGTGATGGAACAAGGAAATATTGTTGAAAAGGGCACTCATGCACAATTGCTGGAGATGAAAGGACTGTACGCCCAGTCGTACTACCAGGAATTTACCGAGTCAGCTGAACGCAGGGAGGTGGCGTATACATGAAAAAGGGCGGAAGGCTATCGCAAGTAAAAGAACTCGGCTATTTACTGACGTTTATGAATCGTAAGCACAAAACCCAGTACGCCACCGGTCTTGCTGTAACGGCGCTCACCCAGACATTGTTCCTGATCGCCTTCAGTTTGGTCGTACATAATTTGGTTGATTTCGCCGTTTCCCGTGATACGTCCTTGATGGTGGATGCTTTTGTTATTTTAGGGGCCGCTCTGTTTTTGGAAAATTTGATATCTCCCTGGTTCATTTACTTATATCAGCGCAGTGTCGAGCTGACCGTACTGAAAATTCGGGAACGTCTTTATGACAAGCTGTGCCGGGTCCGGCCTAAATTTCTGGAGCAGACGCATCATGGAGATCTGCTGTCACGCGTGAACAACGATGTTACAACCGTTGAGTTTACATTTTCACAGGTTTACTTTGTTTTGCTGCTTCAAATTGTATTCTGCATCGGTTCCATTGTCTCCATGGTGCTGATTGATTGGCGGTTTGCCGGTGTATCCTTCGTCATCCTGCTGCTGTCTTCTGTGGTCAGCCTGAAATTTGCACGGGATATTCGGGTTCTGTCTGAACAAGGCTTGCAAACGCTGGGTAAAATGACTGAAAAATTCAAGGATTTTATGGGCGGTATTCAAATTGTAAAGCTGTTCCGCATTCGCACGATATACAGCCAGTACGAATCGTTGAACGAGCAGATGACTCAGACGCTTCGGCAAACTGCACATAAGAACGGTATGCAGGCTGCGGTGAATCATTTTATCAGCTACGTCACGTTCTGCGGCATCATTGTCATCGGCAGTCTGCTGTATGCCTACGGACTAATGGGGATGGGAAGCGTCGCGGCTTTGGCGGTTTTGCAGGTGAATCTGACACACGCCTTGCTGAACTTAGGGATGGTACTGTCGATGACCCAAAACTCACTCGCGGGTGCCTATCGAATTCAGGAGGTGCTGAATGAGGAAGAAGAACCGGAGCGACTGGGATCTCCTCATAGTGAGCTTGTGTCAGAGGCTGCAGTGGAGTTTCGTAACGTGGATTTTTCCTATCAAACAGATAAAAAGGTACTTGCAGGTATGTCCATGCAGGTATTTCCCGGTCAAGTCGCCGCGATTGTGGGAGCCAGCGGCAGCGGGAAAAGTACGCTGATCAAGCTGCTGCTTGGCTTTTATCCTGTGGACAGCGGGGAAATTTTGCTTTTAGGCAAACCGTTCGGCCAATACACGCTGGATGAAATCCGCAGACAGACTGCCTACGTTCCGCAGGAACCATTCTTGTTTACCGGCACGATTGAGGAGAATATCCGCTACGGCAGCCCGGATGCATCGGATGAGGAAGTGATCGAAGCAGCCAAGGCGGCATACGCTCATCACTTCATTCAGGAACTTCCTGGACAGTACAAGACACCAGTGGGAGAGCGAGGGACGTCCTTATCCGGCGGACAACGGCAGCGAATTTCGATCGCCCGGGCAATTCTCAAAAATGCCCCGATTCTGCTGCTGGATGAAGCAACTTCCGCGCTGGATAACGAATCCCAGCACTGGGTACAGCAGGCTCTGAACGTATTGATGAAGGGGCGTACGACCATTCTGATTGCCCATCGGCTCAGCACCGTGGAACATGCGGATGTGATTACCGTTATGAACGAAGGGAAGGTCGTTGAACGAGGACGCCATCAGGATCTGTTGACGCTTGGAGGATATTATGCCCGGCTGTACGGTTAGTCTGTCTACAAACAATCTCTAGAACGGGAGTGTGTCGATATGAGAGAGAATACCAACGAGCAGTATGGATTAACGCAAGCCCAGCGCCGCATATGGTTGATGGAAATTATGAATCCGGGGACGTCGATCACGATGCTTTCCGCGACTTACCAGATTACTGGCGAGATCGATACACAGCTTCTAGAACAAGCGGCGGCAGAGATCGTCAAAACCTATGATGCTTTCCGTATTCGCATTGACGGGGATTTACAGAACCCAACGCAGTGGTTTGAAGAGCTGGAGAATGTTCAAGCGAGAATAAGCCATCTTCAAATAGATACAATCGAACAATTTAATACTTGGGTAAAAGAAATAAGCGAAAAGCCCGCCAGTGTGTTCGACGAACACCTTCATCAATTTACAATTATCCATTTTGCTAATGGTCGGGTATGGCTCAATTTGACGATAAATCATATTATTGCCGACGGTTTGTCCGTTACCGCACTGCTGCATGCAGTAATGGAAAAATATCTGGAACTGCGCAAAGGCATCCGCAGCAATTACGATGCCCCTTCCTATCTGGACTATATTTCCGCTGAGCGTGAATATGAACAGTCACAACGTTATCAAAAAGGGAAGGAATACTGGCTGACGAAATACAGTACGCTGCCTGAAACGACCGGTATTAAATCGGTTCCGCCATTCTCAATCGGCAGTGAATCCAATAAACTGTCCATCACTTTGGATGGTTCCCGGTATGAACGTATCCTGGCTTTCAGCGAGCAGTATCAAGTCAGCTTATATACGTTGTTTCTGTCTGCTATGTATGCCTTGTTATACAAGCTGACCGACAGTACCGATATTCCAGTCGGCACCGTTTTCGCCAATCGCACCAGCAGGAAAGAAAAAGAAACGATTGGTATGTTTGTCAGTACTGTGGCTACGCGGGTTCGTCTGAATCCAGACGAGCACATACTTTCCTTGATTCAAACCGTTTCAAAGGAAAATACAGCGGATCTGAGGTATCAAAAATACCCTTATAACCAATTAATTCAAGATTTACGCGAGCAGCATGAGCGCAGTGATCTTTCGGGACTTTTCCGCACTTCTTTGGAATATCTGCCTTTAAAAATCGTAGAGTACGAGGAAATCAAGGTGCGTCTGGAAGCTCATTTTGCCAGGCATGAAGTGGACGATCTGCTGCTGCGCTTTGATCATATGCTTAGTGAAGGCCATGTCATCCTCCACGCTTCGTATCGTACGGGTCTGTTCGAAACAGCCGAAATTGACCGGATTATGGAACAGTATGTAACCGTTCTGGACCAATTTCTTCAGACTCCTGAACTGTTGGTACGTGAGATTACGCTGCTGAGTGATGCGGAGAAACACCGCATTCTTCATACGTTTAACCCATCGGTGAAAGAACCGGGCAGGAGAGAAGCATTTCATTGGTATGTTGAAAAGTTTGCTTTGGAAATTCCGAATCATCCGGCAGTTGTCTATATGGATAAACAGCTGACTTACGGCGAATTGAACGAACGTGCCGATCGGCTGGCCTCTCTCCTTCGCGAACAGGGCGTAGGAAGGGAGACGATTACAGGAATCTGGGCGGAACGTTCGGTAGAACTGCTGATCGGGGTGCTCGCCGTTTGGAAAGCAGGCGGAGCCTATGTTCCGCTCGACCCTGATTATCCGGCGGAACGGATTGAATATATGCTCAGTGACAGCAGGGCATCGGTACTGCTTACGCAGCGTCATCTGTTAGAGCGTGCCGGAGAATGGTTGTTCGATCACCAGCTTAATCTTCAAACGGTTTATGCCATGGACGATGAACAGATTTATAACGGGAATACCCAAGCTTTAGAACTTGAATCTGCCCGAATCAATCCGGAAGATCTGGCTTATGTGATCTACACCTCGGGCACGACGGGACGCCCGAAAGGTGTCATGATTGAGCATGGCAGTCTCGTGAATACGGCGGATGCATACCGCAGAGCGTACCGGTTGGATCAGTTCCCTGTGCGGTTGCTCGCAGCTGGCCAGTTTCTCGTTTGACGTATTCGTTGGAGATATCGCGCGGACGCTTTATAACGGAGGCACAATGGTAATTGTGCCGAAGGATGACCGAATCGATTCGAGCCGCCTGCACAGCTGGATTCGGGACCAAAACATTACAGTATTCGAATCCACGCCTGCGCTCATCCTGCCGTTCATGCAGGATGTATATGAAAACGGGCTTGACGTCAGCTCCTTACAGCTGCTGATCACCAGCTCGGATGCCTGCAGTGTCAACGATTACCGATTGCTGCAGGAAAGATTCGGCGGACATTTCCGCATTATCAACAGTTATGGCGTGACCGAAGCGGCCATCGACAGCAGCTTTTACGACGAGCCGCTGGACAAGCTGCCTTCATCGGGACATGTGCCGATTGGCAAAGCCTGGCTGAATGCCCGCTTTTACATTTTGGATGCCGCGTTAAAGCCGGTTCCTGTAGGGGTTTCTGGCGAGCTTGTCATCGGCGGTGCGGGGGTAGCACGCGGGTATTGGAACCGTCCGGACCTAACCGCCGAGAAGTTTGCGGACAGTCCGTTTGTTCCGGGCGAGCGTCTCTACCGGACAGGGGATATGGCCCGCTGGATGGAAGACGGTAACGTTGACTTCATTGGTCGGATCGACGATCAGGTGAAGATTCGCGGGTTCCGGATTGAACTGGGCGAAATTGAAACGGTCATGCTGCGTTTTCCAGGCGTCAAGCAGGCCGTAGTTATCGATCGTATGGATGAGCAGGGGCAGAAGTATCTATGCGGATACGTGACAGCGGATGCTTCTCTGCAGCTGAGCGATCTTCTGTTCCAATTGAAGCAGGAGCTGCCCGTTCACATGATCCCGGCCCGGCTGATGTCTCTGGATAAACTTCCGCTCACCCCGAACGGCAAAATTGATCGTAAGGCTTTGCCTGAACCGACAGGAGATGCAGCGGCAATCCGTGAGTATGCGGCCCCTCGAACCATGCTGGAAATAAGACTTGCGCTCATTTGGCAGCAGGTGCTGGGTATTGCTCGGGTTGGAGTCCATGACGATTTCTTTGAGCTGGGCGGTCATTCCTTACGCGCCTCCATGCTTGTCTCCAAGATTCGGAAAGAGCTGCAGGTTGAGGTTCCCCTGCGGGATGTTTTTCGCTGCACCACGATCGAACAGCTGGCTCAAAGAATCGGCGGCTTAAGGCAGCAGAAGGTGTATGAAATTACAAAAGCGGCCGAGGCCGAATATTATCCGGTTTCGTCAGAGCAAAAGCGTCTGTACGTCCTGCGTCAGCTGGATGGAAGCGAGCGCAGCTATAATATGTCGGCGGCGCTTCTTCTCAAAGGCAAGCTGGACCGCATGCGTGTACAGCACGCGTTCCAAGCGCTGATTCAGCGCCATGAAACACTGCGTACCGGGATCGAGCAGGTGCAGGGCGAGCTTGTACAGCGCATCTATGACCAAGTGGAGTTTAATGTAGATTATTTTCAGGCGAGCGAGCAGGAACTGAATCAAGTGGTGGAAGCTTATTATCGCCCGTTTGATCTGACCAAGCCCCCACTTCTCCGCATCGGTCTGATCGAAGTCGCCGAGGATCGCCACATACTGCTGTTCGATATGCACCATATCGTCTCGGACGGCATTTCAACAGCGCTCCTCTTCGATGAGTTCAGCCGCCTGTATCGGGGCGAGGAATTGCCCCAGCTGCACATTCAATACAAAGATTATGCTGTTTGGCAGCATTCTGAAGCATACGAGCAGCTGCTCCTGCCGCAGAAGGAATACTGGCTGGAACAGCTGTCGGGCGAGCTGCCGGTTCTGGAGATGCCGACAGATTTCCCGCGCCCTGCAGTGCAAAGCTTTGACGGCCGGACCGTGACGTTTTATATCGGGAAAGAGCGAACGGAGAAGCTGAAAGAACTGGCGTCACGTACAGGTACAACCCTGTACATGGTACTGCTGTCAGCTTACTCCATCCTTGTGCATAAATACTCGGGTCAGGAAGATTTGATCGTAGGAACGCCAATTGCCGGAAGAACACAGGAAGAAGTGCATCCGATCATAGGGATGTTTATCAACACGCTGGTCATTCGCAGCCGTCCAGAGCGTTCCAAACCGTACCTTTCGTATCTGGAAGAAATCAAAGAGATTACGCTCGGGGCCTTTGAACACCAAAATTATCTGTTTGAAGACTTGGTAGAAAGTCTCCAAATTCCGCGAACAGCCGGCCGGAATCCGCTATTTGATACGTTTTTCTCCCTGCAGAATACGGAGAATGAGCAGATTGTCATTGACGGATTGGAGCAGTCCTTTTATCCGCTGGAGAACCGCACATCCAAGTTTGAGCTGCTTCTGGATATTTCGGAGCTGGATGGTCAGCTCGAATGCCGATTGGAGTACGCTACTGCTTTGTTTAAACAAGAAACTGCGGAAAGGTTCGCTGTTCATTATGACAAACTGCTCGAAACCATTGCAGCAGCACCAGAAGGAGATATTGCATCGCTTCAAATGCTGACGGAGGAGGAAATCCATGAGTTGATCTGCGGGTTCAACGATTCGGAGGCAGACTACCCGAGACAGCAGACAATTCACGGCTTGTTCGAAGAACAGGCGGAGCGTTACCCGAACAATGTGGCTGCGGTTATGAATGATCATCAGCTGACCTATCGCGAGTTGAACGAGCGCTCCAACCGCCTTGCCCGGAAACTGCGGGAGACGGGAGTAGAAGCAGACCAATTGGTAGCTATTTTGGCCGATCGTTCGCTTGATATGGTCGTTGGTATTCTGGCGATTCTCAAAGCGGGCGGAGCCTACGTGCCTGTCGATCCCGATTATCCGGCGGAGCGCATCCGCTTCATGATCGAAGATTCAGGCGCGGCATTACTGCTGGTTCAAAAGCAGCTGCACGAGAAGACGGATTATGCCGGAACTCGCCTCGAATTAGACGATTACGTATGGGGAGACGAAGGGATGCAACCAGCCGATTCGCAGGATGGTTCAAACTTGGAGCCCATTTCCGGGCCGGGCAGTCTGGCCTATGTCATCTACACTTCGGGAACAACCGGGAAACCGAAAGGAACGTTGATTGAGCATAGAAATGTCGTGCGCCTTCTGTTCAACGACAAAAATCTGTTCGATTTCGGGCCGGCCGACACATGGACGCTGTTCCACTCGTTCTGCTTCGATTTCTCTGTCTGGGAAATGTACGGGGCGCTGCTGAACGGAGGCAAGCTGGTCATCGTACCACCGCTCACGGCGAAAAACCCGGCTGCGTTCCTGACGCTGCTGGGCCGCGAACAGGTTACGATATTGAACCAGACACCAACGTACTTCTATCAACTGATGCGTGAGGCTTTGGCGGATCATGCATATGACCTTCGGATTCGCAGCGTCATCTTTGGGGGCGAAGCGCTGAGTCCGCTGCTGCTCAAGGGCTTCAAGACGAAGTATCCGAATACGAAGCTGATCAATATGTACGGCATTACCGAGACGACCGTTCACGTGACCTATAAGGAAATTACATGGGTTGAGATTGAGGCGGCGAAGAGCAATATCGGCAAACCGATCCCGACACTGAAAGTGTACGTGCTGGACGAAAACCGCCGTCCTGTGCCGATCGGCGCTGCGGGCGAAATGTACGTGGCCGGGGAAGGACTGGCGAGAGGATACTTGAATCGTCCGGATCTGACAGCGGAGAAGTTCGTTGATTCCCCATTTGCGGAGGGGGAGAAGCTGTACCGCTCAGGCGACCTGGCGGCTTGGCTGCCGGATGGCAGTATCGAATACCTGGGCCGGATCGACCATCAGGTCAAAATTCGGGGCTATCGGATCGAACTGGATGAAATCGAGACACAGCTTCTTAACATCAAGGACGTCGAAGAAGCAGTTGTGCTTGCCCGTCAGGACGGCGGAGGTGAGAAGCTGCTGGTCGCTTACTTTGTGGCGGGCCGTACGCTGACGGTCAGCGAGATGAGAACCGCATTGGCTCAGGGAATGCCGGGTTATATGATCCCGTCATACTTTGTCCAGCTGGAGCGTATGCCGCTGACATCCAACGGCAAAGTCGACCGCAAAGCGCTGCCTGAACCGCAGGGCGAATTACAAACGGGTGTCGAATATATATCGCCGCGCAACCTGACAGAGTCCAGACTAGTGAAAATCTGGGAGGAAGTGCTGGGTTACTCCGGCATTGGAGTTCTGGACAATTTCTTCGAGCTTGGGGGCCACTCCTTGCGGGCAACAAACCTTGTCAGCAGGATTCGGAAGGAAATGAACGTCGAATTTCCGCTGCGCGATGTGTTCCGTTATATGACGGTAGAGTCGATGGCAGCGGCTGTTGCCAGCCTGGAAGAATCGCAGCACAGCTCGATTCCGAAGGCGGAAGAGAAGCTGTACTATCCGGTTTCTTCCGCACAAAAAAGACTATACGTTCTGCACCAGCTGGACAGCGCTGAGCTGAATTATAATCTTCCAAGTGCTCTGCTGTTGGAAGGGGCTGTAAATGAGGCGAAAGTGGAGAAGGCGCTAACCGCCTTGATTACCCGGCACGATATGCTGCGTACCGGTTTTGAAATTGTAGATGGGGAGCCAATGCAGCGTGTTTATCCATATGTACCTTTCAAGGTCGAGAAGTTTCAAGCAGATGAAGAACAGATTGCAAGCATTCTTGAAGGTTTCATTCAGCCTTTTGATTTGACTCGGCCGCCTCTGCTGCGTGCCCTGCTGATCGGACTGGAAACAGATCAATTCCTGCTCGCACTGGATATTCATCATATTGCTTCGGATGGTCTTTCCATGGATGTGCTTCTGCGCGAGTTCGTACGGCTTTACAATGGGGATGAATTACCGGAACTGCGGATTCAATACAAGGATTACGCCGTTTGGCAGCAATCCGAGGAGCAGCGTCAGCGCATTAAAAATCAGGAGGAGTACTGGCGCAAAGTATTTGGCGCGGAGCTTCCAGTTCTCGAACTGCCTCTCGATTTCTCCCGCCCGGCCGTACAGCAGTTTGACGGTCAAACACTCACATTCACGCTGGATGCGGAGAAAAGTGAAGCTCTCAAACGGCTTGCCGGGGATGCAGGGGCAACGCTGTATATGCTGCTGCTGGCTGCATACTCCGTACTGCTTCATAAATATACGGGACAGGAAGATATCGTAATCGGTACGCCGATTGCTGCGCGTTCTCATGCCGATCTGCAGCCGATTATCGGTATGTTCGTGAATACGCTTGCTCTTCGCTTAGGCCCGGCAGCGGAGAGAACATTCCGGGATTACCTGCAGGAAGTGAAAGAAACGACGCTTGGAGCCTACGAGCACCAAGACTATCCATTTGAGGAACTGGTGGAGTCGCTTCAGGTGAGCCGGGATTTAAGTCGAAACCCGCTGTTTGACACTATGTTTTCTTTGCAAAAGCACGAAAGCCTGGATTTAACTTTGGAAGACCTGAAGTGGTCGCTGTTTGACATTGAAGAAAAGACAGCAAAGTTTGATCTCAGCTTAGATATTGTGGAATGGGGTAACGAACTGGTTTGCAAAATGGAGTATGCGACCTCGTTATTTAGACATGAAACGATGGTACGGCTGGCAGGGCATTATGAGCAGCTTTTAACCTCGATTCTGACTCAACCAGGTGCGCAGATTTCAGATTTGGATATGCTGACGGACAGCGAAAATCATGATTTGCTGGTTGGGTTTGACGTGTCGTCCTCGAAGCCTGCAGTACAGTCCGCCGCAGAGGGGACAGCTTTGGAAACGGATGAATCGTGGAGAGAGAAAACGTTCCACGAGCTGTTCGAGGAACAGGCGGAACGCAATCCGGGAGCGCTGGCGGTTGTCTACGAAGACAGCAAGCTGACGTACGCGGAGCTGAACGCCAAAGCGAATCATCTGGCATATGCACTGCGCTCCCGCGGCGTCAAACCCGAGCAGGTGGTTGGCATTTTGGCTGACCGTTCGGCAGAGCTGTTGATCGGGGTGCTCGCTGTATGGAAGGCCGGCGGTGCTTATGTGCCTCTCGACCCGGACTATCCAGCGGAACGAATCGAGTATATGCTCACGGACAGTGGAGCGTCAGTGCTTCTCACGCAGACTCATCTGCTGCAGCAGACGGAAGGTTGGTGCAGCGGCGGGGCTCCAGTGCTGCAAACGGTGCTTGCAATCGATGACACTACGACGTACAGCCTTGGAGCCAAAGAAACTGCTGCTGCCGTAGAAGCCGAGCAGGACAGATGGACGGTGGATCTCGCATTGAATCCGGCGAAGGTGAACAAGCCCGGCGATTTGGCGTATGTCATCTACACCTCCGGTACTACCGGCCGACCTAAAGGTGTAGCCGTGGAACACGGCAGCTTGGTGAACACGGCAGCGGGCTACCAAAGGCATTATCGCCTCGATCAGTTCCCGGTCCGGCTGCTGCAGCTGGCCAGCTTCTCATTTGATGTGTTTGTTGGAGACATTGCGCGCACGCTGTACAACGGCGGTACCATGGTCATCGTGCCGAAGGATGATCGGATAGACCCAACTCGCCTCTACGGCTGGATTCACGAATATGCTGTGACCGTGTTCGAGTCGACTCCGGCGCTGATCATTCCATTCATGGAGCATGTACATGCCGAAGGTATGGAACTCAGCTCCATGCAGCTGCTGATCACAAGCTCCGATGCCTGCAGCGTGACGGATTACCGTACGCTGCAGGAGCGTTTCGGTTCGAAGTTCCGTATTATTAACAGCTACGGTGTAACGGAAGCGGCAATCGACTCCAGCTTCTATGACGAGCCGCTGGAGAAACTGCCGAAGACAGGTAGTGTACCGATTGGAAAAGCATGGCTGAACGCCAAGTTTTATATCGTAGATGCAAATCTGAAGCCTGTTCCGATCGGGGTACTCGGTGAGCTGGTTATCGGCGGGGCGGGTGTGGCCCGCGGTTACTTGAACAGGCCGGATTTGACGGAGGAGAAATTCGTAGACAGTCCATTCGCCACCGGAGAGCGGTTGTACCGAACGGGCGACTTGGCACGCTGGATGCCGGACGGCAATGTTGATTTCATCGGCCGGATCGACAACCAGGTGAAAATTCGCGGTTATCGAATCGAGCTTGGTGAGATTGAAGCGGCCATGAAAAATGCTGATGGTGTACGTCAGACGCTTGTCATCGACCGTACAGACGAGCGGGGGCAGAAATATTTGTGCGGATATGTCGCAGCAGATTCCAGCTTTGATCTGGAAGGACTGGCGAACCATTTGGACACTGTGCTGCCTTCCCATATGGTACCTTCGCGCATCATGCGCCTGGATCAAATGCCGCTTACACCGAACGGAAAGATTGACCGCAAAGCGCTGCCTGTGCCCGAAGGAAATATTCGTACACAGACTGCATATACGGCACCGCGTACACCTGCCGAGCAGGCACTTGCGTCGGTCTGGCAGTCAGTGTTGGGTGTGGATCAGGTGAGCATAACAGACAATTTCTTCGCGCTCGGCGGCGATTCAATCAAGGCCCTGCAGGTATCGTTCCGTCTTTTGCAAGCGGGGTACAAGTTAGTCATGAAAGATTTGTTCCATTACCCGACAATCTCTGCCCTCGGTTTGCAGCTGCAAAAAGCGGACAGAACGGCAAGCCAGCTTGAAGTGATGGGAAAGGTTACTTTGACCCCGATTCAGCGCTGGTTCTTTGAACAAAACCCGGCCGATGCGCACCACAGCAATCAGGCGTTCATGCAGTTTTCCGTGTATGGTTTTGACGAAGAAGCCTTGTGCAAGGCGATGCATCAGCTGGTCGTGCATCACGATGCTCTTCGCATGGTTTACCGCCAAACCGAGAACGGTTATGCCGCCTGGAACCGGGCTGCCGGGGATAGCGAAGCATTGTTCGATCTGGAAGTCGTTGATCTCAAAGGAACCTCCGATGTGAAAGAAGCGGTAGAGGCCAAGGCAAATGACATTCAGGCAGGTATCGATCTGGAAAACGGTCCGCTGGTGAAGCTTGGTTTGTTCCACTGTGACGATGGCGATCACCTGCTCATCGTGATCCATCACTTGGTCGTAGACGGTGTATCCTGGCGTATTCTACTCGAGGATTTTGCCACAGGTTATGAGCAGGCACTGCAGGGGCAGCCGATCCGTCTGCCGCTCAAAACGGATTCTTTCCAAACGTGGGCAAATCAGCTCGCTGATTATGCGAACGGTCCAGCAATGGAAAGCGAGAGAGAGTACTGGCAGCGTATCGAGCAGGCAATCTATGAGCCGCTTCCGAAAGATTTTGCACAATCCAAATCCAAGCTGAAGGACAGTGCGCTCGTGACGGTTCGCTGGACAGCGGAGGAAACCGAGCAGCTGCTGAAGAACGCACACCATGCTTATCGAACGGAAATGAACGATCTGCTGCTTACCGCGCTGGGTCTTGCAATCCAAACTTGGAGTGGTCTGAAACGCGTGCTGGTAAATCTCGAAGGTCACGGCCGGGAAGAACTTCTTCCGAATGTGGACATTACACGTACGGTAGGCTGGTTTACGAGCCAGTTCCCTGTTGTTCTGGAACCAGGTTCTGCCAAGGCGCTTGGTTATCAGGTGAAACAGGTGAAAGAAAACTTGCGCCGCATTCCGAACAAAGGAATCGGTTACGGTCTGCTGCGTTATTTGGCGGAGGGGCGTGACGGCGAGAGCTATGCTCTGGAACCGGAGATCAGTTTTAACTACCTGGGTCAGTTTGACCAGGATTACGAAAGCAGCCGCTCGCAGCCGTCCCCATTCAGCCCGGGCTCCGATTCCAGCCCGAATGCAGTAATGGATTTTGCACTCGATATCAATGGTATGGTGTCGGAAGGAACTTTGGAACTAACGATTCGTTATGGAGAAACCCAGTATAAACGGGAAACGGTAGAACACTTGGGCAGCCTGCTTCAATCGAGCCTGCGTGATGTGATCAATCACTGCATATCGAAAGAGCAGCCGGAGCTTACACCTAGCGACGTACTGCTTCAGGATGTGACGTTGGAAGAACTGGATCAGCTGACCAAACATACGGCAGCACTCGGTGAACTTGAAAATGTATACACCCTGACTCCGCTGCAAAAAGGAATGCTGTTCCACAGTTTGCTGGATGCCGATTCGGAAGCTTACTTCGAACAGGTGACCTTCGATCTGTATGGAAGCTTGAACATCGAAGCCTTCACCCAAGGGTTGGATACGCTGGTGCAGCGGAATGAAGCGCTGCGGACCAACTTTATTACCGGCTGGAGAGACGAGCCGATTCAAGTGGTATTCCGCGAGCGGAAGTGTGAAGTGTACTATGAAGATATTCGCTCCGTAAGTGATGAAAATCCGGAGGAGACCCTGGCGAATTTCGTTAACGCGGATAAAGCGAACAAGTTCGATTTGACCAAAGGATCTCTTATGCGTGTGACTGTTTTGCGCACGGGCGACGAGTCTTACCATGTGATCTGGAGTCACCATCACATTTTGATGGACGGCTGGTGCATGTCCTTCATGATCAAGGAAGTGTTCGACACCTACTTCGCGTTCCAGGAAAAGCGGATGCTGGAGCTTCCTCCGGTTACCCCGTACTCCCGGTATATTGAATGGCTGGAAGCTCAAGATGCCGCGAGTGCTTCGGATTACTGGTCCGGGTATTTAGCGGGTTACGAGCAGCAGACGAAGCTGCCTCAGGAGAGAACGCAGCTGAAACAGAGTGCTTTTGAAGCGGCTGAAATGAATGTGGAACTCGGTAAGGAACTGACCGGACAGATTGAACGGGTGGCACGTCAGCAGCAGGTGACACTTAATACATTCATGCAGACCGTATGGGGACTTGTTCTGCAGGTGTACAACAGCAGCGAGGATGTCGTATTCGGCTCCGTTGTATCTGGGCGTCCGGCTGAAATTCCGGGCATCGAAAGCATGATCGGCCTGTTTATTAATACGATCCCGGTCCGTATTCAAGGCGGAGCGGACGAGACGGCAGCCGACATCTTGCGGAAAACTCAGGATCAAGCACTCGCATCGGGAGCTTACGAAACATTCCCACTGTACGAAATTCAGTCGCTAAGTGAGCAGAAACGTGACTTGATCAACCATATCATGGTCTTTGAAAATTATCCGATGGAAGAACAGATTGAGCAGGTCGTAGGTGGAGAGAAGGAAGCGCTGAAAATTGCAAATATTCAGTCACCAGAGCAAACGAACTATGACTTGGACATTACCGTCATTCCGGAAGAGCATATTTTGCTCCGGTTTACGTACAATGCCTTGACGTACAGAGAGGAAGACATCCGGCAGATCTACGGTCATTTTGTCCGTGCACTGGAGCAGGTTGCGGCCAATCCGAATATCTGTGTGAAACAGTTGGAGCTTCTGACCGGGGCAGAGAAAGAACAAATTCTGGGCGGGTTTAACCCGTCTCAGCCGGAAGCGGCTCCTGCGGCTGCATTCCATCGGCTGTTTGAAGAACAGGCGAAGCGCACACCGGAAGCGACGGCTGTTGTGTATGAGAATGACCGAATGACCTATGCAGCGCTGAATGAACGGACGAACCGTTTGGCGAGTACGCTGCGTGCAGGCGGCATTGGCCGGGAGTCCATCGTTGGCATTCTTGCCGAGCGTTCGGTGGACCTGCTGGTGGCTGTGCTGGGGGTGTGGAAGGCAGGCGGGGCCTATGTGCCGCTTGACCCGGATTATCCGGCAGACCGCGTGCGGTTCATGCTCGAAGACAGCGGAGCGAAAGTGCTGCTGACACAAACGGCACTGCGAGAGCGTGCCGAAGCGTGGCTGGGCGAAGAGGAACTGGCCTTGGCAGCGGTGCTGTATCTCGACGACGAAGCATCGTACAGCGATGAACGGACAAATGCACCGATCGGCGGTGTCCAAGGTTCGAACATGGTTTCCAGCTTGGACTCCGCTGTGGTCTCTGGCAAGCTGACAGGAGCTGTGAACGACGGTGAGGAGAGACGTCATCCGAATGCTGCTGACATGGGTGATTTCCATGAAGCCCGTCCCGAAGATCTGGCGTATGTGATTTACACGTCGGGAACGACGGGCAGGCCGAAAGGGGTCATGATCGAGCACCGCAGTCTGGTCAACACCGCAGCAGGCTACCGGCGGGAATACCGGTTAGATCAGTTCCCGGTGCGGCTGCTGCAGCTGGCCAGCTTCTCGTTTGACGTGTTCGTGGGCGATATCGCGCGCACGCTGTACAACGGAGGCACGATGGTGATTGTACCGAAGGACGACCGCATCGATCCGTCTCGGCTGCATGGCTGGATCGAGCGGGAGAGAATTACCATCTTTGAATCCACACCGGCGCTGATCGTACCGTTTATGGAATACGTGTACGAGCAGGGGCTGGATATCAGCGGAATGGAGCTGCTGATTACGAGCTCGGACAGCTGCAGTGTGGCGGATTACCGGACGCTGCAGGAACGCTTCGGCTCATCGCTTCGCATCATCAACGCCTACGGTGTGACGGAAGCGGCCATTGATTCGAGCTTCTACGATGAGCCGCTGACGAAGCTGCCGCAGACAGGCAGCGTTCCGATTGGCAGAGCGTGGCTGAACGCGAAGTTCTACATTGTGGATGCCCATCTGAATCCGGTGCCGATCGGGGTGCTGGGCGAGTTAGTCATCGGCGGAGTTGGGGTCTCGCGCGGGTACTTGAATCGTCCGGAACTGACGGAAGAAAAGTTTGTGGACAGCCCGTTTGCCGAGGGTGAACGGCTGTACCGCACGGGAGACTTGGCGCGGTGGATGGAAGACGGAAATGTGGACTTCATCGGCCGGATTGACCACCAGGCCAAAATCCGGGGATACCGGATTGAAACGGGTGAAGTCGAGGCGCAGCTGCTGCAGGTGGAGGGCGTACGCGAAGCGGTCGTCGTTATCCGGGAAGATCAAGTCGGTCAGAAAGCTTTGTGCGCTTATTACACAGCAGCAGAAGGCGTGAAGGAAGCGGATCTTAAGCGGGCGATGGCCAGTGAGCTGCCGGGGTACATGATCCCATCATATTTCGTGGAGCTGGAGCAGCTGCCTCTGACGCCAAACGGAAAGATTGACCGTAAGGCACTGCCAGCACCAGAGGCGGGAACAGGCGCAGGACGCGAATACGTGGCGCCGCGGACCGAACTAGAGGCGAAGCTGGCTGCCATTTGGCGGGATGTGCTTGTTCGGGAGCAGGCGGTAGGCGTAACGGACAACTTCTTCGACCTCGGCGGACACTCGCTGCGGGCGACGACGCTTGTCAGCAAGATGCATAAGGAATTGGGCGCAGCATTCCCGCTTCGCGACGTATTCCGATGCTCTACGGTTGAGGAAATGGCCGCGGCTGTAGAACGGCTGGAGACGGGCTTGTTCACCGCAATTCCTACGGCAGAGGTTAGCGAGTATTATCCACTCTCTTCCGCTCAGAAACGTCTTTATATTTTGAATCAATTGGAAGGAGGCGAGCTGAGCTACAACATACCAGGAGCTGTCATGCTTGAAGGAAAACTCGATCGCCAGAGATTTGAAAAAGCGTTCGGCAGTCTCACAGCTCGTCATGAAACGCTGCGTACCGGTTTTGAGATGGTAAACGGGGAAGTGGTGCAGCGGATTTACGAAGAAGCTATCTTTCAAGTGGAATATGTTGAAATCAACGAGGATCAGGCAGAAGAAACGGTGCGCCAATTCGTTCGTGCGTTTGATCTGGCAAAGCCTCCGCTGCTGCGAGTAGGTCTTGCCGAACTGGCGCCTGATCGGCACATTTTGATGTTTGATACGCATCATATCGTATCTGATGGTGTTTCAATCGATGTACTGATTGAAGAGTTTGTCCGCTTGTACAGCGGGGAAACTTTGGAACCGCTCCGCATTCAGTACAAAGATTATGCAGTATGGCAGCAATCGGACGAGCAGAAAATGCAGCTTGCCAAACAGGAAACCTACTGGCTCGACATGTTCCAAGGGGAGCTGCCGGTTTTGGAATTGCCGACGGACTATCCGCGCCCAGCGATGCAGAGCTACGAGGGCCGCACGCTGAAGCTGTTCATGAACAGAGAGAAAAGTGAAGGTCTGAAGCGGCTTGCAGCAGAGAACGGCGCAACCCTTTACATGGTTTTGCTTGCGGGTTATACCATATTACTGCATAAGTATACAGGTCAGGAAGATGTGGTGGTCGGAACGCCGATTGCAGGAAGGAATCACAGCGATCTTCAGCCGCTGATCGGCATGTTCGTTAATACTTTGGCGATCCGCAGTTATCCTGCTGCTGATAAGTCATTCCTTGACTACTTGAGGGAAATCAAGGAGACGACTCTGGGAGCTTTTGAACATCAGAATTACCCGTTTGAGGAATTGGTGGATAAAGTAAACACAGCTCGCGATTTACGCCGCAATCCGCTGTTTGATACGATGTTTGCTGTGCAGAATACAGAGAATTTGGAGATTCAGCTTCCCGGACTCCATCTGTCGACATATGACAGTGAAGAGATTGTTTCCAAATTCGATGTCAGCCTGGACGTCACGGAGATTGAGGAAGGCTTGGAATATCTGTTTGAGTATGCCACAGCTCTTTATAAAACGGAAACAGTGGCCAAATTGGCTGCGCATTACCTGCAGCTGCTTGACTCTATTCTTCTTAACCCGTCGGCAGCTATATCCGAACTGGGCCTTTTGACAACGATGGAAAAAGACCAAATTCTGTGCGCATTCAATCCGGCACAGCCGGAAGCGGCTCCTGCGGCTGCATTCCATCGGCTGTTCGAGGAACAGGCGAAGCGCACACCGGAAGCGACGGCTGTTGTGTATGAGAATGACCGAATGACCTATGCCGTGCTGAACGAGCGGGCAAATCGTTTGGCGAGTACGCTGCGTGCAGGCGGCATTGGCCGGGAGTCCATCGTTGGCATCCTTGCCGAGCGTTCGGTGGACCTGCTGGTGGCTGTGCTGGGGGTGTGGAAGGCAGGCGGGGCCTATGTGCCGCTTGACCCGGATTATCCGGCAGACCGCGTGCGGTTCATGCTCGAAGACAGCAGAGCGAAGCTGCTCCTAACACAAACGGCACTGCGAGAGCGTGCCGAAGCGTGGCTGGGCGAAGAGGAACTGGCCTTGGCAGCGGTGCTGTATCTCGACGACGAAGCATCGTACAGCGATGAACGGACAAATGCACCGATCGGCGGTGTCCAAGGTTCGAACATGGTTTCCAGCTTGGACTCCGCTGTGGTCTCTGGCAAGCTGACAGGAGCTGTGAACGACGGTGAGGATAGACGTCATCCGAATGCTGCTGACCCGGGTGATTTCCATGAAGCCCGTCCCGAAGATCTGGCGTATGTGATCTACACGTCGGGAACGACGGGCAGGCCGAAAGGGGTCATGATCGAGCACCGCAGCCTGGTCAACACCGCAGCAGGCTACCGGCGGGAATACCGGTTAGATCAATTCCCGGTGCGGCTGCTGCAGCTGGCCAGCTTCTCATTTGACGTGTTCGTGGGTGATATCGCGCGCACGCTGTACAACGGAGGCACGATGGTGATTGTGCCGAAGGACGACCGCATCGATCCGTCTCGTCTGCATGACTGGATGGAGCGGGAGAGAATTACCATCTTTGAATCCACACCGGCGCTGATCGTACCGTTTATGGAATACGTGTACGAGCAGGGGCTGGATATCAGCGGAATGGAGCTGCTCATCACAAGCTCGGACAGCTGCAGTGTGGCGGATTACCGAACGCTGCAGGAACGCTTCGGTTCATCGCTTCGCATCATCAACGCCTACGGTGTGACGGAAGCGGCCATTGATTCGAGCTTCTACGATGAGCCGCTGACGAAGCTGCCGCAGACAGGCAGCGTTCCGATTGGCAGAGCGTGGCTGAACGCGAAGTTCTACATTGTGGATGCCCATCTGAATCCGGTGCCGATCGGGGTGCTGGGCGAGTTAGTCATCGGCGGAGTTGGGGTCTCGCGCGGGTACTTGAATCGTCCAGAACTGACGGAAGAAAAGTTTGTGGACAGCCCGTTTGCCGAGGGTGAACGGCTGTACCGCACGGGAGACTTGGCGCGGTGGATGGAAGACGGAAATGTGGACTTCATCGGCCGGATTGACCACCAGGCCAAAATCCGGGGATACCGGATTGAAACGGGTGAAGTCGAGTCGCAGCTGCTGCAGGTGGAGGGCGTACGCGAAGCGGTGGTGCTGGTTCGAAATGATGCGAACGGGCAGAAGGCGCTGTGTGCGTATTATGCACCGGATACCGGAGCAGCGCTGGCGGTGAATGAGCTGCGCAGCACGCTGGCACAGGAGCTGCCGGGCTACATGATCCCGTCCTACTTCGTGGAGCTGGCGCAGCTGCCTCTGACGCCGAACGGCAAAATCGACCGGAAGGCACTGCCGGCACCAGAGGCCGGAGTAGGCATAGGCAGCGAATATACTGCACCGCGCAGCAGGCTGGAGGCGAAACTGGTTACCATTTGGCAGGACGTACTCGGGCCAGTCAAGATTGGCGTGACGGACAACTTCTTCGACCTTGGCGGGCACTCTCTGAAGGCAACGATGCTCGTCAGCAAAGTGCACAAAGAACTGAGCGTGGACCTGCCGCTCCGCGATGTGTTCAGACACTCGACCATAGAAACGATGGCTGAAGCGATCAGCCAATTAGAATATCAGGAATATCTCTCGATTCCAGTCCTGGATCAGAGGCATCATTATCCGCTTTCCTCCGTGCAGAAAAGGCTGTACATTCAGCAGCAGATGGAAGGTGCCGAGCTTAGTTACAACATGTCCGGCATGACCGTTCTTGTCGGACGCTTGGAACGGAATCAATTCGAGTTGGCGCTCAATGAATTAATCGCTCGACACGAAATTTTGCGAACAGGGTTCGAAATGGTCGACGGAGAACCGGTACAGCGGATTTATTCGGACTTGAAATTTGCTATCGAGTACACGAAAGCAGCGGAAAGCGAAACAAAGAGCATTGCAGACAGTTTTGTGCGTGTCTTTGATCTGGAACGGCCGCCGCTGCTGCGTGTCGGCTTAGTCGAGTGGGAAGCGGAACGGCATCTGCTCATGCTGGACATTCACCATATCATCACAGATGGCATGTCCATGGGCATCTTCGTTGAAGAACTGCTCCGCCTTTATAACGGCGAGACGTTGGAACCGCTCCGGATTCAATACAAGGAATTTGCTGCTTGGCAGCAGTCTGAACCTGTGAAAGAACAGCTGAAACGTCAGGAAGCTTACTGGCTGAACGTGCTGGAAGGTGAACTGCCAACACTTGAACTGCCTACGGATTTTGTCAGACCTGCTGTTCGCAGTTTTGAAGGAGATGTGCTGCCCTTCAACATTGACAAGCAAATGACCGACAGCCTGCAGTCCATTGCAGATGAGCACGGTGTCACCCTGTATATGGTGTTATCGGCTGCTTATTCGATCCTGCTCAGCAAATACTCGGGACAAGAAGACTTCATAATAGGAACGCCAGTGTCGGGCCGCACACATGCCGAACTGGAGCCGCTCATCGGGATGTTTGTCAACACGCTGGCGATCCGCCACTATCCGTCCGGAGAGAAAACGTTCATCACTTACTTGAATGAGGTCAAAGAAACCATGCTGGGGGCCTACGACAACCAGGACTATCCGTTCGAAGAGCTTGTGAAAAAGCTGCAGGTGCCGCGAGATCAAAGCCGTAACCCTGTATTTGATGTTATGTTTGCTGTGGAAACGAAGGAAGATAACGTGCAAAACTTCGGGGAGATCCAGATCGAGTCTTACCCTGAAACACATACGGTTTCCCAATTTGATCTTACTTTGGTTATTTCGATGCTGGATGAAGGAATGAATGGGCAGTTTGAATATGCCACCAAGCTGTTTACGCGTAATCTGATCGACAATTTCGCTCAGGATCTGCTCATGATTATCAACCAGATTTGCGAACAGCCTTCTGTGCTGTTGAAAGATATTTCCCTGAACGGGCAATCCGAACAGGAACAAGATGAGCTGGAAGCCATTGATATTATTTTCTAATCTCTTACCCGGTTTGGGTGTATGCCGTGCTTCTCGCGGTCGCATCCTGCCGGGTGTTTTTATGGTGATCTGTGGTGGAGTTGGACTTTTTATTGTTATTTTAATTAACTTTTTACAAAAAAATGATTACTATAAGAGAGAAGATAAAATTTAATGTTGTAATAAGGAGAAGATATGAGTAAAACACTGGATATAAAAAGTTACCGTAAACTTATTGATGTGTCTCTTGAATTAAGTCCAAACATCAATTTAATCTCTGGTACGAATGGAACTTGTAAAAGTTCTATTTTGTATTTGCTTTCTAATTCGTATCAACAAAAGGTTTCTACTAATGCTTACGGTAATATGAAAAATTGCATTAATACTATAAATAATATTAACAACATCATGAATCCAAAAATAGAAACATTGAGTCGTGGAGATAAAGTGTCAAATGATCCGACAAACGGAAGAAAAGGGACAATTTTAGAAGTTACATATTTTGACAATAAAAAACTTGAATTTAGAAAACATAATTCTCCGAAGAATTCAAGATATTCAATAAAACCTAAGTATAGACCTGGAAAAAACGAGTCACTTCCAGAAATGCCTGTTATTTATTTAGGTTTATCACGCCTAATGTCATTTGGTGAGTATCAAGAATTACAATTAGAAAAAATCAATGATAAATTAAGTAAAAGTTTGCAGCTGGATGTTCAAATACTCGCAAAAATAAAATCAATTTTAAAAAAAGAATTGAAAGATAGCTACATCACTCAGATTAAGAGCTCTCTTCCTGACGATTATATTGCTAAAATAAATAAACTATATTCATCATTCACAAATATAGAGGTAATCCATGAATCTTATAGCAATATTGGTTTGAAGAAAAGAGCGGAGTTTGTGACCAGTTTAAATGGTATTGATTCAAACACTATTTCCGCTGGAGAAGATAATCTATACATTATAATTACAGCACTTGTTTCTCTTAAATATTACTATGATGAACTCCAAAAAGAAGTAGGCATAGAAAACTACCAAAACATAAGTAGTATACTATTAATAGATGAAATTGATGCTACTTTACATCCTTCTTACCAATTGAAGTTGTATGACTTACTAAAACAATTCTCAGAGGATTATTCAATTCAGATAGTGTTTACAACACACAGTTTTTCGCTTATTGAACATGCAATTAATAAAAAAGCTAACGTTCTTTATCTTCTCAATGAACAGAATAAAGTCAGTATCTTTGAAGAGATAGATATGTTTACAATAAGAATGTATCTTGAACAAATAACATCTCTTGAATTACAACAAAATAGTAAAATTCCCGTATTTACAGAAGATGAAGAGGCTAGAGATCTTCTCGAAAATATTTTTATGCTCTTGGGGGATTGGGATCCCGAATTTAATAAAGTTAAAGGAAGGTTTCATTTTGTCAATTCAAATGTTGGTTCTAGTAATTTAGAAAGTATTTTCAAAGATAAAATACTAACTAATAATATTATAAAAGCTATATGTATATTAGATGGGGATGCTCGAAATCAATTAGAACATAATATTATTACTTTGCCAGGTAAAGTGAATCCTGAAAAACTAATTTTTGATTATTTGAGCCTACTTATAGATAATCAAGAATATAGCGAGTTTTGGAGTTTTAAAGAAGCACATGTAAGAGAAGGATACTCATATGATAAAGCTAGAGAAATAAGAGGAGAGATAATGAGTATAGAAGATCACTTAGAATCTCTTCCTTCGACAAAGGGAATACGCAGGGAAAAATATAAGAAATTATATCGTAAGTATAAATTCTTTTTTTCTATTGTATTCGTAAAGTGGTTAAAAGATAAAGAAAATCAAGCTGAAGTTCAGTGCTTTTATAATAACTTGTTTACTATGTTTAATAAGACCAGAGTCGCTTACAGCATTCCGTCTTCAGAGTGGAGAAAAAAAATAAACTTATTTGAGAGTGTTGAGCATGCCAATAACTGATAGTCCATTAAGATATCCCGGAGGAAAGTCACAATTAGCAGGATTTGTTAGAAATTTAATGTATTTGAATAATTTATCAAAAATCACTTATATTGAACCGTTTTCAGGAGGGTCGGGAATCTCAATAAATTTACTACTTAAGGAAGTTGTTGATCGAATTTTTATAAATGATTTTGATCCTTCGATTCATGCTTTTTGGTATTCAATTCTACACAAAAATGATGAATTCGTACAAAAAATAATTGATACGCCAATAACTATTGAGTGTTGGCTTGATCAGAAAAAGATTTATGAACAAAATAGAAATGATCCATATTCCTTGTCTAATGGATTTGCTACATTCTATCTTAACAGAACAAACAGAAGTGGAATTATATCAGGTGGTGTAATTGGTGGCCTAAAACAAGAAGGGAAGTATAAAATAGATTGTAGATTTAATAAACAATCATTGATTAACAAAGTGAGAAGAATTGGAGAAAAGAGGTCAAAAATAAATCTGTTTAATTTAGATGCTAAAGTTATGGTAACTGAAATCATTAGTAGTTTAGTACCTAAAAATTCTTTTATATTTTTTGATCCTCCATATTATGTTCAGGGGAAAAATTTGTACCAAAATTCATTTGAGCACGAAGATCACATCTCTCTAAGAGATTCTATTTTAAATTTAAAAGAATATTACTGGATAACAACTTATGATCATCAAGAACCTTTAATCAATCTATATTCTAGCGTTCCTAAATATCAATACTATTTAACCTACTCAGCACAAACTAAAAGAAGAGAGAAAGAGTTGTTATTCTGTAGTGAAAAAACTAAGATTGAATCTTTTGAGAGAGTACTAGTTGAACAATTGAATTAATAGTTAAGAAGGATTTAGGTATAAAATAATCCTACTATTTTTGCGCCTAAAGTCTATAGTAGGATTATTATAATACTCAGGTGGATCACTCATAAAAGCTTACGAGCTGAGTAAATCAGCACTAATGAAGTTTGGAGTAAACTGGCTCATAAAAAAGGATTGTATGATATTTTTACATAGGGGACGGGTATGCGGATGTAAGTGGAATTTACTAAATATGATCCAGCAAATTCATATAATACTGTCTCAGTGATTCCTTCAACGTGAGAGGCTCGATAATCTGAATGGACTTGCCGTAACCGGCGAGGTAGTTCACGATAAAATCCAGTTCATGAGGTTCGTAAGTTCCGACGAGCAGAGGGTCCCCATCCTGCTCTTCAAGCCGCATGGACGGGTAGTGATTTTGTTGAAACAGCTCTATACCGGCTTCATTTAACCTGCATCGAAACGAAACCGCAGCTTCAGATGCTTTCCATAAGGAATGTAAATGTCCACTTTGTAAGTGGGCAAGATGGCTGACAGGTGCCGTATCTGTTAGTGCAGCCGATGCCATTCGATCACAGCGAAATACACGGTAAGCTTTCTTTTCCAGATCATACGCATGACAATACCAATATCCTCTACTAGCGTACAGCTCAAGGGGCTGTATGATACGGGTGCTGATGTTTGTTCTGAACATGGGTCCAGCGCCCTCTTTTTGCAGCTCATCCTGCACAAAACTATTGATTTGGGGATGTTCTGCGTTCTCATGAGCAGCCTCTTTGTTCCCGAATGGAACGATGGCTCTGCTCGGCTTCGCGTTCGTGTTTTGGTCAGGATACGTAATCTGAATCACTTCCTGCTGCACCGCAGCTTTCAATAGAAGCTCCAGATGGGAACTGTCTTTGATCTGTTCGGTATGTTTAAAGGTGACAAGTCGCTGTATATTAACAATATTCTCCCGCTGCCGATCTGATAGTGCCGCCATGAATTTCTCATGGACAGAATGAAATGTCGTCTGAAAAGGCAGGCTGGAGAAGCTGCGCAGGGCCTGCATGGCAAAATACAAGGCATGAAGCTCATCCGTATTAAAAGAAATCGGAGGCAGCTGCATCTGCTGAAGCAGCCGATATCCGCCATAACGTCCATATTCCACATAGATGGGTGCTCCCATCTCTTCCAAAGAAGCGATATCCCGTAAAGCGGTTCGTTTGGATATATGAAACTCCTGCATCAGGTCCGTCAGGGTGAAGTGCTGTTTCTGATTAATGAAGCGAAGCATATGATGTAAACGTTCTGTTTTATTCAAGCGGGTTGACCTCATTTTTGTTCAATTATATTTAAGGTGCCATGTAATGGCACCTTTATTCGTTATAGTCATAAGTGTAAGGCAAACGAATGAAGGAGGCAAACGATATGAATGTTGAAGTAATTCCTTTTCTCTCAATGAATGGAGAAGCAGCGGAAGCTATTGCGTTTTACGAAAAGACTCTGGGGGCAAAGGTATTGTTCCGAAAAAGCTACAAAGAAATGAAGCAGATGAGCCCAAGCTTCACGTACCCTGCAGGACAGGATGATTACATTACACATTCCGTGCTGGAGATTGGAGCGAACAAAATCATGATTGCCGAGGAAGCGATGGATGCGGAAAGACCTTGGGAGCTGGGGAACAGCACTTCGCTGTGCATTCAATCTCAGGATCAAGAGCAGATGGATGGACTGTACGAAGCACTATCGCGGCATGCAGGAGTGAAGGTGCTGGTACCTTATGAACGGAATGAATTCAGTCCGGGGTATGGTATTGTGCGTGATCCATTTGGGGTTGTACTCCAGCTATGTGTAACGGTACATGATTTTTGATCATTGAGTTATTGAATTCCGTGTGAATGCCTGTATATAAGGTTGAAATTTTCTACGGAAGAGTAAGTCATGATGTTCATGATTTACTCTTTTTTCTTCTATTCTCCCACAGATCGTGAATTATGTTCCAGCAAGGAGCATGTAAATAGTGTAAGATCAAGCCCAAAGCCTATAGTGTCAGAAAATGAAAGCTTTATGTAATAAAAAAATATATATAATTATTTCTCTGTTATATGTGATTTTAGTGATCCAAAAGTCCCGAATTCGGGTATCAATACTAGAGTCAAGCGCAGGGGAACTGTTTAAAACGAATCCCTCTGCCCTTAGGCTTATCAAGCGTAAAACATATCGACTACCGGAAGGATTGTGGGGGATTTAGATGTCTTTATTGGAGGCTGGACGGCAAGAACAGGTTACGGACGAACTGATGGTCAAAGCGATGGAGAAAAGCTTGTCAATTATTCGTTTCGACTTAAATCGCAGGGTTACATACGTGAACGATGTATTCGCTTCAACGATGGGGTACTCCAAGGAAGAAATGTACGGGATGCAGCATCGACAATTATGTTTTGGAAAATTTGCAGATAGTCCGGCGTACGAGGCGTTCTGGAGAAGTATTTTTAACGGGAAAAGTTTTCAGGATAAGGTGGAACGCAAGGATTCTAAAGGCCAATCGGTTTGGCTTGAAGCTACATATATGCCCGTGTTCGATGAGTCAGGTCGGAAAATATTGGGGGTCTGCAAGATGGCAACCAATATTACGGATCGTCAAAATAACATTACAACCGTTGTTCAGGAATTGAAGACATTGTCTCAAGAATTGAATGAGCAGGCTGGGGCGGGGATCGAACGAAGCCATGAATTGATGTCCAGCATTTCTTATATCTCGGAAGTGTCGGCAGCTAATCAGTTCACTTTAAGTCATCTGCAGGAACAAGCCGGTTCGATTCAGGGTGTGGTACGAACGATTCGAGAAATTTCTTCTCAAACCCAGCTCCTTGCGCTGAATGCTGCGATTGAGGCTGCACATGCGGGGGAGTTCGGACGTGGATTCGATATTGTGGCAAAGGAAGTACGCAAGTTGTCTGCCATGGTGGAAAATTCAATCAATGAGATTCGTGACAGTGTGGCGGGCATTACCAAAGAGATCACCAATATTACGAGTGGCACAAAAAAGGTTGAAGACTATCTGCAGCAGAGTCATGAGAGAATTGAGATTGCATTAAATGATTTTAAAACCATCTCGACCGCAGCTCATCAGCTTGATGATAAGGCACAGCATGTGACTCGGATTGTGTAAGTGAAAAGAATACGGCTCCGAATCTAGTGCGTGTCTTGAAACCCGCTGAAGTGCATCGTTTACCCCCTTTTCGCCCCCTGCTGCGTCACTTTCCCTTGACGTGCCACCGGCACGCCTGCGGTAAACTTCTTAGCATGGAACAAAAATTCGGCAAAATGGGCTTCCTTCAGCGTTTTCAGACACAACCTAGAACGATTCTGAATGTATTGCAGGATCGTTTTTTTTGTTGTGTCAAAAGATTACTCTCTCATCGGGATTTTCGCAATGCAGCTGGTAAGAAAGCGTTCCACTGCATAACCTGCCAAAATAACGGGAATTTTTACAGGCAAACAGGACACAATAATCCGGAATCCGGAAATACCTGTGGTTTGATTTTGCAGAGAAGGAGGACGGGAGTATGTGGTCAACCATTTTATCTTATATACCGAAGTGGACCATATGGGCACAGGCATTCATGGTATTTATTGTACCGGTTATCATGGTGGTGATTATAAACTGGGTTAATACCGCAATCAAGCGGGGCAGCTTCTCTCGCAAAAGAAAAATGGTTACCTCCCCGAAGGATATCTCACCGGCTGAAGCGGGCTTGGGCTTAGGAACGGAGACCGGGCATTATGCCAATATCAAGCTAACCGGAACATACACGACGGATGTAATTACGGTTCGAGAGACTTTTGGGAAAAATGCAGATGTACATATTCGGGAATTTAGGATCCGGGGAACCAATACGAGAGCGGCAATCATGTTTACAGAAGGGCTGACGGATACGGACCTGCTTGACAGCTATTTAATCAAACCTTTAATGATTGACGGGATACCTGAACTGAAGCAGGAAAGTTTTACGCACCCTGAACAAGCAGATTTCCTGTCCGCATATCTGAAAAATCAAATCCTTCCTGTCAGCGAGATTCAAGAGACAGAATCTCTTCAGGAGGTTGCTTTAGGTGTACTGTTGGGGAAAAATGCTCTATTAATCGACGGCATGCCGGGAGCAATGCTGATTGGAACCTCCAGATTAAAAACCCGCAGTGTTGGTGAACCGTTATCGGAAGGGCTGTTGCGCGGGCCGCGGATTAGTTTTACGGAGGAACTGAGTGACAATACGGGGATTTTACGCCGCTATGGCAGTGATCAGAGTCTGTTTATCGAAAAACTTGAAGTGGGCAGCCGCATCAAGAAGGACTTGGCTGTTGCTTATATTCAGGATATTGCTGATCCCAAACTCGTAGCCGAGGTTCTGAAACGTGTAAAGAGCATCGATATGGATATGATGCTGGAGTCAGGTTACGTAGAACAGCTGATTGAGGATGATACACTGAGTCCTTTCCAGCAAGTACTGAATACAGAAAGACCTGACCGGGTTATCGGTGCTCTGCTTGAAGGACGAGTGGCTATTTTGCTGGACGGAACACCGTTTGCACTCGTTGTACCGGTAACATTCAGCATGCTTCTCCAATCTCCGGAAGACTACTATGAACGCTGGATACCAAGCTCTTTCCTTCGTGTTCTGCGTTTTATGGCGGCCATGTTAGCTTTGCTTGCCCCGGCGCTCTATATCTCCTTCATTTCGTTCCATCCGGGTCTAATTCCGACGAAATTGGTACTGACGATTATTGAAACACGATCCGGGGTGCCTTTCCCTTCCTTAATCGAGGCTTTAATTATGGAGCTGTCAATTGAGATTTTAAGAGAAGCCGGCATTCGTCTGCCCAAACCGATCGCACCTGCGATGGGCATTGTGGGTGGTCTGATTATCGGTCAAGCTGCCGTGCAGGCAGGTATTATCAGTCAGTTTTTGGTTATTGTTGTAGCTGTCACAGCTATTTCATCCTTCACCATTCCCGTGTACAGCGCAGGGTTAACCCTGCGGCTGCTTCGCTTTGCTGCGATGTTTAGCGCTGCTGTACTGGGATTGTACGGTGTCGTCATGTTCTTCCTGCTGGTGTGTACACATCTAGCCCGACTATCCAGCTTCGGGGTGCCTTACATCGCGCCAGCTGTTCCATATCATTTAAGCGATTGGAAGGATTTTGTCATACGTGCCCCGCTTAACATGATGAGAAGACGTCCTGACATGATGAACCCAATTGATGAAGACCGGAAGGAATAGTTGTATTTGCGAAGGTTTGGTGTGCAGTGCAGTTCCCAGCGCTTTGATACAGTTTAAGTTCGATACAGTTCGCAGAAGGTCTGGAGGTGTTATTGCAGTGAATGACTCCCAAGTTAAAATCAGCACCACACAGGCGGTAGTTATTATCGTCAATTACATGCTTGGTGCAGGCATATTGACGCTGCCGCGAACAACCAGCAAAGCGGTTGGGACACCGGACGTCTGGATCTCCATCATTCTTTCGGGGCTTATTATTACGGGTGTTGGTATGATTTTGGTGACTTTATGCCGAAGATTTCCGGGAAAAACAGTGTTCCAATTCACTCGTGAAATCACGGGCCGCTGGATTGGTTACATCTTTGGCTGTGTCACCATTCTGTATTTTATGGTGATTGCAGCCTTCGAAATCCGGGTGATGGCTGATGTTACCGGAATGTATCTATTGGAACGTACACCTACCTGGGCCATTGTAATGGTGTTTATGTGGATTGGCATCTATCTGATCTCCGGAGGACTTGCGGTCATTGTGCGTGTGTTCGAGGTCATTTTGCCGATTACCTTGGTTATCTTTGTCATGGAAATTTTACTAAGCAATCAGCTGTTTGAAATCAGTAATCTGAGACCCATCCTTGGCGAAGGATTCATGCCTGTCATTAAAGGACTGAAACCTTCACTGCTTTCGTATACAGGTTACGAAGTGATGCTGGTCATTACGGCATACATGCAGAACCCGAAAAAAAGCAATAAGGCGATGACATGGGGGCTGGGGATATCTACAGCGATCTATCTAATCACGGTAGTTATGGTCGTCGGCAGTCTGTCCCTCGACGGGATTAAAACGAGAACTTGGCCGACACTGGATTTGGTTCGTAGTTTCGAGATTCAAGGGTTGATTTTTGAACGCTTTGAGTCGTTACTGCTGGTTATATGGATTTTGCAGATTTTCTCTACCTTTGCCATCACGCACTACTGTGCTTCGGTGGGAATTCGTGATCTGTTCAAAGCTAAAAAGATGCGCACCATTATGTACGTACTTCTGCCGTTCATCTATTTGGCAGCCATGATACCTAAAAATGTATATGAAACCTTTGCACTTGGTGACATGCTGGGCAATGTGTCTGTCGTGTTGTTTGCTATTATGCCCCTGGTACTGCTGCTGCTGAGCATTATTCGCAAAAAAGGAGGTAAACAAGCATGATCTCACTCCGTATGTGGCTGCGTATCATCTCGGCATTATTAATTCTCAGTCTGATCTCGGGATGCTGGAGCAGCCGGGAGATTGAAGAGTTGAGTCTGTATGTCGGTCTCGGAATTGATGTTGGAGAGGAAACCGAATTTGAAAAGATTATATCCGCTCAGGGAGGACGCTATCCCAAAGAAGACAATGTCACGGCAACCGTTCAGATTGCTCCAGGGAAATCCAGCGGTCAGCAGAGTGAACAGGGAGGTTCACCTTCAGCGGGGAAATCCTCTTACTCCAACGAACGACTTACGGGGGACTCCATGCTTCAGATTTTTCGTCAATTTTCCCTGCGTAGAGATCGTCCGCTTATTGGACATCATCTGAAAGTGATCGTCATCTCCAAGGATATCGCTAAAAAATTCGGGTTGAAACAGCTGCTTGATTTTGTGCTCCGGGATAACGATATTCGCCCAAACTGTCTTGTGCTGATCAGTCATCAACGAGCATTGGATGTACTCACATCGAGAGATCCTTCCCGGATTCCAGCCTTCTATCTCACGGGAATTATGAACAACTCCTATATATCCAATAAAATATTGGAGCCTGTTTCCCTTGCCAAACTGGATGCACAGATGCAGTCCGGGTCCAGCTTCCTGCTGCAAAATGTACTCAATGCAGAGGGAGAGGATAAGTTTTCCGGGGGCAGCATATTTGCAGCTAAAACAACGAAATTTGTGGGAGAGCTCAGCCAAACCGATCTTGAGGCTTTGTCATGGATTATTCCCGATCAACACGGAGGTCTCATAAAGACATACAGTAAAGAAGGCTTCACGATTCTTTATGAGATTAAGAAAAAAAAGATAAAAATCATTCCAAAGGTGGTCGGAGGCGACATATCGTTCCACGTCAAGGCAGAGTCCGAAGGCTGGTTAATGGAGGACTGGCGTGCTCCTGAAAAAGAAGAGAAGGGAGCTTATTTGAAGGAACTGGAAAAGGATTTTGCCAAGATCGTGGACCAACAGATTGACCAGATGCTTTACAAACTCCAGCATACCTATAAGGCTGACGTTGCCGGTTTTCGGGACAGCATCCGCATCCATTACCCCAAAACATGGAAGAAGGTTAAAGACAACTGGGATGAGGTGTTTGCGACAGTGCCCATTACGTATGAGATCAAAACGAGTGTGGTGAACCCGGGATCTTCTACAGAATAATTTGATGCATGTATGACTGTACGGAGATGCTGGTATTTAAATGTTGACACATCAGGCGTCAATCGATATAGTTATACAAAATCATTTTCTTATCCAGAGAGGTGGAGGGACTGGCCCTTAGAAACCTCAGCAGCAGATCTGAAGGATACTGTGCTAATTCCAGCGGGTGAAAGCCTGATAGATAGGAGCGTTTGTTTTTATTTGTCAGCAGCGGCGCACTCTTCGGAAAGAGTGGGTCTTTTTTGTTTGTTCTGGATGAAGAAGCAGGGAGCAGGTCATATGGAGAACAGCAGCGATAAAGGTCAATTTCAGCGAAAAATGAAAACAAGGCATGTGGTCATGCTCTCCCTTGGCGGCGTCATCGGAACTGGGCTGTTCCTCAGCTCGGGGTATACCATTCAACAGGCCGGACCCCTTGGAACGATTCTGTCTTATCTGATTGGCGCATTGGTGGTCTATCTGGTGATGCTCTGCCTTGGCGAACTGTCAGTTCATATGCCCGAGACAGGAGCATTCCACAGTTATGCAGCCAAATATATCGGACCAGCTACAGGGTATACTGTGGCATGGCTTTACTGGCTCACCTGGACCGTGGCGCTGGGTTCGGAATTCACAGCCGCCGGGCTGCTTATGCAGCGCTGGTTTCCGTCCGTGAACGTCTGGATCTGGAGTGCACTGTTTGCCTTGATGATATTCCTGTTTAATGCGTTCACGGTCAAACTTTTTGCAGAATCGGAATTCTGGTTCTCCCTGGTAAAGGTGATGACGATTATCATCTTTATTATTCTTGGCGGGGCCGCCATGTTTGGTATCATTCCCATGGCGGATGCTGCACCGGCTCCGTTCTTCTCTAACATTACCGCATCAGGGTGGTTTCCCCATGGCGCGACTGCAATTCTGATGACGATGCTGGCTGTCAATTTTGCCTTCTCGGGTACGGAACTGATTGGAATCGCCGCAGGTGAGACGGAAAATCCGGAAAAAACGATTCCGAAAGCCATCCATACCACGTTGTGGCGCCTGATCATTTTCTTTATCGGGACCATTGTCATACTGTCTGCATTACTGCCGATGTCGGATGCGAGTGTGCTGGAAAGTCCATTTGTGGCTGTCATGGAGCGGGTTGGTGTCCCGTATGCGGCGGACATTATGAATTTTGTCATTTTAACAGCAATTCTGTCAGCGGCCAACTCGGGACTGTATGCTTCCTCACGGATGCTCTGGTCACTGGCAGATAAAAAGACGATTTCTCCATGGTTTGCCCGCCTGACGAAAAGCGGAGTACCGTTCAATGCGCTTGTGCTCAGCATGGCTGGCGGCGCCTTGGCTTTACTGTCCAGCATCATTGCACCCGGGACGGTCTATATTACACTTGTCTCCATCTCGGGTCTTGCGGTAGTGGCGGTGTGGATGAGCATCAGCGCATCCCAGTACATGTTCCGCAGACAGTACCTTCGGGAAGGGCATGACGTGAAAAATCTCGTTTACCGCACGCCGCTGTATCCCATAGTACCTGTCGTTTCATTTTTGTTGTGTCTGGCTTCTTGTATAGGTATAGCTTTTGATCCGACGCAGCGGATTGCTCTGTACTGTGGTATCCCATTTATTATTTTATGTTATATCGTGTATTATTGGACGGATCGTACGAAGAAGAAAAGAGGGCTGACTTCATGAATCAATCACAATCACAACAACAAACGGATTCCATAAATGGCATACAGCAAATTCTGAACGAATATCCGGTCATGATTCTGGATGGTGCGCTGGCAACGGAGCTTGAACAGCATGGTTGTGATCTGGATGACCCGCTGTGGTCTGCACGTGTGCTGCTGGAGAACCCGGATGTCATCGTGCAGGTGCATGCTGATTATTTCCGTGCTGGAGCAGATTGTGCAATCACCTCCAGTTATCAGGCATCCGTAGAAGGTTTCCGCAAGCGCGGAATCGAAGAGCGACCTGCACTGGACCTGATTCGCAAAACGGTAGAGCTGGCTGCCCAGGCGAGAGATGAGATGTGGGCAGAAGTACAGGCCAGTGGAGCGGGCACCCGGCGTCCGAAGCCGATCGTTGCCGGTTCTGTTGGCCCTTACGGTGCCTATCTGGCGGATGGTTCGGAGTATGTGGGACATTATGGCGTATCGGATGAAACGTTGGCGGCATTCCATCGTCCGCGCATGGCAGCGCTGATTGAAGCGGGAGCAGACATCTTGGCCTTTGAGACCATCCCTTCACTACAGGAAGCACGGGTGCTGGTCGAACTGCTTAAAGAGTTCCCGGATGCGTATGCCTGGCTTTCTTTTTCCTTAAAAGATGGAACAAGCATCAGCGAAGGAACACCGCTTGAGGTATGTGCACAAACCTTCGGCTCCGAGCCGCAGATTGCGGCAATCGGCCTGAATTGCGCTCCGATGGAAGTGGTCACGGAAGCCGTCGGTATACTGCATCGTGCCAGCGATAAACCTGTGATCATATACCCGAATTCGGGTGAGATTTACGATGCTGAGACGAAAACATGGAGCGGCCAGGGTTCCTGCAGCAGTATGAAAGATTCATCTGAGGCATGGGTTGAGGCAGGTGCCCGAATAATTGGAGGATGCTGCCGTACCACACCGCATCAGATTGGCGAACTCGCGAAAAAGTGGCGGGGCCAAGGCTAGGGATAAGATAAGAATTAGGAATTTGCCGTACAGGGCGAGCAGAAGGATATGAATATAGATAAGAACAGAAACAGCCCTTCCTATCTGGTGTGATAGGCAAGGGCTGTTTTAGGTTGTTATTCAATCACTAACATACGTGGGGATGCCCGGCGAATTTCTTTCGAAGCCAGCCAGCATCCAACTGCTGCCGCAAATATACTTAAAGAGGCAAACAGCAGGATACCCCACCCATTCAGGACCAAGGGGATTTGTACGATACCGTATCCTGAGAGAACTTTTTCAAGTAACAGGGGAAGAAGATACAAGGCTGCAATAACACCAAACATCGAACCGATCAGGGATAACAATGCGACTCCCAGCGTAATAGAAGAACGAATACTTCCGGATGTCATGCCTATCGATTTGTAGATGCCATACGTCTTGTTTTCTTTGCGAATGCTGATCCGGCAGGTAATGAAGATGATCATAAACGTAACCAGGATGAACAGAAGACCCATTAGTGCCATAGGATATAGAAGAATATTTGCAGCTTCCTTATAAACGGAATCATCCAGCAGTGCTTTTTGCGTGACAATGGATACAGCGTCTTTGAACCGTTCATTTAGCTGGGCAGCAACCACTCCTGCTTGAGAAGGATCAACGACATTAATGAAGGCAGCATCTACATCTTCGTACCCCGGATTTATGCTTCGGACTGCTTGAACGTTGATTCTCCCGGATATGGACATGTTGGCAATCGCTTGATAGATGCCCGAGATCATAAATGTACGCTTTTTCCCCTCAATGTAGAGATCAACAAGATCTCCCAAATCCTTTTTTAACATCCTGGCGGCACTGACCCCGAGTGCAATCTCATTTTCACGTTCGGGGTTGCTGCCTTTCAACGTCTCGAAGCCAAGATCTTCATAGCTTCCATCTAATACACCTAAACTAAGACTGATGGACGGATTGACTGTTATGCTCGCAGCAACGTCTGAGGGGATAACTCCGGTAATGTTTCCCTGCCAGCCAACATTTTGGATGCGTGGATCTTCTTCCAGTGCGCTCTGCAGTGCTGCTCTTGAAAACATCGTTTTGTCTACAACAACACCGGCAATATTGGCGTTGTCATATCCCCATTTGGCTGCCGTCTGGTCGATCCCGGTAATGCTGGTTAGGACTAGATATCCGAAGACAAGCACGGAGGCGGCTGCTGATGTCAGAAGGACCATCAAGACAGAGCTCTTGCTATTTTTGATCAGACTGCGTACTCCGATAACGAAAGAGACAGGCAGCTTTCCAAATGAAGCTGCATTTGCAAGCGGTGAATTCATACGTTGGGTCATACGTGCGTAGTCGATCTCGGACATGCCGTAGCGAATAGCCTGAACCGGCTCAATCATTCGATTTTTTTGCACATACAACATAACGAATATAATCACCAGAAGGAACAAGAGTAATCCTACAAACACAGCTGCACCAATACCCTCAACCGGAACATGACCATGATTGGTCCGTAGGGACGATGCCGAGATGTTAATGATGAATTTGGAAAGGAACACACTCAGCATGAGCCCGGGAATAACAGCGATGAAGGACAGCAGGGCATATTGAATAAGATAGGTGCTCATAATTCCTCGGGAAGTTAGTCCCAGTGATTTGAGGACACCTGTTGTTTGGTAGTTGGCCAGAATCGCGTCGGAAATTGTGAAACCAATCGTAATAAGCGCAATCATCATCATGAGTGCCCCCAAAAAAATCATGATGAAACCGATAATTTGGTTGATAATTAGATAAAAGGATGAAATACTTTCAAATTCCATGGTGGTTTCCAGAAACGGAGCACCCGTCTCTTTACTATAACGATCCCAGTAGCTGGAACGGCTGCTGTACTCGTCAAAATGAATGCCCATCATATGCTGTTCTTTGCCTGCAAACCCGGTAAAATCATGTTGGTAATCACTGCTATTCATCCATATTCTTGCCGTGTTGCTAAACGGAGCGCCATAAGGAATATCGACAACAACAGCCGATACTTTGCGGCTTAGTACAGCAGCCCCCGTTTTGAATTGAACGGTATCACCGACAGCAATGTTATAGCTGTGTGCCATCGAGGCAGGAATCCATACACTTCCTTGTGCGGGAGAGGCGCTTTCTTGTCCAGCGGTAAATACGAGTTGATCTGCATTCCACGGAGGCGGCGGAGTGTTCATCATGAATAAGTAAATGTTGGAAATATCTATACCGTCCAGAGTTATTCCCGACAAAATGCGATAAGTATGCAGTGGCGAGACCTGGACACCGTTCTGAGCAGTCCACCAGTCATACACCTTCTGAGGATCATTCAGCCCTTTTTCAAATGTCAAAACCTGATGTGCCCCGTTCGTTCGGCTGTGCATCTCCTTGAACTGATAACCCGTGTTAGCCAAAATGATGACAGCAGTACACACAAGAAATGTGGACAGCAGTATAAGAAGAGTAATAAACAGGTTTTGAATTTTATTTTTAATTAGATAAGACAAACCCAGCTTCAGTATGGCAGTCATCGGCTACTCCTTCCCCGACACAAAGGCGAAGACAATCGACTCTCGATCCTGAATCTGATGCTCTTCATATTTGTCGAATTCCAGGATATCGCCGACCTTACCATCTCGGATCAAAATCAGGCGATCAGCTCGGCAGGCAGCTTTGATGTCATGTGTCACCATAACGACGGACTGTCCTTTTCGATTCATATCCGTCAAGATGTCGAGCACCGCTTTACCATGTTCATAGTTCAAACTACCGGTAGGTTCGTCGGCAAACAGAATATCAGGTGAATTGATGAGCGCACGAGCAATCGCGGCACGCTGCTGCTGTCCGCCTGACGTTTGGGAGGGCAGACGATTGTGCTGACCATCGATCTCCATAGCCTGCATGAGCTGGTGCGCCCGAGCTTTAACCTCACTTTTTTTATGTCCGGCAATATAACCGGGAAGGGCAATATTATCCCGAATAGAGAGGTCGGGAACAAGGTTGATGCTTTGATAAATGTAGCCGATCCGGCGGGCACGGAAGGCAGACAGTTCCCGTTCATTGTAAGTGTCAATCCGTTGATTCTGAAAATAAACCTCGCCAGCTGTTACCTGGTCAAGCCCGCTAAGCAAATATAACAGCGTAGATTTACCTGAGCCGGAATTGCCCATGATTACGGTGAAGTCCCCTTCATAAATATCCAGATCCACATTGCGGATCGCATGATACTGTTCACTTCCGGTACGGTAAGTCCTGCACAGATTTTGGGCACGAATAATGGACGTTTTGGTCAAGCAGATCACTCCCCACAGCAGTATATCCTTCATCCTAAAGGGAAGATATTGAGAAACTCTTATCTAAATATGAATAAAGTCTTACACCTCAACATAAGGGCAGGTTAATTTGAAAAAGAGTGCCTTGGTCAGTTTTGCTGGAAAATTGAATCTGTCCGCCATGTGCTTTAATGATGCTTTTGCAGATAGAAAGGCCAAGTCCTGTCCCTTCTTGAGCTGAAGTGGAGGAGGATGGCAAACTTCCTCTAAAATAACGTTCAAACACAAAAGGCATATCCTGAGCTCGTATACCCTGCCCTGAGTCAGCGATGGTCAGCTTGAATTGCCCGGAATGCAGTTCAGTACGGATGCGAATATAATCACCGGAAGCTGTGTGTTTGAGTGCATTGGATACCAGATTGGAAATCACTTGTTCTATTCGCACTGGATCGATTCGAATCAGCACATCAGGTATAGATTCGGGTTCTTCATATGTCAATCCATGGGAACGCACAATATGTTCAATGGGACGCAGCATATTTTCAAAAACCTTACGGCTGTATTGTTCTCGCGGTTCAACTGAGATCTGCCCGAGTTCCTGCAGAGCGTGAACAAGGAGGTCTTCTACGAGCCGAGCTGTCTTGTCTGCATGGATGTGCATGATTTGCATATATTCCTGAAGCGTTTCTTCATCTTCGCATATTCCTTCGGATACTGCCTCTATGTATGCCTTTAGGGTAGTAATGGGCGTTTTAAGGTCATGGGAAATATTGGTGATTAGCTCTTTCTGAGCCTTTGCCTGCCGTATATGCTGTTCACTTAAATACATAATCTCCAATCGCATCAAGTCCAGCATCGCATACAGCTCGCCTATTTCATCCGTACGTTTATATTGAATCGGCTCATCATATTTTCCCTTAAGAATGGATTCGGCGTGATACTTCAACTGTTTGACCGGAGTTAACACCTGTCGTTTGACTCCGCGTGCCATTGTGATCAGCATCAGCATCAGCAGGAGAGAAAGCATAATCAGCACACCCAGGATCGATAACGGCAGCGTGGACGACTGCGGCGTAAAAACAAGGAAGCGGGGCACTGTGAAAATGGCATTTCCGATCTGATTGCTATCCGGGCCGTCCATGACGGGAAAAGCAATATTCAGTGAATCCTCTCCGTCCGCGATCTGCAGCGCATCTGCCAGATTGTAATGAAGCGCTGATCTCAGGTTAACAGATTGACCTTCGGTCGAAGCGATGGAAGATAGTGTGATACGGCCATCCAGCTCCACATAGGTAAAAGGGATGTTCTCTTTGCTGGCTGCGAGCACGAACCTGCTCCTGAACGACAGGATCACGAAGTTTGCTGCTGTTCTGTTCCAGTTTCAACAGGAGCGGGTTCACCTTCAGACGCACCTGATTCATGGTTGGAATGGATTCGCTTGAAGAGCGGGATACGAGCAAGGAGAGGAAAAGGCCGAGACTGCACAGCAGAATCAGAAGCAGAAGAAGTAATGATGTTTTCAGCCAACGTGTAGACCAGAGATGTAGTGACATGAACGCTGCTCCATTCCTCGCTTAGTTATGATTAAACTTGTATCCGACTCCCCAGACGGTTTTAAGAAGCGTTGGATGGGAGGCATCGTGCTCAATTTTCTCCCGAAGTCTGCGAATGTAGACCGTTACCGTATTTTCGTCTCCATACGCATCATAGCCCCAGACTGCATCGAGTAACTGGGATTTGGAGAAGACCTGATTTTTGTTGTTGGCAAGATAGTGCAGTAGTTCGAATTCTTTGGCCGACAGAGAGACTTCATTACCATTTACGGTGACCTTGTATGCTCTCTTGTCGATTTCAAGGTTAGCGAGGCGCAGCAGATGGGAAGGGGCCCGTGCTGCGTTTAGACTGTCATATCTTCGGAAATGTGCATGAATCCGGGCGATCAGCTCGCTGAGTGAGAAGGGTTTGGTCATATAGTCGTCTGCTCCGAATCCAAGTCCGAGAACCTTATCCGTATCACTTCCCCGCGCACTCAGAATGAGAATCGGAATGTTGTTACGTCTCCGAATCTCGCGGCATACATCGATGCCGTCCTGATCCGGCAGCATAATATCAAGGATGATATAATCCGGCTGGATCAGCTCCATAATCTGAAGCCCATCCTCTCCGGTGGCGGCGACGGCAGCCTCGTATCCATTCTTGGTCAAGTAATCTCGCAAAATGCGGGAAATATCATGTTCATCTTCAATGATGAGGACTTTGCGTTTTGAGTTCATGGGATCGCTCCAGTAATGAATAATTAGAATGAAAGGAATCTGAATTTGTCAGAGTTAGATGATTAGATGCATGATGCATAGATTTGTAAAAATATGCTTCTATCTATTGTACATTTTTGCCAGCGTAGAGTCACAGTAAAGTTTGATTAAGAGAAATGTAGAAAACTGTCGTATTATGCAGTCTGCTTTGTCGAATTACCTTGACAGAGTATGTGCAGCGTGACATAATACATTTCATACTAATTTACTATGAATTACGAATCATGGTTAGAATAACAGAGAGAGAACACAACAAGGGGGACATAACAATGAAAAAGAAATTTGTGCCGGGAATCCTTTTATTAGTGCTTGGGTTGATGATTGCTGGTTGTGGCAACAAAAACGAAGCAGGTTCAGGTGCGGGATCAGACTCTGGCCAAAAGACCATTGTTGCTGCAACGAGCGGCGTTAGTAACCCGTTCAGCTACGATAAAGACGGTAAACTTACCGGGTATGATGTTGAAGTTATGAAGGCGATCTTCGAGAAACTTCCAGAATACAAGCTGGAGGTACAAGCTATTGAATTCGAAGGCATTTTGACAGGTTTGGACAATGGGCGTTTTCAGTTAGGGGCTAACAACTTCAGCTCCAATCCGGAAAGACGCAGCAAGTATAATTTCTCTCTGCCGATCATTGAAAATGCCAACGTATTTGTCGTGCGCAAGGATGATAATACCCTTAAATCGATCGAAGATTTGAAGGGATATAAAGCAGTAACCGAAGTAGGAAACTCGGGAGCAACGCTGCTGGAGAACTACAATACAGCGCATCCGGATGCCAAAGCAGATATTATGTACACCGAAGAAAACTTTGTTAAACAGTTCGAAGGCATTGAAGCAGGACGTTATGACGTTCGCATCATTTCTCGGGTCTCGGCTGAAAAAGCAATCAAGGAACATGGTTTCACCAACTTGAAGGTGGTTCCGTTCTCCAGTGAAAATAGTGATCCAGGTTCGTACATTCTGCTCTCCAAATCTGCGGACAGCACACTGCTCGATGCGGTAAACAAACGAATTAAAGAAATGTACAATGACGGTACATTGCTCAAGATCAGTGAAGAACAGCTTGGCGGCGACTATCTGCCGAAGAAAGAATTAATGGAGTAGGGAAGGGGATAACATGAAATTTATCGTTACAGGAGACGCCTTGTTTTCCAGTCGGAATGTAGATAAAACCATGGATCCGAATCTGCTGGCTCTTCTGAAGGAAGCCGATGAGGTCTTCACCAATGCAGAGTTCATTACCCCACGCAAAAATACGGCACCGGCTCGGGCCGAGGATATCAGACGAGTGTACGTCCCGGGACGCTGGATGAGTTTGCACGGTTGAATATTCGTTATGTCGGCTTTGCCAACAACCATACAGGGGATTATGGCATCGAAGGGCTTACCGATACGATCGAGGAAGCCGAGCAGCGCGGCCTGATTCCTCTGGGAGTTGGGATGAGTCTGCATGAAGCTCGTAAACCGGTGTTTATCGACACAGCAGATGGACGGATTGCTATCATTACCATTGGTGTAACGCGCAGCGAAGTATTTGCCGCATCCAATCCGGGGAACGGTGTTCCCGCACGTCCAGGTTTAAACCCGCTTCGCTGGTCACGTACATATGTGGTCAACGAGCAGGACTTTGAGACGTTGAAAGGCATTAGCGAACGGATCGGCATTGCTGCAAGTATGGAAACGGGCAAACGAATCGAGACATTCAAAAGCAAATCCGAGAATCATTATGAGTTTGGCTCTCTGTTCGAGGGTTACCTGACTTTTGAAAAGGGCGAAAATCCCCGTGTCAAAACAGCAGCACATGCGCAGGATCAGCAGGAAATTCTGGAAACGATTCGTGATGCCAAAGAGCGCAGTGATTTTGTCTTCGTTAATCTGCATACGCACGAGGGAGAAAATGAAGACTGGTATTCCGATTATCCTGCAGCGTTTATTGAAACCTTTGCAAGAAGTGCTGTGGATGCAGGAGCTCATTGTGTATTCGGACATGGGGCGCACTTTACAAGAGGTGTGGAATTGTACCAGGGTCAGCCGATCTTCTATAACATCGGAAGTTTGCTGATGGAGTTCGAAGCAGGGGAATCCATTATCTCTCCCGAGATGTTCACCGCATATGGGTATGACGAGAATGAATCTCCTTCCACACTGCACAAAAACAGAACCAAAGACAGCGAGGGAAACTGGCAGGGCTTTTATAGTCATCCCAAGTTTTCGGAAAACTTCTTGATTTCATTTGATCTGAATGCGGATCGGCAGCAGTTTGATTATGAGCTGATTCCGATTGATCTCAGACTGACGCATTCGAGCGTGACTAAACGAGGTTTACCTGTACTTGCTTCAGAAGAGGCTGCGGGTTCTTTGCTTGAAAGGCTCAATGCTGTGAGTAAAGAGCGCTACAAAACCGAAATTATACGCCAAGGCGAACGTTTAACCGTGAAAGAGTGGAAGTAATTCCGCTCTTGCTTTTTTTTGAAAATGAACGTGGAAGGATGTAAATCATGGGAGAGATTTTTGATATCAACGCGGTATTCTCAGCGATTCCTCGTCTGTTAGAGGTTCTTCCTGTGAGTCTGCAGATTACAGCGATTTCGATGGTCGTTGGTCTGGTGTTTGCTTTGCTGTTTGCGGTCATACGTATGAAAAAAGTGCCGGTGCTCAGCCAGCTTGTCACATTATTCATCTCATTTATCCGCGGTACGCCGATCATTGTTCAGTTATATCTGACCTATAACGGAATTCCGCTGTTATTAAAATTTATTAATCAGCAGTACGGCACAGATTACAACATTAATGCGGTACCCGCAATGCTTTTTGTACTGGTGACGTTTGCGTTTAATGAAGCAGCCTACAATTCCGAGACCATTCGTGCAGCGCTGCAGTCCGTTAACAAAGGACAGATTGAAGCAGCCGAATCTCTTGGCATGACGTACCTTCAAGTGCTGAAGAGAGTTATTGTTCCCCAGGCCCTTGTCGTAGCCATTCCACCTCTTGGCAATGCACTTATTGGACTGTTAAAAGGGACATCACTCGCTTTTGTTGCAGGGGTTATTGAGATGACGGCACAAGGGAAGATCATTTCAGGCAGCAACTTCCGCTTTTTTGAAGTTTATCTGGCGCTTGCCCTCATCTACTGGGTGATGACGATTATTATCGAACAAATTCTTCGTTTCCTGGAGAAACGATTCTCTATTCCTGATCCAGTACAGCAAACAATGAATCGCGGCTGGTTCTCATGGGGAAGGAGGGGGATTTAATGATTAAAGTAAGTCATTTGTCGAAATCCTTCCATAACAATCTGATTCTGAACGATCTTTCGGTCGATATTCAGAAGGGAGATGTCGTGGCGCTGATTGGCTCTTCTGGCGCGGGAAAATCGACTTTTCTGCGGGCATTAAACTGCCTGGAAGCAGCCGACCAGGGGCAGCTGGATCTGGAAGGATTCAAGGTTGATTTCAGTACAATCACGAACAAACAGCGGCTGGAGCTGCGGAAACAGACGGCTATGGTGTTCCAGCACTTTAACTTGTTCCAACATCGTACGGCACTGGATAATGTTAAAGAAGGATTGAAAATTGTTAAAAAAATGAATGACAAAGAAGCGACCGAACTGGCTAAACAGCAGCTGGAACAGGTAGGATTATCCGAACGGGCACATTATTATCCCAAACATCTGTCCGGGGGCAGCAGCAGCGTGTGGGTATCGCGCGTGCACTCGCCATGAAACCCAAGCTGCTTCTGCTGGACGAGCCGACTTCTGCGCTTGACCCGGAACTTGTGGGTGAAGTGCTGCAGACGATCAAAAAAACAGCTGCTTCAGGTCAGACGATGCTTCTCGTTTCGCATGAAATGAGTTTTGTCTATGAAGTGGCAACCAAGGTATTGTTTCTGGATAAGGGGAAAATTGTTGAAGAGGGTACACCGGATGAGGTCTTTAACCACCCCAAATCGGAACGTGCCAAAGAGTTCCTCCACAACTATTTCCGCAATAAAGGCGAGCACCGCGCATAGGATCGGCTGGAGCTTTAGGATGGCTTGGAAGAACATAAGAAGCATCGCTTCCATTTCTTCTGTGGATAACACGAAACGCTTTGGGTGAACACACGGCATGTGTGAATGACCCAAAGCGTTTTTAATTCTGCTGCTGCAGCGTGATGATAACCCTGCAGCCATTTTTGCAGTTACTTTTATAAAAAAACGAGCTTTAGCTAATTGATGTAAGACTTACGTTACTGCTCTCTCCTTAGGTTAGGACCCACATACTCTAAATTCGTCCGTCAGTTTACTCTACACATGTTCGAGATCATCGATCGGTTCATGCTGTCTCGATCTTTGGTACTCTGCCGGAGATACGCCAAAATGCGCCCGAAACACCCTATGGAAGTAAGAGTAGCTTGCAAAACCGCAGGATTCTGCGATATGCTCCAGTGTCATTTCGCTGTATTTCATACGCTCCAGGGCTGCATTCAGACGGATTTCAATAGCATACTGAATCATGGTTTGATTATAGTGTTCCTTGAATAAACGCACGGCCCGGGACAGACTGAGTCCGGCATAACGGGCAGCCTCCTCCAGTTTAAATGTAACGGTGGCATGTTCTTCGATAAAACGCTTCAGCTTAAGTGCTGAGGAGACGGCCCGGTCCGTCTGGATATTCTCCGTAATGGCCCGGTCAATGTACAGGCATAACCCCCGCAGCAGTGCATCCTTCAGCTCCGCGTTCTCTTCCAGCGGCCCGCGCCGTTTTTCCAGGAGCATATTGCGCCACAGGCTGATTAATTTGTCATCCAGACCAATACGACTTACGGTCGGACGCTGCTGGCGTTTCCACCACTTTTCAATCCAGCGCCCTTCACAGAATAGATAGTAGTCACCGCTGGACAATCGTCCTTCCTTATGCGGTTCATCTACGACAAGGCGGTAATCATCCCCGGGTTTAAGCAAAAGCAAATCACCGCTGCTCATGCGGAATTCCTCTTCCTGTACATATACTTTGCACGAGCCTTCCGTCTGCAAGCGGAACAGATAGGTGGACAGCTCGCCTTTCATATTATGGGTGAATGCCTTGTAATGATAGGAGTAGTCACAGATCAATACGGATGTGTCCAATGTATCCAAAGATGTCGCCTCCCATACGCTCGCGCTGTTAACCAGCGGATGATAGTGCTGCTCATGTGCAGCCATGCCAGAATTCATGAGATAAATCAGGGTCGAAATAAAATTTGATCAGATAGTTCATGTTCTGACTATATTGTATATGTTCATTCTAGCCTGTTTTGCGTTAGGATGATACCAGATAGAGCAATGCAAGCAAATTTGAGAGCAGAGGAGTATCTGTCATGAAAAAATTGAACATTGGTTTGCAACTTTTTACACTCCGTGATGAAACTGCAGCAGATTTTCGTGGTACACTGCGCAAAGTGGCCGCGCTTGGATATGAAGGCGTAGAATTTGCCGGATATGGCGACATTCCAGCAGAGGAAATGAAAGCGCTGCTAGATGAGCTTGGTCTGAAAGGTTTCAGCAGCCACGTGTCCCTTCATGCGATGCGAGAAGACCTGCAAAAACAAATCGACTACCTGAAAACGATTGGTGCACAATATATGATCTGCCCATATCTGATGCCGGAGGATCGCCCGGACAATGCAGAGGGCTGGACAAAGCTGTTTGAAGAACTGCAGCAGTATGGAGCCGAAGCGGCAAAACAAGGTTTGATCTTCGGTTACCACAACCATGACTTTGAATTCCATGGTCGGGTTGGGGACGCAAATGCTTTTGATGCCATGTTTGCTCAAACGACACCTGAAGCAGTACAAGTGGAAATGGATGTATGTTGGGTTCAATTTGCGGGACAAAATCCGATCGAGTATATTAATAAATATGCGGGACGTTTGCCGCTGCTTCACTTGAAAGATTTCAGTAAAGACGAGCAGGGTCAGATGAAAACACTGGAGCTTGGACAAGGCGAAGTGGATCTGCCGGCCGTGATTGAAAGCGCAGCACATGCAGGTGTAGAGTGGTTGATCGTCGAACAGGATGTATGTCAGAATCCGCCGCTTGAAAGCGTGGAGAACAGCCACAACTGGCTGAAACAAAATTACCTGAACCAGTTCTAAGAAGTTAGATACTTAATGCGTCTATTTAAACTGAATCTAATCGTCAAAGGAGACTTTTGTACATGAGTAAAATTAAAGTTGCTGTATTCGGTTGTGGAGCCATCGCTCAGCGCAGACATATTCCAGAGTACGCTGCCAATGAGAACGTAGAACTTGTCGCATTTGCTGATCCGGTTGTGGAGCGGGCGCAGGAAATGGCTGAAATGTACGGCGGTAAAGCGTATTCCAGTTATGAGGAATTGCTTGCAAACGAAACAACAGTAGAAGCGGTGAGCGTATGCACACCGAACTATCTGCATGCACCAATGACGATTGCCGCTGCCAATGCGGGCAAGCATGTGCTGGTTGAGAAGCCGATGGCGGTTTCCACTGAAGAAGGCGAGCAAATGATTGAGGCGGCTAAGAAAAACGGCGTATATCTGATGGTGGGTCACAACCAACGTCTGATGCCTCCTCACGTGAAGGCAAAAGAAATTCTGGATTCCGGCCGACTGGGCAAAGTGCTGAATTTCCGTACTGCTTTTGGTCACCCGGGTCCAGAAGGCTGGAGTTTAGACGGGGCAGGCAGCTGGTTTTTCCGCAAAGAAGAAGCCATTATGGGCGCCATGGGTGACCTCGGCGTGCACAAATCCGACTTTATCCGTTATTTGCTGAATGACGAAGTGTCCGAAGTAGCTGGTTTCATCAGCACGCTGCACAAAGAAGGTACGGATGTAGATGACAATGCCACCTGTCTGCTTCGGATGAAGAGCGGTGCAATCGGTACACTCGTAGCCAGCTGGACACAATACAGAGCGGGCGATAATAGCACGGTACTGTGGTGTGAGAACGGCGTGATGAAAATTGGTACTGTAGATGGTGATGAGGTCATCGTCGAATTGACTAATGGTACGGTTGAAACGTACAAAGTCGGGGCAATGGCAACGAATGAGAAACAAGTACCGAGCGGCGTAATTGACGCATTCGTAGAATCAATCTTAACCAAAACGCCTCCAACCATCTCTGGTGAAGAGGGCTTGCGTTCCCTGCAGGTCATCCTGGCTGCATTTGAATCTCAGAAAACAGGTCAAATTATCAAGCTGTAGTACATTTTTGATTTGATATACAGGTCTTTAAGCTAATCTTTGATTAATTCTGTTCCTGCATATTGTGCAGACAGTCTAAGAATTAACAAGTTAATAATTATATTCAAGGACATTCTCCCGTGCAGTACGTTGGAGGATGTCCTTTTTATATGAGCGTGCTGGATCGGGGAGGTAGACATCTGTTAGTGAGATAGCGGCACACATGGAGATCGATCAGAAAAGCGTACACTTACGGTTAGGTACATAGGTGGGATGCGTTGATTTATTATTTTGCACTGCACTTTTGCTGTGGACTTACACTGTACTTTCCACTCTGGTTAATGCTCCATTCTGGCCCATTCCCGTTCGATTCTTACTTTACTGCACTAACGATCTCAGAGGAGCTTATTTGCTTGATTTAGGGGTCAGAGAAATGTAACGATCCCCAGCGACGCTATTTCCTCCGAAATGCCTCAAAAGGTGCTGATTCGAGCGTAAAATGTGAAAATAACGTTTCTCTGAATTGTTACGTTTCGGAATAGGCTGAAATGGGGCGAATAGCGTTATCTGGAATCGTTAGAAATCTGACGCAAACTTTTGGATGCAGCTGCTGGTTCCAAAAGGTATACATAAGGATTTGTATCCAGATCTCCCTCTTATACAGCACCGTTCAGCACCGCGACTGTGGTGATCGCATCAATAAACAGCGGGACCCAGGCCGATAGTTACCTGCCTGGGTCCCGCTGTTTATTTGCGGCAATCTGCTGCTAAAATTAAACCGTCCATTATTAGAGTGATTGCCCGTTAATTAGTTTGTTCTCTGAATGTTTATCCCGCTGCGTGCTATTTTCCGCCAAGCTGCCGCAAGATGCATCGTCAGATTTGTTCACGGTTATTAATAGACATGAGCTGGAGGGTTTAAAGCCGCAGTATGGGCAGCATATTATAAGCCAGCCGGCTTAACCTCACTCGCCAGATCAATCCATGCGATCTCTTCAGGTGACAGTGTGATGCGGGAGCCTTCGTCACAGGAGAGCAGTTCTGCCTGATTCTGTGCTCCAATCAATGCGCAGGTTGGGAAGGACTGATTCAATACATAAGCCAATGCAATCTGAATCGCTGTTGTTTTCTTGGATGCAGCCAATTCCCCGGCACGGCGCAGTCTCTCCCAGTTACCATCGCTGTAGAATACACGCACCAGGTCTGCGTTGTCCCGTACCTCAGGTGTGAATCGTCCAGTGAAGAAACCGCGGGCCTGGGAGGACCAGGACAGGAGCGGCAGCTTCGTCTGCTCATGCCATGCGAGCGTCTCGGCATCCGCTGATACACAGCCTGCCCAGAATGGCTCGTTCGCTTTGGCGAGACTGAGATTCGGGCTGCTGAACGTGAATCCCTTTAGACCATGGGATGCGGCATAAGCGTTAGCTTCCTCCAGCCGCTGCCAGGTCCAGTTGGAGGCGCCGATGGCGCCGATTTTGCCAGACTCGATATGGTCGTTCAGTGCTTCCAGAATAACAGCGACAGGAACGTTGGGATCATCCCGATGCAGGGCGTACAGCTCGACATGGTCCGTCTGCAGCCGCTCCAGACTATCCGTTAGGTCACTGCGAATAGCGTCGGCATTTACACGGGGGCCGTGTTGATTATGATGCGCTCCTTTCGTCAGAATGACCATCTGATCGCGATTGCCGCGTTCTTTCATGTACCGTCCTAGAACCTCTTCGCTCTGTCCTCCGCAATATATATGTGCTGTATCTACCGTGTTACCGCCAATGGCCAGAAAGGCATCGAGATTTGCTGCGGCCTTCTCATAAGCATCATGCACAAAGTAGTCTGTTCCTTTGATGAGTCGGGAGATACGTTTGCCTGCACCGGCGATTTCAATATATTCCATAGATAAACCATCCTCTCTTATATCAAAGTGAAATCTGCAATGAAGGGTTAGTTAATCGTATTAAAGAGTTAAATTCGTAGTTACTGCTTACCCGCTTCACAGCGTAATTCGTGTACGTTCTTCAGCTGAGCGAAGACAAGCTTCGAGCACTTTCATATTGGCTGCCGCATCGGAAGGAGCGAAACGAAGTTCTTTCCCTTGAAGTACAGCGCGAGCCATATCATCCCCCTGGAGTGCATAGTGATTCACCTGCGGTACCTCCACCTCTCGGCGTTCACCGCCTGCTGTAACAAAGAAATTGGAACTGCTGTCCGGACGAGCAATGTAAGCCGAAGGTACTTCAATAATACCGTCAGAGCCAAGTACCTCCAGCGTATTACGGAAGGCTGCCCACATGCTGCTGTCAAATGTAACACCAACATGGTTATCGAATTCAAGCAATCCGGAAGCCATCATATCGACCTGATCATGCTCTGGTGAGAACATACCGATGACGGTTACCGCCTTAGGCTCATGTCCCAGCAGGAGGCGAGCCGCACTGATGGAATAACAGCCAATATCGTACAGGGCGCCGCCGCCCCATTCCTTACGGAAGCGAACATTGCCGGACGAACCGGAATTGTTAAATGAGAACGTACTGTGGATACCGCGAATTTCACCAATCTCGCCGCTAGCTATAATCTCCCGAATCTGGTCATAACGCGGGTGATGACGGTACATGAACGCTTCAGCCAGATGGACTCCCTTATCAGCACACGCCTGGACCATCTCCAGTGCTTCCTTTTCCGTGAGGGCGAGTGGTTTTTCGCATAAAATATGTTTTCCGGCCTCTGCCGCGCGAATCGTCCATTCCCGGTGCAGATGATTGGGCAGTGGAATGTAAACGGCATCAATTGAATCATCTTCCAAGATCGCTTCGTAACTTCCGTAAGCCTTTTCAATACCAAGTTTATCAGCAGTTTGCTGTGCTTTATCGAGGTCCCGGCTGGCAATGGCAGTGACTTCGTTCAATTCCGATTGCTGTAACCCAGGAATGACGGAACCTATTGCAATGTTGGCGCTGCCAAGAATACCCCAGCGTAACTTTTGAACAGAATTCATAACTTGTTTCCTCCTGTATTTGAATGTATATTGTGATTATAATGAATAGATGATTGAATTAAAATGATAATATATTGAATTGAATTAACACAATATTGTTTAATGAGGTGAACGGTAATGATGAGACAGACCGTGCTTCTCACGCTGCAGGATATCGCCTATTTCTGTTACCCGGAGTCTGTCGGACATTATACGAATCATGTGCAGCACGCTGTTCTGCGGGAGGCAGGCGTACTCAATAATTTTAACATTCACTATGTTGCGGCAGGTAAAGGATACGTGGAGGTTGACGGGGTGGTGCATGAGCTTCGGGCAGGCCAAGCGGTGCTGTATTTCCCCCATCAACGGCAGCATTACTACAGCAGTGAAGATGAGCCTTGGGATGTACGTTGGGTTCATTTTTATGGCGAACGGCTTCATGACTATATGCTGGAGAGGGGCCTGCACCGCAATCTGTTATGGACGCTGAGACAGCGGACTTCCTGGGAAGACGCTCATTTGGCACTGCTTGAAGAGGCGGAGCAGAACAGGATGCTTCGTCCAGCCCAGTTATCCACGCTAACCTACGCTTTGTTGGCAGAATTCGTCCAGCATGCCGTGCCGCTCAAGAACACACGAACGACGAGCAAAACGGAGAGCCGTGTGCTTTCGTTACTGCCGCAGATGCAGCAGGAGGCATGTGAACCGTTTCTATTGCAGGACTGGGCGGATCGCGCAGGGGTGAGTACCTATTATTTTTGCAAAATATTTAAAAATGCCGTCGAGATGACTCCGATGGAGTTTATTACTCGTTCACGTCTCCAGATGGCGAAGCAGTGGCTGCTTGAACGCCCGTCGGCCAACATCGGACAGATTGCGGAGGAAGCAGGATATCCGAATGCCAGCTATTTTAACCGTCAGTTTATGGCGCATGAGGGTATGACACCTACAGATTACCGTGGGCTGTATCATAACTGATCATGGTGAAGAGGAAACTTTTAGCGGTTGTAAGAGGTTTGAATCGGTGAAGCAGGTACTTTATTGAGGTCATCACGACTGTATGTATTGCTGTGCTGTGTTTATCCCCATGTCGCGACCTGTCCCTTTGGGAGCTGTCCCCTTACAGCTTCTAGGATGGAGTCGTTTGACAGAGCGGTTAATCAGGTCTATTATGGATAAATTAAATCCGTATATAATGAGGTGTCCTCTCATGAAATATTCCAAAGCGACAAACTATGCCCTGCATACGATGTTATATCTTGTCAGCACAGCGCCTGAGCAGCTGGTAAGTGTGCATCAACTGGCCGAGTTTCAGAAAGTTTCGCCAACATATCTGTCCAAAATACTAACCAAATTGGTGAAGGCCGGCATGATCGAATCCACTTCCGGTGCCAATGGCGGTTATCGGCTGAGCCGCAGGAACCCTGACCCTTCTTTCCTGGAGATCATTCATGCGATTGAAGGCAGAGCCTCGTTATTTGAGTGCTCGCAGAACCATAACGCAGCCTGTTTGATCCAGCAGGTCATGGTTCAGGCAGAGGAAGCTATGGAGAGTTTCCTGCATCACAAAAAAATGTCAGAGCTGGCTTCTCAAATGAGGGATGCCCATTCCTTGTAATGAAAACAGGATTTCTATCCCCCACGTCTCATTAGAGATCTGGGGGATTTTCGATATGTCCAGGGGGCGATGAACAGATTGATCAACTAGGCCGTACACCACTAAGATAAATTACTTCTTCATAATATTTTTTATGGTATAATAAGTAAATTATTCATTGATAACCCATTTGGAGTTTTGCGTTATGAATATAATATTGAAAAAAGGGGTGACCTATGAAGTACCAACAGCTTACAATCCCGTTAATGCTAATCTCCCTACCGGGTATTTTTCTATGGGTGCTGCTTCCGATTTATATCAAAGAGTTGGGTTATACTACCTTTCAATATTCAATAACCATATCGATTCTATCTTTTACAAAAATTATATTGAAGCTTGTCCTCGGTAAAGTATCAGATCGATACAGCCGTCATCGAATATGTCTGTATGCGCTGGTAAGTTACACAGCGGCCTACTTTATCTACGCAGCAGCCACCACACTATCTACTCTAATTGCTGCAATCATCGTTCATGGAATTGCTGGCATTCTGCTTACTATGGCATTAATCGGGCTTGTTTCGGACAGCAATCACAAGTTAGGTCAGCAGATGGGAGCTTTCGACAGTAAACAGCAAATCGGAAGCCTAGCGGGCGTAGGCATATGTTATCTCGTATTAAGCAGCTTTGGATTTATTCAAGGCTGGGGTGTGTTGTTTCTGATTTGCGGAGCTGCTTCGCTGCTGGGCTGTATCTACATATTTAAATCGCCGGAAGTCCCCAACACAAAAGAGATGGCAATTCAAAAAAAAGAGAAATCCAAACTATCTGTTAAGCAGCGAAAAATATGGGTTTTTAATTTAGGTCTTAGTACCGTATCTGCCATGTCTGGAATCATTTTTATTCCATATATGCAGCAGGTGTATGGAGCCGGCATTGAATTAATAACGGCTGCATTCCTTGTCCCTATGCTTATTTTTCCATTTGTAAGTTCGAAATTGGGGAGGGTAGGGGATCAGAGAGGGTATCGAAAAACCATAATTCAGTACATCCCCGTATTGTGCATGGGTGCTCTAGGTTTGGCTTTCTCACCAAGTCTGCTTTTGTTTGCGATCATCTATACGATCATGGATCTGTTTTCCTCTATTCAGGCGTACGCATTGGATGGGGTATTCATTAAGGGGACACCGCAGTCTCATATTGGAGATGCGTATGGCAAGTTCACGATCAGTGCTAATCTGGGAGGGATGGCTGGTGCAGCGCTGGGAGGATATCTATTTGATGCATTTGGTCCGAGCGTGCCCTACATCGTGTTTGCAGTGAGTATACTTTTATTTTTACCATTGGGATTGTACCTGATTCCTGCGAGTAAAGAGCAGAGTGTTCAGGAGCGTCTGGTCTAGTATTCTATGAAGACTAAATGCTACAATAAGGAAGATGCTGTATATACATACTTAATCGGACTAACATCTCTGGAGGGAATACACATGAGTCAAACGACAACGATGACGGAACTGGAGCAGCTGCTCGCACTCGAAAATATTAGAAATACCAAGGCGCGTTATTGCCGATATATTGATACGAAAGCATGGGATGAGCTTGGTGATGTATTTGCCCCGGATGCTGTCGCCGACTTCAGCACAGAAGGCAACCCGATTCCGGTTTTGACTGGACGTGACACCATAGTACAAGTGTTCCGTGACCTTGTAGACCCAGCGGTAACTGTGCATCATGTACATAGTGCAGAGGTGAAGTTCATATCCGCGACCGAAGCGAAGGTTATTTCCCCGATGGAGGACTGGGTGACGTTTCCTGAAGGTAATGAGAATAAGTCTTTTCACGGATTTGGACATTATCACGAGACATATGTCAAAATTGAGGGACAATGGTGCATTCAGCATACCAGCTTGAAGCGTCTTCGCCTCGATTTGTTTGAATAAAAAAAATAGAAAAACGTTATAAATCACCTGCAGAAATTTGGGATGCAGGTGATTTTTCTTATCTATTTGGGATGCAGATAGCTGCCTGAGGACCTGACAGAACAAGATATATTTATGTAAATTAAAAGATTAAATTACAAAAAATGCAATAATAGCATTGACGATCCAATAATTCATGAGTTAAGATAGCAATAATTAAATAATTACAAAAAATTACATGGATTGAAGCGTAGAGTTTTGTTTCTCGATTATGTATTCTTCTGTTCGACTACTCTGCAAATCAAAGGATGACGCGATGAACTGGTACGCATTATTCGTGCATACAGGAAGCGAAGAAGTCATTAGGAGATACCTACATATGTATCTGGGAACTTCCATCCGTGTTTTAATCCCCAAGAGAAAAGTCCCGGAGAAGAAATCAGGTATTTTTAAATCCTCTACCAAAAAAGTCTTCCCTGGTTATGTACTTATCCAAGTCAATATGACCGCCGAAACTTACCACTTGATCTGCTCCATACCTCATATCATCAAGATGTTGGGAACCAATGCAAGCTGCACTCCGATCCCGGATCATGAAATGACCACGCTGCTAAATCTTATTAATCCGGAAGACATTATCGATTATTCAACCGTTTATATGGAAAATACCAAAGTTGTTGTGCTCGACGGTCCCCTGAGGGGCCATGAGGGTATTATTAAGAAAATTGATCGACATACGCGCAGAGCCAAGATTTGGCTTCAGCTAACAGGTGATGAAGAACCTCGGATTATCGATTTAGGTGTAGATATTTTATATGCAAGTCACATGGAAAAGTAATTCTGTAATCTGTAAAAGTACAAAACTGGAGGATCAAAATGAAGCTTAGGCACATTTTGTAACCAAAGGGGCCATACATCTTTTATTATGAAATACACATCGTGGTGTGTATCAACTGGGCGAAGCTGTGTACAGGGTAACGATGCTGACTTTAGATCTTAATACCACTATGCCGATGGCAGTGAAGCGCAAAGGAGCGGCTGAACTGTTTTTTTTGTTGTCTCCAAAGAATCTGGTATCCGCAGATCAGGGAAAGGAAGATGCGAAACATGAGACAAATGATCGTCAAAGGTATGGGTATGTATGTGCCGGATACGGTGCTGACGAATCAAGCGCTTGAGGCTATGGGGATTAACGCTAACGCGGACTGGATTTACCAGAATCTCGGCATACGTGAACGGAGAATTGCAGCGCAGCATGAGCATACCAGTGATCTGGCGGCAGAGGCTGGAAAACGGGCTGTTCAGCAAGCCGGACTGGATCAGGAGGATATCGATCTGATTATTATGGCAACGTTCACACCAGACCGACTGGTTCCTCATTCAGCTGCACTTGTAAAACAGAAGATAGGTGCCAATCAGGCCAGCTGTCTGGATATTCGGGCCGGTTGCGCCGGTTTTAGTTATGGCATCATGAATGCGTATTATACGCTTCAGGCAGAGGAGGATATAAGTAATGTACTGGTCATTGGAGCAGATACTTACTCAAAGGTGACCGATTGGCAGGATCGTGCAGCATGCTCCAGTGTGGGCGACGGTGCAGGAGCTTTTGTTTTACAAGTATTGAATGAGGAGGATAACGCCAGTCACGGCGTTTTTATGGATGGTATTATGCATCATGAAGTAATGGAGGATATCGAACACGGAACGCTGCCGGTGCATTATGGCCGCATCCAAGAAGGGGCTGTTTCTGTTTATACATCCAACGGGAGATATCTGTACGAGCAGCTGGCCAGAGGTATTCCAAGACTCGTTAATCGGCTGCTGCGCAGAATAAAATGGGATATCCGGGACGTTGATCTGTTTGTCTTTCCGCAAACGAACAGCAATCTGATTCGTGAACTCGCAGTTTCTCTTGGTATTTCTCAGGATAAAGCCTATATGGCGATGGAGAAGTTTGGATATACCTCGAATGCCTGCCTGCCGATTGCAGTTAGCGAAGCCGTGCGAGAGGGCGTGTTGAGACCAGGTGCACGTGTAGTCATGGTTGGTGCAGGAGCAGGCACCTATTATTGTGCCACAGCCATCCGATGGGGCGAGATCTTGTAAACCGAGAGGAGATTATATGTCCAAGATTCGACTATATTGTGTTCCATATGCAGGGGGTTCGGCATCCATCTATCACAAATGGAGAAAAGGACTGTCCGAAAGTATTATACTGACTCCTGTTGAATTGGCAGGAAGAGGATTGAAATTTTCTAAACCTTTGTATGAAAGCATTCACCAAAGTGTGGATGACGTTTTTCAGTATATAGCTCAGGATCTGCCGGAGGGTGAGCCTTATGCTTTGTTTGGCCACAGCCTGGGGAGTCTGATTATTTATGAATTGTACAACAAAATGCATAAGCAGGAGTTTCAGAAACCTGTGCATATGTTTTTCTCTGGTCGGGAGACACCGGATTACAAAAAAGAACACGTCTACTATCACCTGCCTGAGGGTCAGTTCATTGATCGAATGAAGGAAATGGGCGGGACGCCGGATGAGTTTTTTGAAAATCGGCAGCTCATGGATATGTTCATTCCTGTCCTGCGGAAAGACCTGGAAATCAATGAGACTTACGTCTATGAAGAGAAACCATTCAAACTGCAGTGTGATGTTACCGTACTGAACGGAGCGGATGATGAAGAATACATTTTGGACAGTGCCGAGCATTGGAGGGATTTTACGCAGCAGGGCAGTGCTTCCCGAATCTACAAGGGAGGTCACTTTTATCTGTTTGAAGGGAGCATGCACCGGGTCGTCAGCATGGTTAATCAGACATTAACGAGTTATACCGAGTAAATCCAAAATCTACACGGAGGTGTCCTATGAATCAACGACAGATCACATCGCCACAGCAGCTGGAAGAGAGCATTTTGGGTGTTTTTCAACAAGTACTGGGAACGGAAGCAGGTATTACAACGACTAAAAATTTCTTCGATCTGGGTAGTGATTCCATGCTTCTTGCCCAAGTATACAATCAACTTGAAAAGTTATTTCCCTCTCAAATTACGTTAACCAATATGTTTGCCTACCCCAGCATTGCCAGATTGGCTCAATTCATCGCTGAACAGGAAGGCATGATCCTGGAGGCATATCCTGTTCCGACAGAATATATGAAACATTCCGGACAAGCCGTACAGGATAATCGATATGAATTCGTAATCGAGAAGGAGCGGTTGGGTGAGATCAAAACATTCTCTGGGCAGGCAGGCATCACCCCGATGGAATGGTTATGGTCCTTGTTTGCATATCTGCTGACCGAGATTGGCAGCCGTTCGCAGCTCCATGTGTTTACATTAATCTACCGGATGAATCACATTAGTTCCATATCCCTCGATGTACAAAACGTCGGAAACTTTAACGAGCTGTTTGCTGCAGCAAAACAAGCGCTGCGTTCGGTGGACGAGCAGCCGGGGTATCATATTCAGGATTTAATTCGATCAGACATGAAGTCCAGGCTTGATGCGATCAGGCCTTTATTTTGTGATGCGGATTACTTCAGCGGAGGGAGAATTGCGCTGGAAGAACAGTTTGATATCATCTGTGAAATGCAGCAGGAGAAAAGAAAAATACTGGTAACAATGTATTGTCAACCTATATTGAATGCTTCATTATGGCATACGTTTTTCCGAACCTATGACCGGATGTTAGACAAAGTCATTGAAAATCTCCGTTCAGCGGAAGCGAGGGGATGATCCAGTGAAAAACAAACTGATGGATTTCAGTGAGCTGCACGTTCAGGACACAAGTCAGATGGAAACAGGTGGTCAGCAGACTGCTGCTCCCGTTACATCGCGCGTCCGCTCACAAGATATCGCTATTGTTGGCCTGGGTGTGCGAATGCCGCTTGCAGACAATCCGGAGAAGTTCTGGGATAACCTGCTGCATGGTCTGGACTGTACCCGGGACCTGCCGGAACATCGTCGCCGGGATGCCGATGATTTCGTGTACCGCAAGATGAGCACGGCAGAAGAGGTTAAGTATCTGGATGGATCATATCTGGATCATATAGATACGTTTGATTATCCTTTTTTTCGTTTTTCTCCAAAAGAAGCAAGTTTGATGAATCCGGCACAGCGTATTTTTATGGAAACAGCATGGGCAGCTTTGGAGGACGGCGGATATACCCAAGAAAAACTGGCTGGCAGCAATACAGGGGTATATGTTGGACTGGTCTCCGATCTGGAGGGATACCGGTATAAAGAGATGATACATGAAGTGGACCCGGAATCTCTTCCCATTTCGGTGACCGGCAATCTGTCCTGCATTTTGCCAAGCCGATTATCGTATATGCTTGATTTGAGAGGACCAAGTATGGTGGTGGATACGGCTTGTTCCTCGTCTCTTGTTGCTGTCCATCATGCCTGTAATGCGATACGGCTGGGCGAATGTGATATGGCTCTTGCTGGAGGTGTGAAGCTCAATGTCCTTCCGCTGGATAAAGAATATTACCGCATGGGCATCGAGTCTTCGAATGGCATGACCAGACCCTTTGATGACAGTTCGGATGGCTCGGGCATAGGCGAAGGGGCGGCAGTAGTCATGTTGAAATCGCTGCAGGATGCTTTGAGGGACAAGGATCAGGTATATGCTGTTATCAAAGGCAGTGCGATCAATCAGGATGGCAACTCTATGGGGATTACGGCACCTAATGCCAGGGCACAGAGTGAGGTTATCGTAAAAGCATGGAAAGCAGCAGGGGTAGATCCGGAGAGTATTCATTATATTGAAACACATGGTACCGGAACCATATTGGGAGATCCGATTGAAATCGACGGGATTAAAGGTGCCTTCGCACAGTACACCGACAAGAGGCAGTTTTGTGCCATTGGTTCTGTGAAATCGAATATTGGGCATCTCTACGAAAGTGCAGGCATAACCGGGCTGGTAAAGGCAGTCATGTCTCTGAAAAAAGGAATATTACCTGCGATACAGCATTTTGATCGTCCGAATCGAAATATCGATTTCAGCGGTACACCTGTGTATGTGAATACACGCAGCCGGTCGTGGCCTTCTGGCGGAGAGCCGGTTCGTATGGGCATTAGTGCATTCGGATTCAGCGGAACGAACTGTCATGTCATTGTGGAACAGGCCGAAGAGTCCTGGAATGATGAGGTTCAGATTCAGGACACGGACACGGAGAAGGGGACGGGGACGGCAAAACGTGAATATCTCTTTCCTCTTTCAGCCAAAACATCTTCATCCTTGCAAAAGTATATTTCCAAATATATAAATTTTCTGAGCAGCACCCCGCATACGCTGGCCAATATTTGTTATACAGCTGGCACGTCCAGGAATCATTACGAACATCGCATCGTTCTCACTGCTTCGAGCAAAGAAGATCTCCTTGCCCAGTTAATGGAGCTGGAAGCAGATGATCTGGGCTCGCTTCGGGATAAAGCTGTTTCAATGCCCGATCACCCCGACTTGGGGGCACACTGCAGAACGTATCTGGACGGTGGCGAAGTGAACTGGACAAGTCTTTATGTTGGTGAAGAGGTACGGCGGGTCAGCATTCCAACGTATGCCTTTGACGCTCACCGATGCTGGATTGACCTTGGTTCTCGTCAAACTCATGTCGATTCCAATTCTGACATAGGCACTGCCGGAATAGAAGACGTGCATCACTACGAGATGGGCTGGATTCATGATCCGGAACGCAATACGGATCGGAAGAAACCGGAGGGACCTGTGATCATCTTTGTAGATGAACAGGAACTTAACCATCCCTTGAAAGAAGCACTGCACAAACAGGGACAGTCCATAATTACGGTGGTTCATGCTTCTTCCTTTGCGTGTGTAACGCCCGAGCAGTACAGGGTCTCACCTGAACGAGAAAGTATGGAAGAGTTATGGTCTCATCTGGGTACATTGAACGTGCAGCGAATAATCTATATCCAAAAAAATCAGCCTGTTGAACCATTCTTCCACCTGCTGCAGCAGCTGCTGCGTGTGTGCTCATCTGCTGCATATGATCTGGTGCTGCTGAGCGATCCCATCTATGCCATCACAGGCATGGAGGATACGCTGAATCCCGGGCATGCGCTGATGTTTGGTCTGGGGCAGGCTGCGCGGAAAGAAGATGCACGTCTGCAGTGCCGTTCTGTTCAGGTGGACAAACAGACCTCGCTTGAGCAGGTTCTGGCCGAACTGGAGCACGACGGTGAGGATTATGGTACAGCCTACCGCAGTGGAAAAAGATACGTGCAGCAGTTCGGTATACTTGATCCGGCTCAGTATCCAGAACGCCCTCAACCGATTCGCAGCGATAGTCTCTATCTGATTACCGGCGGACTGGGAGGCATCGGACTTGAAGTCGGCAACCGGCTCGCCGAGAGATATCCGGGTATTACACTCGCTCTCGTAAACCGAACTTCGCTTCCGGCACGTAAGGAATGGGATCGGATTATTGCTGTAGATTCGAATCATTCCATCATTCAGAAAATAAAGTCAGTGCAGCAGATGGAAGCACTCGGAGCCCAGGTCCTCGTGTACCAGGCCGATGCTGCGGATGAAGTATCGATGGAAGGCGTGCTTCGTGAACTTCGTCAGCAGCACGGCCGGATTGCTGGAGTTATCCATGGTGCAGGCGTTGCCATTGGAGGGGATCATCCGCTAATGGACAGAACGATTACAGAGGCTGAGCAGGTCTTTCGCTCCAAAGTACAGGGAACGCAGGTCGTGGATCGGTTAACCCGGATAGACAATCCGGATTTTTTCATTCTTTTTTCTTCGATCGCAACTTTGTTCAGCGGACCAGGACAAGCAGATTATGTCGCAGCCAACGCATATCAGGATGCCTATGCGGCGTACCGCAATCGCGAAATGAGCGGTACCATGACCGTTAACTGGTCTACCTGGAAAGAGACAGGTGCTGCGGCCGCAACCGGCTATGGTGTGGATACCTTGTTTAAAGCGATGACCAATGAAGAGGCACTTTCCTGGCTGGATCAGGTGTGGGGACGCCAGGTTGAGCGAGTACTTATTGGACACATGTCCACAGACCGCGGTATGCTGCAGCTGATTCGGAAGTATCCATTCAGACGGTCTGCTGAAGTGGAGAATTGGATTGAGTCGCGATTAAAACGGTCAACCGGATCACATGCCCCCGCTGTGCAGGCAAAGACGGCAGGACAAACAACGGCATTAAGCGGATCAGATGGCGGTGAATACAGTCCGTGGGAACGCCAGGTTGCGAATGTATGTCAGGCTGTTCTTGGTTTCCACGAAATGGATATCCATGACAGTTTCTTTGAGCTTGGAGCCGATTCTATTTTGATTAAACAAATGTATGCGCAGCTGGACCGGGTGTATCCGGGCATTCTTGTAGTTGCGGATCTGTTTGAGCACCCGTCAGTTCATAGACTGGGCGCTTATCTGGCTGATAAAACGGAGGGCACCCGGGAGAAGGAACAGACGGATACTGCGGCCTCAACCGAAGTGACGGGGCTTGGTGAAGAGGTCCATTCTCTTTTTGACCAATTGGAGGATGGCACAATCAGCATGGAAGATATGCTCAAAGGACTAAAACATATCTGATATGTAAGGGGAGGATACATTGGAACAGCTGCTTAAATACATTATTGAGAATACGTCCGGCGGCAAAATTGACAAAAAGACAGCGATAGATATGATTACACTGCTCAAACAGCAGAAACAGAATCAGCGTGAGGATATTGCCATTGTGGGCATATCTGCGCATATGCCGATGGCGGATCACGTCGAAGCCTTCTGGCATAACATTGAGAACAAAGTAAATTCTATTGTGGAATTTCCTGAAGCGAGACAAGCGGATGTTCTTAACTACGTGCGTTTCAAGCAGCAGGAAGAAGTCGGGCTTCGTTTTATTAAAGGTTCCTATTTGGAAGAAATAGACAAGTTCGATTACCGCTATTTCAAGCTGACTCCCAAGGAAGCATCACTGATGAGTCCGGATCAGCGGATTTTTCTCCAGACAGCCTGGGAAGCTGTAGAAGACGCCGGGTATGGAGGGACTAGCTTATCAGGCACGAACACCGGATTATATGTAGGATATTACAGCAGTACGCGTGACAATTACGCCAACATCATTGCTGATGTGGAGCCTGAATCCATCTCCATGTCGGTGACGGGAAATGTGACTGCTGTACTGGCAGGGAGAATATCCTACCTTCTCAATCTGAAAGGTCCAAGTATGGTGGTGGACACGGCATGTTCATCCTCTTTGGTAGCAGTGCACATGGCTTGTCAATCCATCAGAAGCGGAGAATGCGACGCCGCGATAGCCGGTGGAGTGAAGGTCAATACGCTGCCTGTTTTTAATAAATACGAACAATTTGGCATTGAGTCTTCCGACGGAGAGACCCGCACGTTCGACGATGCTTCGGATGGAGCCGGTGTAGGTGAAGGGGTGGCAGCCATTCTGCTGAAACCTTTGAGCCAGGCTTTGAAAGATGGGGACCATATCTATGCCGTAATCAAGGGAACCGCCGCCAATCAGGATGGGACATCCATTGGACTTACCGCTCCGAATCCGCGTGCCCAATCGGAAGCGATTATTAGAGCCTGGGAGGAAGCAGGGATCGACCCCGAAACCATTCGATATATCGAAGCGCATGGTACAGCAACAGAGCTTGGTGACCCGATCGAAATTAAGGGGATCACCAATGCTTTCGAGCAATTTACGTCACGAAAACAATTTTGTGCGATAGGTTCAGTTAAATCCAATATCGGACACTTGTATGAATGTGCAGGTGTCACAGGGCTTCTCAAAGCAGTGATGGCTTTGAAACATCGGAAACTTCCGCCCTCTCTTCATTTTGCCAAACCTAACCGCAATATTCGCTTCGAGCAGACACCGGTATATGTGAACACAGAACTTCGGCCGTGGGATACGGAAGAAGGCGTACCGAGAAGATGTGGTGTGAGTGCCTTCGGGTTCAGCGGGACCAACTGTCACGTGGTACTTGAAGAAGCTCCTGAAGCTGCAGCTGTACAGGAGTCCGGAGATGCATCTGTCTCCAGCTCGCATCTGTTTGTATGTTCAGCACAGACGGAAAAAGCCTTGAAACGGCTGATCCAGAGTTATCGCGGCTTTCTGAAGGAACGTCCGGAAATTCCGCTTGAAAACATATGTTATACGGCAGCAGCCGGTAGAGGACATTACGAATATCGCATGTCTGTGGTTGTAAAGGATACAGGGGAACTGATGCAGCTGCTGGAACAGCCTTGGGAACAGCTGAAAACGCAGCGAGGGGTGTATATCGGTGGACAAGTCGTCCACGCTGCGGGGATTGAGGATACGGCAGCGGAAGAGCGGGCACGTATCCGCCGTCATTCCACCCAGGCGCAGGAGCGAATCAAGCAGCTCGGAGAACCCCCCTCCGCTTGGGATGAAGCAGTTCTTGGGGAACTTGCTTCCAGCTATGTACAGGGAGCCAATGCCGATTGGGCACAGCTGTATCAAGGAAGAAAGATACGGAAGCTGAGTCTGCCGACGTACCCGTTCGAACCCAGCCGATGCTGGATTGATATTCATGACCCTTCTGCCGTCCGTTTACAGGATTATTTCCATACTGTGAAATGGGTGGAGGATCAGGGCTCAGCTGCTGAGGCCGTCTCCACAGATTCATCCACGAATTCGATCCTGATTATTGGAGATGGAAACGAGTGGGAGCAGAATCTTGCTGAAGCACTGAGAAATGAAGGCTGCCAAGTCATTCAGGTGCAGCCGGGGAGCCGATTCGAGCAAATATCGGACAAACGGTATGCTGTTGGCAGTCCCGGACCGGATATGTATACCGAACTGCTGGAGAAATTTTCAGACGGGGATATCGCTGAAATTATCTATTCATCCATGGTTGGCAAATCCGCTTACCCGAGTGATCTGGATTCACTTGAGGCTGTGCAGAAGGAAGCCTTCTACTCGCCGGTGTATCTGATCCAGGCATTAATGGCTAGAGGGTTTGCCGAAGAGATTCGATTGACCCTGCTTGCTGAATATGCCGGTCAAGTTACAGGAAGCGAAAAGGCGATCGCACCTCACAATGCACTGCTGATGGGACTCGGGAAAGTCATTCAGCAGGAATATGGACACATACAATGCAGGTTTATTGATATGGATACGTCCGCCTCTGTTGAAGATATTTGCAGGGAGAGAGGTATCCGTGGTGAAACGTATGCTGTTTCGTATCGTGATGGAAAACGGTATACCGAAGTCTTTACAGAAATTGACTTGAATGAAAAAGAAAATGTACCCTTTCAGATCAGACCTGGGGGATTATATCTCGTCACAGGTGGTACAAGCGGGATTGGTCTGGAGACAGCCAAGTTTCTCGCTCGCTCATCCAAGTCTGTAAAGCTTGCGCTGATCGGACGAACGATATTGCCGTCAAGAGAGCAGTGGAAGGACCTGCTGCATGCCGGGGACAATCCGCATTGTGCCAAGATGCAGGGTATTCTTGATCTTGAGGCTGCAGGTGCTGTAGTGGAATATTTCAGCACCGATCTGGCTGATGAGAAGGGGATGGCACAAGTCATTCGGGACATTACCACGCGTCATGGAAACATCCATGGCGTTATTCATGGTGCGGGTATTCCCGGTGATGGCTTTATATACCGTAAAAGCAGTGAGGAATTTCAGACGATTCTGGGACCGAAAGTGAAAGGGACCTGGATGTTGGAGAAACTTACACAGGATCAGGATATGGATTTTATGATGATATTCTCATCGGGGATATCAGTGATTGGTGAGATTGGGCAGGGGGATTATACAGCAGCCAATTGTTATCTGGATTCTTTTGCCGCATGGCGTTCAAGCACAGGACGCAGAACATTATCGATCGACTGGGTGTCATGGAAAGAGACCGGGATGTCGGTAGACTTTGGCATCAACGTGGACGGGATGTTCAAAACGATTCCTACAGCGGACGGTATTAAAGCTATAGAAGCAGCAATGAATAGAAGTCTCTCACGCATATTTATCGGGGCGATGAATTACGGAAGCAAACATTTGGCTGCACTGGGACAGTTCCCGTTTCGGCTTTCTGACAAGCTGCAGGCTGGGGTGAAGCACAGCAAAGAGCTGGCCGATCAAGGAACACAGCGTCATGCAAACCGGACTGTACCACAGGAGAAGCATACTGGTCCTGTAGATTTGTCAGGTAAAGAAGCTGGAGCCTATTCCGAAACAGAGCAGCAGGTCGCCCGCATATACAGTGAAATCCTAGGTTATCAGGAGATCAACATTTACGATAACTTTTTTGATCTTGGCGGGAATTCCATCATGCTGATTCGTATGCACGAAAGACTGAATGAGGAGTTTCCGGGTAAAGTGAAGATTGCTCATTTGTTTGCGCATACGTCTATCCACAAACTGGCTCTGCATGTGAATCAAGGAAGAGAAAAGCAGGCTGCATCGGCAAATACCCCTTCGCCGGGAGAGGGAGAGGTCAAGAAGCAGGTGGCGAAGGAAGATGAGGCAATTGCCATTATTGGCATTGCTGCTGAAATGCCGATGGCCGATACAGCGCAGCAGTACTGGGATAACGTTGTGAACGGCGTAGACTGCACGGTTGATTTTCCGGATGCCCGAAAAAAGGATATGGATGCGTATCACCGATGGATGAATGCCAGGTTGGGTTCTGACAAAGAAGTCCAGTATCTGCAAGGCGCTTTCCTGGACAACATTGATCAGTTCGATTACCAATATTTCAGACTTTCTCCCAAGGAGGCCGGTCTGACGGACCCAATCCAGCGTTTATTCATGAAGACATCATGGCATGCGGTTGAAGATGCGGGGTACGGCGGACGAATTGAGGGAACTAACACAGGCGTTTACATGGGATTTGCAAGCAGCTTGAATGATTCCTATCTGAAGATGATCTGTGATTTGGACCCCTATCAATACCCGATGTCCATTGTGGGCAACATCACCGCCATGATGCCTACTCGCATTGCTTATCCACTGGATCTCAAGGGACCAACCATGGTGATTGATACCGCCTGCTCGGCGTCCCTTGTGGCGACACATCTGGCCTGCCAGGCTCTGCGTAACGGAGACTGCGAGATGGCTATTGTTGCTGGTGCCCGAATTAGTCTCAGTCCGCTCGATCATGATTACCTGAAAGTAGGTATCGAATCTTCGGATGGTTTAACCAGACCTTTTGACCAGGATGCAGATGGTTCGGGCCTCGGAGAAGGCGGTGCAGCAGTGATCTTGAAACCGCTGAGCAGAGCAATAGAAGACAAGGACAATGTTTATGCGGTCATTAAGGGCAGTGCCATTAATCAGGATGGTGCCTCCATCGGCATCACCGCCCCTAATCCCGAAGCGCAGACAGAGGTTATTGTGAAGGCATGGGAGGATGCCGGAATTGATCCCTCGACAATCGGTTACGTGGAGACTCATGGTACAGCAACCAAACTGGGTGATCCGATTGAGATGGATGGGCTTACTACAGCTTTGCGGCGGTACACGGATAAGAATCAGTTTGTTGCCATCAGTTCAGTGAAGTCCAACGTAGGGCATTTGTTTGAAGCTGCTGGTGTAGGCAGTCTGGTAAAAGCGGCGATGGCGCTGAAGCACCGGGTGCTGCCTCCGACCCTTCATTTTGAGAAACCTAATGCGGTCATTCCGTTTCAGGATTCGCCGCTTTACGTCAACACCAAGGCAAGGTCGTGGGAAGGGAACGGAGCACCTCTTCGCTGCGGTGTAAGTGCGTTTGGTTTCAGTGGAACGAACTGCCACCTGGTGCTTGAAGAACCTCCAGTTATACAGGAGCGCTTCATCCCGAGGAAAGCAGAGATATTCACGTTGAGCGCCAAGAACCGTCAATCTCTGTTAGCCATGATCGATCAATATATACGTTTTATTTCTGAACATCAGCAGACAATTTCGCTCAAAAATATATGTTATACGGTGAATACCGGACGCTGGCAGCATGTCCACCGCATTGCTTTTGCAGTGGTGGATATCTCTGATCTGCTCCGAAAACTGCAATCGCTCGCTGTTTCCGGCCTTGCATCCGAGTCAACTGGCGAACAGTTGTATTACGGAATGCACAAAGTCGTCACAGAGAAAAGTGATGCTGCGGGCAGTGAATTAACAGGGCAGGAGAAGTCGGAATTGAATCGGAAGGGGAAGGACTGTCTGTCCCGTTATCTGGAATCCTCTGATGAGGGGCTGATGCAGGAGCTGACACAGAAGCTGTGCAGCATGTATGCTGCGGGCAGTGATCTGGATTGGAAGCTGCTGTATGAAAACGAAGAGATTCGTAAGATCAGTCTGCCTCTGTATGTATATGACAACACACGATGCTGGGTGGATCTTCCCGAGCCATCTTTGGTGTCTTCACATGTCGGTGTCCACGCAGTACCTGAAGCTTATGAGCTTGTGTGGAAGCCTGCAGCAGGAAATAGTGATGCAGCAGTCGGTTCGCAGCTGACTGACCCGGCTGAAGGCAAAACACTCGTTATTCTCGATGGTTCTGATGCGGCATCACGGATTGTATCCCATATGGAACAGACAGGTGTGGAGGTCTATTCGATTCTTCAGAACGATACGCTGCTCTCACTTCCAGATACTCATGATATATCTGATGTCGATATATACATCCGGGCTTTACAGCAGGCAGGCATCGAGCAGGTGTCGAGAGTGATATATCTGAACGGTGCTGGTGATGACGACTCTTCCGAAAACGATGCATCCGATGTAGATGTAGAAAGCTTTACTTCAATACTAAATAAACGTGTATATGCGTTCTATCGATGGATTCGAGCCTTGGTATCCAGTAACTTGAGCAGTCCTGTCGATCTGGTATTGATCTCCCGCGAGGTGAACAGCATCCATGGCAGAGAACGTATCAGGCCGTATCTGTCCTCGGCGTTTGGCATGGGGCGGGTCGTCGGCAAGGAGAACCTGCATATTCAATGCCGCTGCATTGACATGGATGCGGCCACGCCTTTGGATACGCTGGTGCAGGAGATAACGACCCCATCCGCTTATTATGAGGTTGCCTTCCGGGATGGGGTCCGATATGTGCAGCAGTTCAGGGAGCTTCAGGCACCAGAAGCTGCACCAGCCAACATTGTATTTGATAACGATGGCGTATACGTGATTACAGGCGGCACAGGTGGAATTGGATTGGAGACGGCCAAATACATGGCTGCAGGTCAACCGGTGAATCTTGCGCTGATCAGCCGTACACCTATGCCGGCACGTGAGGACTGGGATGCGGTAGTGGCAGCACAGAGCAGCCTGAAAGTTATACATCAGATTACGACCATTCGTGATCTCGAAAGTCGGGGACACCATGTCAGCTGTTATGCTGCAGATGTATCCGACCTGAATTCGATGCGTGTGCTTCTGGACCAACTGCGGGACCAATACGGAAGGATCAGAGGAATTGTTCACGGAGCAGGTGTGGGGAGTTCAGAACTGATCATTAATCGCTCGCAGACCGGATTCAATGAAGTGTTTTATCCGAAAGTTTACGGGACATGGGTGCTGGATCAGCTTACCCAGCAGGATCAACTGGATTTCATGGTGCTGTACTCGTCTATTGCTTCTATCTTCAGTGCACCAGGTCAAGCGGATTATATTGCAGCCAATGCTTATCTGGATGCTTATGCCGATTACAGAACCAAACTTGGCAAACGCACATTGACCGTGCAGTGGTCCACCTGGAAAGAGACCGGGATGTCCGCAGACCATGGTTTTGCTGTAGATACGCTGTTCAAAGCCATGCCAACGGCACAGGCGATACGACAGTTGGCTCATGTCATGCAGCAGCCAGCGGTGAAGCGGGTATTGATCGGAGAAATTCATTATGAAGGTCAGCTGATTTCTTCACTGGCCAAAAGTCCATTTGATCTTTCATCCGAAATTAGGCTGCAGCTGGATCAGCGGATCAAACAGCTGGAGAGCAAACGTGCTGCTTCTTCCTTGAAAACGAGTGTCACGGGAGAAGTGACGTTAGTCGGAAAAGCGGACGGTGTGTATACGGAAACTGAGCGGACCCTTGCATCCATCTGTCAGACCATGCTGGGCTTTCAAGAAATCCATGTGGGAGACAGTTTCTTTGAGATGGGTGCTGACTCTATCGTTCTTATACAGGTTCATGCCCGGATTGATCAGCAGTTCCCTGGTCTGACCAAAGTCACCGATTTGTTTGCCAACTCCAATATAACCCGGCTGGCCCGATTTATGGATGAACAGTCTGAATCGAAGGCGCAGGATATGGAACAGGATTTGAAGCGTGTCATCGATCAGATGGAAAGCGGCGATGTGACGCTGCAGCAGGCGCTGAACAATCTGATTAACTTGTAAAGGAGAAATGAGATGGAGCATGTATACAAGTTCATCATGGAACATCTGCAGGATGGAACGCTGGACAAGACGGTTGCGGTGCAGCTTCTTCAGAAACTTAAACAGGAAGAGGATACCTGCAAAGCGTCCGGGTCCGTGCAGGGAACCAAGGATATTGCCATTGTAGGCATGGCTTTAAAACTGCCTCAGGCCGACTCGCCGGGAGAATTCTGGAACAACATGATCAGTGGAACGGACAGCATCCGTTCCTTTCCGGAATCCAGAAGACCGGATATCCATTCGTATCTGGAGTATCTGGGCATGAATCCGGATGAGATTGCTTTTAATGAGAATGCCTATCTCGATGAAATCGACAAATTCGACTATGCCTATTTCAAAATGTCTCCCAAAGAGGCCAGTCTGACAGACCCCAATCACAGATTATTTCTTGAAACAGCCTGGAAGGCGATAGAAGATGCAGGGTATGGCGGCGGTAAACTTACGGGCAGCCGAACAGGCGTATATCTGGGGCTCTCCAATAATATAAGGGACCTGTATTCCCGCTTTATTTATGATGCGGAGCCGGAAAGCTTCGCTTATTCCCTGGTCGGTAATCTGGCATCTGTAGCCGCAGGTCGGCTGTCTTTTCTGCTGGATCTGAAAGGGCCGAGTATGGTGGTAGATACGTCCTGTTCTTCCTCTCTGGTGGCAGTTACACTGGCCTGTCAGGCGATTAAAGAGGGGCAGTGTGATCAAGCACTGGTAGGGGGAATCAAAATCAATCTTGTGCCACTGAAGAGTGATCACATCAAGATTGGCATTGAATCTACAGACTGGCGGACCAAAGCGTTTGATGATGATTCCGATGGATCAGGGATCGGTGAAGGGGCAGGAGTCGTGCTGCTGAAACCGCTGGAGAAAGCACTGGAGGATCGGGATCAGATTTATGCGGTCATCAAAGGGTACGGTGTAAATCAGGATGGAAAATCAATCAGTATCGCGGCTCCGAACCCGGAAGCACAGACGGAAGCCATACTGCAGGCTTGGGCTGATGCTGGTATTGAACCCGAAACGGTTTCTTATATTGAAACCCATGGCAGCGGCACGATGCTGGGCGATCCGCTTGAGGTACAGGGGATAGAGCAGGCTTTCCGTCGTCACACCACGAAGTGCCAATTTTGCGGAATTGGTTCGGTCAAAACCAATATTGGTCACCTTTCAGAGGCAGCGGGAGTGATCGGTTTGATTAAATCGGCACTTTCCCTGCATAACCAGCAGATTCCCGCTTCAAAACATTTTCACAGACCGAATCGTTCCATTGATTTTGCTTCATCTCCTGTTTATGTGAACGCCCGTTTACGGCATTGGGAGGCAGAAAACATACCGCGGCGCAGCGGTGTAAGTGCATTTGGAATCAGCGGAACCAATTGTCACATTGTACTGGAGGAGGCACCCGCTGCAGCATTAGCTGATCCGGTAATTCATGGAGAGCATCTCTTAACGGTATCAGCCAAAACGGAGGAGGCCCTGCGCATTCTGATCAAGCAATATGTGGATGTGCTTTCCGCAGCCGCTCCTTCGGAGCTATCTTCCATCTGTTACACCGCGAACACGGGAAGAGGGCATTATGCATATCGGCTGCTGGTTTCGGGTCAGAATGCAGGCCAGCTTCAGCTTCGACTGATGGAGGCAGAGCATCTTCTGGAGAACGCAGCAGAGGATAACAAAGGAAGTACTGCGATGGGCAATTCATCGGGGAAATCCCCGAAAACGGGAAGCCAGGGGCTCTATTACGGCTATCATAAACCTGGAAGCAGTGAACCTGGCTGTTCCGATTCGCCGGAAACAACCGGTTTGAACCCGGAACTCGCAAGAATAGGAAAGGGGCTGGCATCTGCCTCAGATGTAATGGACCGAATCGGACTGCAGTATGTACAGGGCGCTGATCTGAATTGGGAGCTTCTATACACCGAAGACGGGCTGCGAAAAACAAGTCTGCCGACGTACCCGTTTACACGAACCCGCTGCTGGTTCGAAGTACCAGAGGGGGCGCGAGCCCGGTCAGTAAGGACGGAAAATATCACTTTAAATGAACCATGGTCAGCACGTTTTTATCGGATGAACTGGCGCAGGGCAGACATACCGGAGATGGCAAGCCAGCAAAATTCGGGAGCAGTACTGGTCCTAAAGGATGAAGGACGCCGGGGGAGCGAATTGACGGAACTCCTTCAAGCTTCAGGGCGTCGTGTTATTGAAGTTAACTTCGGTGAATCCTTTCATCGTGAAAAGGACGGGGCATTTACAGTAAACGGCTCGGAGGATGATTTCGGAGCACTCTTTACCGCACTGGGTGAGACGTCTGTAAGTGACATTGTGCATTTGTTTGCTGCATCGGCGTCTTCTGAGGTTCGCACGATGCAGGAGCTGGAGCAGCGGCAGCAGAGAGGCGTATACAGCTTGTTTCATCTCGTTCGTGCACTCATTGAACACGGAAATGATAATGCCTTAAACATCATGCTTGTCTCGGAGCTGCTTTACGAAGTCACAACAGAAGAGTCACGGCTTTCCCCGGATGCGGCTTCTTTGACGGGACTTGGCAAAGTGCTTGCCCTGGAGTATCCGCATATCACCTGCCGAAGCATTGACCTGGATGAGAATATCGGGACAGAGGTGCTTTTTCATGAGATGGGTTCACAGGATCAGAGCTATACCTCGGCGTATCGAGATGGCATGCGATATATCGAGGAGCTTGGCGAAGTACTGGCTGATGATCTGGCAGATTCACCTGTGGCCATCAAGGAAAACGGTGTATATGTCATTACCGGTGGTACGGGCGGGATTGGACAGGAGATGGCTAAATATTTTGCTTCGCAGGCCAAAGTCAAACTTGTTCTGCTGGGCCGCAAGCCGATTCCGCCAAGAACAGAATGGGAGATGCTCCTTGAGGACCCGACATTGGATCTTAAGATGGCCGCCCGTCTGCAGAACTTTCTGGAGATTGAACAGCAGGGATCGGAAATTTCCTGTTATGCGGCGGATACAGCGGATTATGAAGCGATGCAGCGTGTCCTGGCTGATGTCAGAGACAGATACGGGAAGATTACGGGGGTAATCCACGGTGCAGGTGTGCCGGCTGTAGGATATCTGATTCGTAAGACGCGGGAAACCTTTGACGAAGTGCTGCATCCCAAAGTGCATGGGGCCTGGATTATAGATCAGCTGACCCGGCAGGACCAGCTCGATTTCCTTGTTTTCTTCTCATCCGGGCTATCGTTGTCGAGTGAGGTGGGGCAGGGAGACTACTCCGCAGCTAATGCCTATCTGGATGCGCTGGCCTATGCGCGCAGCAAAAGCGGGCTGAAAACGCTGTCCATCAACTGGTCTTCGTGGAAAGAAGCCGGTATGTCGGTTGACTACGGATTTAATGTGGATGCCATCACCAAGGCGCTTCCGACAGAACAGGCAGCTGCCGGATTTATGCAGGCACTTCAGAAGGAAGTCTCGCGTGTATTAATCGGGGAGTTCACCTACCATCCACGCTTTGCCAAGGCGCTGCTGTACAAGTTTCCGTTTCGTTTCTCTGAAGAGATGACGGAGAGACTGCGGGAGGCTGAGAAGCAGGAAGAACTTAAGCAGACGTCGATGGTAACAACCACCAAGAAAAACAAGTCTTCTGCAAACACCCAGGTGGAACTTAAGGGTAAAGAAGGCGAGGATTACAACAGCATCGAGCGTCAGATTGCGAGTATGTATCACGAAGTGCTTGGTTTTGAGGAACTGGATATTCACGACAGCTTCTTCGATCTGGGTGGAGATTCCGTTTTGCTGAACAGGCTGTTTGCGCTGCTGGAAGAGGCCTATCCAGGAAAAATGAAGTTAATTCATCTTTTCTCCTACACAACCGTGCATGCACTGTCTCAATTCATCATGACCAAACTGGACGTGAAGCCGGCTGTTCCGGCATCCCGGGCAGAAGATGATTTTGAACAATTGTTTAAAGATATTGAAGCCGGGAGTCTGAGCATTGACGATGCTGTCAAGAGCTTCGAAGATCGTTGAGGAAGGAGAAGCTAATGAACCAAACCAGCCAAATGTTAAGAATGATTATTGAGAACGCGGCTGCAGGTAAAATTGACAAGCAGGTAGCAGCCCAGCTGCTGAAGGGATTGAAAGCAGAAGGAAGACGGAAGGATTCGGAAGGCATAGCCATTGTAGGCATCTCGGCAATGCTTCCCTCAGCAGATACGATTGACGAGTTCTGGGATAATATTCGGGGACGCTGCGATTCCATTGCCAATTTCCCGGATTCGCGTCGTCAGAATATTGAAGCTTATCTTCAATATGCAGGATACGGAGATCACATCAAGTTCAGCAGCGGCTCTTATCTGAAAGAAATTGATCAGTTTGATTACAAGTTATTTCGGATTCCTCCCCGGGACGCAGCGCTGATGGACCCTTTTCAGAGGTTGTTCCTGCGGACAGCCTGGAGTGCTCTTGAGGATGCCGGTTATGGCGGGAAAAGTCTGGCAGGCAGCCGCACGGGTGTATATCTGGGGTTTGCGAGTAATATCAAGGATAGTTATCTGCGGATGCTTCAGGATATCGACATTCATCTGACGTCCGATGCAGCCGTTGGCAACATTTCGGCTATGATGCCTGCCCGGATCTCGTACCTGCTTGATCTGAAAGGTCCTTCGATGGTCGTCGACACAGCCTGTTCTTCATCTTTGGTAGCTGTTCATTTGGCTTGTCAATCGCTGTTAAATGGAGACTGTGACATGGCTCTTGCGGGGGGCCTGCGCGTAAATCTCATGCCGCTGGATACAGAATATTACCGGGGAGGACTTGAGGCCTCGGATGGTCGGACAAGAGCCTTCGATCATTCTTCGGACGGGGCTGGTATCAGTGAAGGTGTGGCTGCCGTCGTTCTTAAACCGCTCAGCAAAGCGCTGAAGGATCATGACCAGATTTATGCTGTAATCAAAGGCAGTGCAATTAATCAGGACGGGGCTTCCATCGGGATAACGGCTCCCAATCCTGAGGCACAGGCCGACGTTATATCCAGAGCGTGGGATCAGGCCGGTATTCACCCGGAGAGCCTCTCCTATATTGAGACGCACGGCACAGGAACGAAGCTTGGCGACCCGCTGGAATTGGAAGGGCTGGAGCTTGCTTTTCAGAAATATACCGACAAAAAACAGTTCTGTCCCATTGGAACAGTAAAATCCAACGTAGGTCATCCTTATGAAGCGGCTGGGCTGGTAAGTCTGATCAAGGCGGCACTGGTGATCAAAAATCGTGAAATCCCGCCATCTCTTCACTTTGATCGGCCAAACGGACAGATTGACTTCAAAACTTCACCTGTGTATGTAAACACACGGCTTCGTAAATGGGAGAAAACAGCGTCAGAGCAGCCTATGCGCTGCGCAGTCAGCAGTTTTGGCTTCAGCGGTACCAACTGTCACCTGGTCCTGGAGGAAGCGCCAAGTGGGAGTGTGACGGCTGCTGGACCTTCGGATAGGTTTTCCGGACTGCTTGTATTATCCGCAAAATCCGAGATGGCTTTACGTGAGCTTGTCACAGCCTATGAAAATTTCATTCAGAAAAAGGAACCCGACTGTCACCTGCAGGATATATGTTATACCGCGAGTTCGGGCAGAGGACATTATAATTTCCGGTTAGCTGTAACCGCAGACAGTATTGCAGACCTCGAATGGAAGCTGCGGGAACTCTCGTCCAGGGAGAGCTGGAGCGGGGATAAGCCATGGTTCCACTTCGGGGAGCATAAGATCGTACCTGCCAGCAAAGCGAAGCTTGAAGCCGGAGATATGACAGAGGCTTCACGGAGGAAACTGGATCAGCAGGTGCAGCAGCTGGTGCAGGAGGTGATTCGATCCGGGGCGGCAGATGAAAAGGAGCTGCTCGAACTGGGCTCGTTATATGTTCGGGGAGCAGACGTGAACTGGTCAGAAATGTACAGCGAGACTGGTGCAAGACGGGTCAGTCTGCCAGTGTATCCTTTTGAGCGTCATCGCTGCTGGATTGATTTGCCGGAGGAGATGACTTCCAATCGAAGAAGTCTTGGACAGGGAACGCTGCCCTTAACGAGTGAGGAAGAGTTTCACTATACGATGCAGTGGAAGGCAGCTGAGCGCAGACGTCAGGAAGGCGGAGATACTCAATTTCCGTCCGCTGTGCTGCTGATTGAGGGAACACCTGGTGCGGGAGACGCCGCCGCTCTTGTACTTGAAGAGAATGGAGCTGCCGTAATCCGGGCTGCCTTAGGTGCTTCTTATGAACTAAAGGCGTCCGGCCAGTATGTTCTGGGAGACCAGGAAACGGATTATGATCGGCTGTTCTCCAGCCTGCAGGGAAGGACTCTGGAACACATCATTCATGTTGGCAGTGCGGTACAGCATCATCGTGCATCCGGTATTGAATCCCTTCACGAATTAAGGGACTGCCAGCGCAGAAATGTATACAGTGTGTATTACCTGGTACGGGCTCTCATGAGAAGTAAGTTCGCATCCATTACAGGCATAACACTAGTGGGGATGAACGCCCATCGTGTTACAGGTACCGAGCATATTCAGCTGCCGGAGCATGCCGCGTATCTGAGTCTGAGCAAGGTGCTGAGCCGGGAGCATCCCGACATAACGTTCCGATCGGTTGATGTGGACCATGAAACGACTGCAGCCGTTTGGTTAGAGGATGTCCTGGGAGCAGATTCGGCAGGGGACCATCTGGCAGCTTACCGTAATGGACGGCGATACGCCGAAGAGTTTACCCGCATCGACGTGAAGCATGATGCTCCCCTAACAATCCGTGAACAGGGCGTATACCTCATTACCGGGGGCGGGGGCGGCATTGGTCTGGAGACGGCCCGTTTCCTGGCTTCGAAGGCAAAAGTCCGGCTGGTGCTGGTTAATCGTACTCCCATACCCGAACGTACAAGCTGGAAGGATGTGCAGCATCAGCCGGGGCAATCGAAACTTCGGCGTTTCATCACAGCCGTTACGGAACTGGAAGCAGCGGGTTCGGAAGTATTCTGGTACAGTGCTGATGTTGCAGACGAGAACACGATGGCAGATGTGATCGGTGATATACGAACACGTTATGGGGCGATCCATGGCATTATCCACGGAGCAGGTGTTGGGGGAGACCAGCTCCTGGTGGACCGAAGTGAAGATCGGTTTACCGAAGTGCTGGCATCCAAAATAGATGGAACATGGAATCTGGATCAGCTTACGTGTAACGATGATCTGGATTTCTTTGTCATGTATTCTTCTGTAGCCACAATGTTCAGCGGTGTGACTCAAGCAGACTATGTGGCAGCCAATGCTTATATGGACGCTTATGCTGATGAGCGCAGCGCAAGAGGAAAACGTACACTTACGGTGAACTGGACAACCTGGAAAGAGACAGGCATGTCCGTAGATGCAGGGTTTACTGCCGATACAATCTTCAAAACAATACTCACCGCTCAAGCTGTTGCAGGTCTGGAGCAGGCGATGAACTCCTCTATTCGCAGAGTGCTCATCGGGCAGCTGAATTTCAGCGGAGGCGGTGTGCGGCTGCTGGATAAAATGCAGGTGCGTTTATCCGCTGAACTCAGCAGCAGCGTGGCTGCATATTTGCAGCGCGCGGCCTCCAAAACCAGATCGGCCAAGAAGGCGGGAGGCGTATCCAGCGGTGAAGTCATATTGTCAGGCAAAAGCGAGGGCGGGTACACCGCGACAGAACGCCATGTTGCCAGCGTATGCAAAGAGGTTCTGGGCTTTGATGAAATTGATGTCTATGAAAATTTCTTTGAGCTGGGTGCAGACTCCATTCTGCTGCTCCGGATTCATGCAGGGCTATCCAAACGATATCCGGGTGTTCTTGCCGTAACGGATTTATTTGAATTTTCGACCATTCATAAGCTTGCTGCATTCATCTTCAAGGAACACGGTGAGACAGAGGAGATCGAAGAAGCTGTGCCGCCGCAGGAGCAGGTAGACATTGCCTTGGAGGCAGATACAAAACCCAAGGGCAGTATGAAATCGGACGCCTTGACTACAACGAAACCGGGAGATCTGGCTATTGTAGGCATGGCACTGAATGTTGCCTCCACAACCGATGTTTCCGAATTCTGGGATCATATTCAGGGCAAGGTTGATCATATAAGGCCTCTCCCGGACCGGAGGCAGCAGGACCTGGACTGGTATCTGCAAAATACAGCACTGGATCTCCCGGAGCTGGGTTCCAAGGCAGGTGCTTTTATTGAGGATATTGACTTGTTTGATTATTCCTTTTTCAAGTTATCACCGAAGGAAGCGAGTTTGACCGACCCTAACCAGCGCCTTTTTCTGGAGACGGTCTGGAGGGCTATTGAGGATGCGGGATATGGCGGTGGGCAGCTTGCGGGGTCGGATACCGGTGTTTTCTTGGGATATTCAACGAACACGGTGGATATGTATTCACGATTTATCTATGAAACAGATCTGGGTGCGCTGCCTGATGCTGTGGTGGGCAATACACCTTCCATCATCCCTGCCCGCATTTCCTATCTATTAAACCTGAAAGGACCGAGCATGCTTGTCGATACGGCCTGTTCGTCCTCTCTTACAGCGGTCCATATTGCCTCACGAGCTTTGCTGAGCGGCGAGTGCCGTATGGCTGCAGTCGGAGGAATTAAGATTTCGACGATGCCGATCACCAAAAAGAATGAAAATATGCTCCAGGGTCTGGAGTCGGGTGACGGTAAGACACGTGCATTTGATGATGAGTCTGACGGTGCAGGTCTTGGTGAGGGGATCGGGGTTGTGATGCTCAAGAGACTGGAAGATGCACTGGCGGATGGTGATCAAGTCTATGCCGTTCTCAAAGGAAGCGCCATGAATCAGGACGGCAGTTCAGCCGGTATTACGGCTCCGAATCCGGCAGCGCAGCAGGAAGTAATAACGAAAGCTTGGCAGCAGGCAGGTATTCAACCCGAGACTATCACATACATGGAAACGCATGGTACAGGAACAGCCTTGGGTGACCCGATTGAGATTAAAGGGATTCAGAATGCCTTTCGGCAATTTACGGACAAGCGTCAATTCTGCGCGATCGGATCGATCAAAACGAATCTGGGACATACTTCGGAAGCTGCCGGTATGATCAGTCTGATTAAGGCAGCACTGGCGGTGAGGGATGGCATTATTCCGCCCAATCTCCATTTTAACCGTCCGAACCGGAATATCGATTTTCATGCTTCACCCGTATATGTAAATACACGCTTGCGGCAGTGGAAGGTGGAAAGCGGCCCGCGCCGGTGCGGAGTCAGTGCCTTTGGCATCAGCGGTACCAACTGCCATGTCATTTTGGAAGAACCGCCAAAAACGGCACCTGTGATGCCCGAAGCAACTGGTCCTCATCTCCTGGTATTATCTGCCCGTTCGGAGGATGGATTGCGCCGATTGGTGGATGATTATATAAAGCTGTTTGAACGCAGCCATTCAAGTTCTCTTGCAGACATTTGCAGTACGGCAAGCACAGGCCGCGGCCACTATTCATTCCGGCTAGCCTTTACTGCTGCAGATGGCGAGAGCATGCTGAGCATGCTTGTCCAGGCATCAAGAACGCGTTTTGGGTCCGACACGGCACCTGGACTTGAATTTGGAGAGCATCGGATCGTTCCCAAGAGTAAGAAGGAACGATCCGCAGGTGATATGACGGAGTCAGAAAAAACGGGCCTAAGTCAATTATTACGTTCTGCTATTGAGAACTTTGTCCAAAACGGACGGGAATCCGTGTATTTGCTGAAACAGATCGCTCATCTCTATGTTCAGGGAGCAGATGCAAATTGGGCAGACCTGTATGCAGGTGAGCTGATCCGCAAAGTAAGCCTGCCATCGTATCCGCTGGAGCGGAAACGATGCTGGATCGACATTCCCGAGCGCAAGCGTTCGGCGGACATGTCCAGTCACGACAAGGCGGTTCCCCTGCACTATGCCGCACTTTGGAAAGAAATGAGCAGGCCGGTTTCCGGTACAAAAGCAAGCGGAACGGAGCCGGTCGTCATATTCATGGATGAAAAGGGCACGGCTTCGTCCGCTGCCGCCAGACTGGAGGCGGAGGGCAGACTCGTTATCAGGGTATACCGGGGTGACTCCTATACCAATCAGTCCAACGCAAAATTTACAATCCGGCCATGCGAAGAGGACTATGAGCGGCTTGTACGAGCGATAGAGCCGTATAAAATCTCACAGCTGCTTCATTTTTTTGCCATGGATATTTCAGAAACAGGCACAGTGGATGGACTGGAGGACTCCCTTGAGCGAAGTGTGTACAGTCTATTTTACCTGTCCAAAGAGATGTCCAAGGTTCACTTCAAACGTCCGGTTGATCTGGTGCTGATGACAACCTGCAGCCAGCGTGTTACGGGCAGTGAACCGTGTATCCATCCAGAATACGCTCCAATGGTGGGGCTTGGCAAAACCATCTGTCATGAAATGAATCAGTTCCGCTGCAGGGCGGTTGATATTGATTCCGAAACACCGATCGAGCAGTGGCTTCAGGAGATCCGTGAGCCGGACACCTTGTATCTGGCTGCATATCGAAACGGACGCCGATATGTTCAGGAATTGGGAGAAATGCCGATGTCGCTGCTGCCAGAGCAGCCGGTCCAGATGCGCGAAGGTGGTGTGTACCTGATCACAGGGGGAACCGGAGGCATCGGTCTGGAAACGGCTGATGCACTCTCCATGTCTTCAGCGAAAATCAAACTGGTGCTGATCAACCGATCTCAGTTCCCTGAACGTCATATGTGGAAAGAACTGATGTCTTCGGAACAGAACGAGAAGCTGTCCCTTCAGATTGGACGAATTCAGGAGATGGAGGCACGTGGTACAGAGGTTCATCTCTACAGTGCCGATATTGCAGATCCGATTCAGCTTGCTTCGGTGCTCAGCAGTGTCAGACAACAGCATGGCCCGGTTTCAGGTATTATTCACGGCGCAGGTGTAGCCGGTGAAGGGTTTCTCATGAACAAGGAACGGACAGCCTTTGAACGCGTGATGCGTCCTAAAGTGCTGGGAACATGGAGTCTGGATCAGCTGACACGTTCAGATCGACCAGACTTCTTTGTGATGTTCTCTACGGCGACCACGTTTTTTAGTGAACCCGGGCAGGGAGATTATACAGCTGCGAATGCCTATCTGGATTCGTTTGCTGCCCAGCGCAGACAAGAAGGACTTCCCACTCTCACGGTGAACTGGACCGCCTGGAAAGAAACAGGCATGGCTAAGGATTTCCATGTCAATGCAGACGGCGGCTTCAAGGCTATCAGCACAGCGAGAGGTATTCAGGGACTGCAGGAGGCAATGCGTAAGGATATTACACAGGTCCTGATCGGAGAATTGAACCGGGAGGCAATCTATCAGCATGTATCGGATGATATGCCGCTGATGCTGTTTTCGGATAATATTCGTGAAGCCATTGAGCAGGGGCGCAGAGCAGATTCAGATTACGGGAAGGAAGAGCAGGGGGAACTGCATCTGCAGGGAAGAACGGACGGCACGTACTCGGCGATGGAAATGAAACTGGGAAGCGTCTGGAGCCGCGCTCTCGGCGTCACTGAATTAGGCATATACGATGACTTTTATGAACTGGGAGGAGACTCGATCATTGGGCTCAAGATTGCGAACAGTCTCACCAAAGCTTTATCAGTGCTTGTCAATACAGCCGAAATTCTAATGTATCCAACCATTGCAGAATCGGCTGCTTATCTGGAAGAGACGTACGGTCCTGCAGTGGATACCGGTGCTGCAGGCGTGACAATCCCTGTCCTGACCCCGGTAGAGCAGCGAGCCTATTATCCGGTGTCTTCGGCTCAGAAGAGATTCCTTGTTTTGGACCGGCTGGAGGGCCCCAACACCAGCGCGAACATTCCGAGGGCATCCATTATGGAGGGGGACTTCGAGCACGGCATTTTTGAAGGGATCATTCGACAGTTAATCAAGCGCCACGAGGCATTCCGAACGTCGTTCGAAATCCAGGATGGTATCCCTTACCAGAAGATATGGGATCATGTGGACTTCAGCGTTGGATATTCCGAGTGTACCCGGGAAGAACTCACGGACAGACTTCTTGGTTTTGTGAAGCCATTTGAACTGGATCAGGCACCGCTTTTCCGATTTGAGGTGGTCAAGCTTGCGGAACGAACACATGCCGTATTCTTTGACATGCATCACATCATCACAGACGGCATGTCCATGGACATCATTATGCAGGAAATTATTGATTTGTATGAAGGGCGCGAGTTGAAACCTCTCTCTATACAGTACAAAGATTTCTCCGAGTGGCATAATACGCTTTTATCCTCCGGGGCTTTGCAGAAGCAGGAAGAATACTGGCTGAGCCTGTACAGGGATTCCATACCGCAGCTTCATCTGCCTACTGATTATGTTCGCCCTGCTGCCAATGAGTTTGAAGGGGATCAGGTGGTCGTGATGGGCAGTGAATCGTTAACTCTGGAACTGGAACGTATGGCTTCGAGGACAGGAACGACCCTGTTTATGCTGCTGCTCGCTGCATATAACGTGCTGCTGGCGAAATACGCGGCCCAGGATGACATCGTTGTTGGCTCTCCGATCGCCGGTCGATCACACGCCGATCTGGAAGATGTAGTGGGTGTTTTCATTAACATCATAACCATCCGTACGAAGCCGCAGGCGGATAAAACATTTCTTGAGCTGCTTGCCGAAGTACGGGAAGGTGCATTGAAATCATATGAAAACCAGCAGTTTCAGTTTGAGGATCTGGTACGAAAACTGAATCTGAACAGGGATATTCATCGGAACCCGTTATTTGACGCCATGTTCGCGCTGCAAAATGTGGGTACGGTCGATGTGACCGTAGGGAAGTTTACAACAACACCGTACGAGTTCGGGGCTTCTGAAAGCCGATATGACGTTTATCTTGAAGTGATTCAGAAGCATGACAAACTGAAGTTTAACCTGGAATACCGTACCAAGCTGTTCAAGCGGGAAACTGCCGAGAAGATGCTTCGTGATTACATGCAGCTGCTTCATCAGGTACTGCAGCATCCGGAACAGAAGCTGGGAGAGGTCGAACTGGAGAGCAGCAAACATGTGCAGATCACCCCGAATACAGACACAGATACCCTTGATTTTGATTTTAATTTCTAACTCCGAAGAGGCATTCTCTTCAGACATATAAGGAGGCAAGACATGAAAACCATTGGAGTTATCGGAGCGGGTGTAATGGGCCGCGGCGTAGCACAGAGTTTTGCGCAAGCAGGGCATAAGGTGATCTTGGTGGACATCAGCGAAGAAGTGCTGGATACAGCCGCAGAGGAAATCTACAACCAGATTCGTATGCTGATGCTGTTCAAAAAAGTGGAGGGGCTTGAAGCCCCCGAAATTATTCTGGAGCGAATTCATCGAACTACTTCTCTGGAGGAGCTTCGTGAAGCAGATATCATTGTGGAAAATGTAAATGAACAATGGGAAGTGAAAAAGGAGGTGTATGTCCAGATTGATCCGATTTGCCAGGAGGATTGCATTTACCTGGTAAACACATCCTGTATCTCCATTACGAAAATTGCAGCACTTACGAAACGGCCTGATCGGGTCATCGGCACTCATTTTATGAATCCGGTACCTCTTAAATCTGCTGTTGAAGTGATCAAGGGAATGGATACATCCGAGCAGACGATCGAAGTGGTGACAGAACTCCTCTCATCCATTGGCAAAGAGACTATTTTGGTCAACGATTATCCGGGCTTTGTTTCGAACCGTATTTCACATCTATTTATGAATGAGGCCGCTTTTGTGCTTCAGGATCAGGTAGCATCTGCCCGTGAAGTGGATGATATTTTTGTGAAATGTTATGGACATACGATGGGACCGCTGGAGACGGCTGACTTGATTGGTCTGGATACCGTTATGGATTCGCTTGATGTACTGTATGAAAGCTATCAGGACCCCAAGTTCCGCTGCTGTCCGCTGCTCAGAAAGATGGTGCATGCGGGCCGAACAGGCAGAAAGTCAGGAGAAGGCTTCTACAGTTACTAATACACTGATGAATTCACATTGTGAACTATTAATGGCATAACCCATTACGAATGGACTCCATTAAATCGTCGTTTTCTTTGCTTCAAAAATAAATGGAATGAGAGAAAGGGAGTTATCCGAATGAAAGAAGTTAAAAATGAAGTTCGCGAAATGGAAGAAGTTAAAAGTGAAGTTCTTAAGATGGAAGAAGTTAAAGGTAAAGTTCGCAAATTTTTAGGGCGTTTTTTCAAAAAGCATGAGCTTCAAGATCATGAAGATATTTTTGCCCTGGGTTTTGTAAATTCCCTGTTTGCCATGCAGCTCGTGATGTTTTTGGAAAAAGAATTCTCCATCCGTGTCGACAATCAGGATTTGGACCTGCAGAACTTCAAATCGATTAATGCCATTACGGAACTGATCGAGAGCAAAATGGTGAGTTCCTGATTCCGATATGCTGTCTAACGATATTTCACCAATAGGAGGTTAGCGCGTTGAAAATGGAATTGAACGAGCAGCAGCTTCGCTGTAAGCAGGAGGCTGCCTCATATACGAACCAGTATGTTATCCCCTACGCGGCTTTTCATGATCGGGAAGAAAGGCTTCATCCTGAAGTGATTGAATCGTTGAAATCTTCAGGTTATCTAGGCTCCATGATTCCGAAGGAATATGGCGGGCTGGGTCTTGATCCGATATCAGTTGGTGTGCTGAATGAGGAGATTGGACGAGGCTGTTCGTCTGTACGAAGCCTGCTCACCGTGCATGGTATGGTTGCCATTGCCATTTTGAAATTTGGATCTGAACAGATGCGTTCCCACTGGCTTCCGCGGCTGGCATCAGGTGAGGTTCTCGGCGCTTTTGGACTTAGTGAACCGGGTATCGGGAGTGATGCGAAAAGCATTGAAACGCAGGCCGAACCGGAGGAGGATAACTACCGCCTGAACGGCAGGAAGAAATGGATTACGATGGGGCTCATAGCGGATGTGTTCCTGATCTTTGCCCAAGTGAATGATAAACCTACGGCATTTCTGATTGAACGGAAGAGCCCGGGATTTGGCGTACAGCCTATACAGGGCATGCTGGGGGTTAAAGGTTCGATGCTGGCTGAGCTGCATCTGGAGGACTGCCGGGTCGCCAAAGACAGCATGTTAGGCCGGCCGGGAATGGGCGTATCCATGGTTGCGCTGCACTGTTTGGATTATGGACGTTATACCGTAGCATGGGGCTGTGTTGGGCTTGGTCAGGCATGTCTGGAGGCTTCCTTAAGCCATGCTGGCAGCCGCCAACAGTTCGGGGTGCTTTTACAGGATAATCAGCTGATTCAGAAGATGCTTACCGAGATGATCGTCGAAGTCAAGGCAGCACGGCTTCTGTGTTATCAGGCCGGATATTTAAAAGAGGTGATGGACCCCGATTCCATCATGGAGACATGGACAGCGAAATATCATGCAGCAGACATGGTCAACAAGGCGGCGCACCGGGCGGTGCAGATTCTTGGGGCCAAAGGCCGGAGCACCGAGTCTCCGGTTGAACGCTTCTACCGCGATGCCCGGGTGAACGAAATCATAGAAGGCACGACACAGATGCATGAGATGGTTATTGCTTCATATGCTGCAAGCACCCACCAATCCGTACAAGAGGAGGCTGTACATTCATGAAAAAAATCAAATGTGTCATTTGGGACCTGGACCATACGATCTGGAACGGAATTTTGCTGGAAGATGAAGAGGTTACGCTGAAGGACAATATTGCCGAAGTGATCCGCACACTTGATGCGCGTGGAATTCTGCAATCGATCGCCAGCCGTAACGAGCACGATCTCGCTATGGCTAAACTCGAGCAGTTTGGGCTGCGCGAATATTTCATCTATCCGCAGATTAACTGGAATGCCAAATCCCGGTCCGTCAAAACAATTGTCGAGGCTATCAATATCGGTATGGACACGATTGCCTTTATAGATGATCAGCCGTTTGAGCGGGAGGAGGTACTGTACTCCCATCCGGAGGTGCTGTGCATAGACGCACTTCATTACCTTGAGATCACCCAGATGGAGGAGATGAATCCACGTTTTATTACCGAGGATTCTGCACTGCGCCGTCAGATGTATATGAACGATATTGTTCGCAACGAGAAGGAAGAGTCCTTCGACGGTACGCAGGATGAGTTTCTTGCTTCCCTCGGGATGATCTTTACCATCTCGGAAGTGAAGGAGGGAGATCTGCAGCGTGCGGAGGAACTGACGGTACGAACTCACCAGTTGAACGCTACCGGATACACCTATTCATATGAGGAACTGGACGAGTTCCGTTATTCGCCGCGCCACAAACTGCTCATTGCCGGGCTTGAAGATAAATATGGTACGTACGGGAAGATTGGTCTGGCACTGCTCGAGCTGAACGAAGAGATTTGGACGCTCAAGCTGCTGCTGGTATCGTGCCGGGTCATGTCGAGAGGCGCGGGCACGCTGCTGCTCCACCATGTTATGCGCATGGCCAAGGATGCAGGGGTTCGACTGCAGGCCGAGTTTGTGTCTACAGACCGTAACCGGACCATGATGATTACGTATAAATTTGCCGGATTCCAGGAAATTGAGCAAAAGGATAATTTCTATCTGTTTGAGAGCGACCTGAGCGTGATTCAGGATCAGCCTTCATATGTATCCCTGGAAGTCACTGCATAAACCAATCCTATAAGCGAGGTGTTCCTTTTATGGAAAAAATAGCATTTCTATTCCCTGGCCAAGGCTCCCAATATGTAGGCATGATGAAAAACTTCTTTGATCAATTTGAGATTGCGAGACGAACTTATGAAGAGGCCAGCGATATCCTCGGCTTAGATCTGGCCAAGATGAGTTTCGAAGGCAGTTTGTTTGATCTGAATAAACCGTCAAACATGCAGCCCGCGCTGCTTACGGCAAGTGTGACTGCATATCGAGTATACATGGAGGAGATTGGCATTACCCCGCAATTTTGTGCAGGTCACAGTTTGGGTGAATATGCAGCACTGACCTGCTCTGGGGCGATGGCATTTGGTGACGCGGTTCGGATTACGAAGCGGCGGGGGGAATTGACCGAACGGGTCGCTGAAGAGAGCGACGGGGCCATGACGATTATTGACGGGGCAAACGAAGAGATGATTCGTAAAGCTTGTGAGCAGGTTTCATCCGATACAGCCTGGTCTGCAATCTCTTGTTACAATGCCATGAGTCAGTATGCAATTTCGGGTCATCAAGACTCGATCGAACAGGTGGAAACGATCTTGCTGGAGCAGGATGCACAGACAACCCCGCTGATGATGAGTGCGCCATTTCACAGCCGCTTGATGGAGTCTGCAGGTGAGCAGCTTGGCGCTGCACTCGCTGATTACCGTTTCCATCCTTTTAAATGGCCGGTTGTGTCCAATGTCACAGCGAGTCCATATACCGAGGCTTCTCGCATTCCCGGATTACTGCAAAGACAGCTGTCCCAGCCGGTGAAATGGACCCAGACGATGCAGTATCTGAAGAAACACGGGGTGACATTAACCATTGAACTTGGCCCCAAAAATGTACTGAGCGGGCTGGTAGAGTTGGACAAACTCGGCATGAAATCGTTTGCTTATGGGCAGAAAGAGGACAGAAAAGCGCTCAAGACACTGCTGGAGCAGGCAGTTGTATCCAGGCCAAGACCGACCGTAGTGACCAAGTGTATGGCTGCTGCTGTAGCTACACCGAACCGCAATTGGAATCAGGACGAGTATCAGAAAGGTGTCGTGGAACCTTACAAACGGATCCAGCAGCTTCAGGAAGAACTTGAGGCTGCCGAAACCGCGCCAACGACAGAACAAATGAAGCAGTCTCTGGAATGGCTGGGGACAATCTTTGAAACGAAACAGGTGGATCAGGAGGAGCGTGAGGACTGGTTCCACCAGATCCTTGATGAAACAGGACAATATTATCTGTGGACCGATCATAAAGTGACTACAGCTTAAACGAATTCAAACTAGGGTGTGTCTGAAAACGCTCACGCCCTAATCACCGGCCGGTATGATGATGTGCTCGGGCATGTGACATACCGGTCTATTATGTATTCGAGGTGAGATCATGGATATCCATCTGCTCAACATTATGATGTCGAGCGACAAGTTCAAGGAAGAACGAACCTATTGGCAGGACAAACTTGCAGGCGATATTCAGATCGCAAAAGCTTTGGAACGAATGGGCCCGCTGGCTGATCATGCCGATAGTTCAACAGCAAACGTATACTCGCAATCTATCCCTCACGAATTATCCGTCAGACTAATCCATATGAGCGGCGGTTCAAACCTGGCGTTATATATACTGCTTCTAACCGGATTTCAGCATCTGCTGTACCGCTATTCCGGAATCCCTGATCTGCTTATAGGTATGCCTCTAACCTTGGAACAGGCTGAAGAGCTTGATCAATCTCACCTGCTCGCGATCCGTGGTAAGGCCGATGGTAATGCTTCCTTCAGAGAACAGGTGCTGCATGTAAAATCCGAGGTCATGTCTGCACGGACCTACTGGCATTTTCCTTTTGACAAAATAGCCGAGAAGCTTGGACGCCTCCCAGAGGAAAGTAGGCTGCAGACTGCTGTATATATGAAAGGAATTCATGCAGAACCCGCAGCTGATTCCGAGCTGCGCACCGTTCTTGAAATAGAGCGAACCGATCAGCAGATTGAGATCCATCTTCACTACCAGGGAAGACCTGTGGAACCGAGCCAGTCTGAGCGTTTATGTTCCCATTACATACGGCTGCTCGAACAAGCAGTACAATCACCGGATGAGTCTATGTTTCCCCTCCAGCTGCTTTCAACAGAGGAAAAGCTTGAGATCATGGAGTGGAATCAAGGGGCATTTACTTTCGCGAGTGCAGAGCGTTCCATAATCTCCAGGTTTCAGGAGCAGGTCAACAGAACGCCTGAACAGATAGCGATAATAGATGGAGAACGGCAGATCACTTATCTTGCATTGGACCGGCAGTCCAACCAGTTGGCCCGTCTGCTGATGAGCACTGGGGTTACCTCAGGTACGATGGTACCCGTAATGATGGATAACTCCATCGAGCTGATCTTGACTATACTGGCTGTTTTCAAGTTAGGTGCAGTGTATATTGCGCTGCACCCGGAATATCCAGCTGCACGGATACGCCGCATTCTTGAAGAAACTGAAGCGGGTGTTCTCATTACAGGGCGGATGGAGGAGAGCGGGCTGCACACATGGGCAGATACCGCTCAGAGCTTATCTTCAACAGTGGACATTATCCATCTGCAGGATACATCCTGGACCGGACAAGATGAGAGTGCATTGGAATACGAGGGTGACCTTGGTGACCTGGCCTATGTTCTGTATACTTCCGGTTCGACGGGCCAGCCCAAAGGGGTTGTTGTAGAACATCGCAGCTTGAGTGCTTACGTAAATGCGTTCCAGGCCGAATTTCAATTGAGACCAGGGGACCGGATGCTGCAGCAGGCCGTCAGCACCTTCGATACGTATATGGAAGAGGTATTTCCTGCGCTGACTGCCGGTGCATCTTTGGTCGTTGTTGATCGGCAGCAGCTGCTGGATATACACGGGTTGGTCGATCTGCTGGACAGCTGTGAAATCACACATGTGTCGACCACCCCTCATATTTTGCGAGAACTGAACCGGATGCCTCGGCTGCGGACTGTGCGAACATTCATCAGCGGCGGAGATGTATTAAAGATGGCAGATATCGACCAGCTGCTCACGTATGGAGATGTATACAATACGTATGGACCAACCGAGACAACCGTATGTGCCCTTTACGAGAAACTTTCAGAATCATCTGTGGAACCAATCCCTGCAGGAAAGCCGATACAAGGTTATTTTGTCCATATCGCAGACCCACATGGCCGGATGCTGCCCGTCGGTGTACCCGGAGAAATTTGTATTTCAGGACCGGGGGTGGCACGGGGGTATTACAAGCTGCGTGAAATGACCAATCAGAAGTTTGGACGTTCTCCCTATGCTGAAGGAGAGCGAATGTTTCGCACAGGTGACATCGGAATGTGGAGTGCTGAAGGGCAGGTGCTGTTTCTGGGACGGCAGGATCATCAGGTGAAAATCAGAGGACATCGAATTGAACTAGTTGAAATTGAGCGCCATCTGGATCGCCATGCCTCTGTCAAGGAAAGTATTGTTATTCCGGTCGGAAGCAAAGGTGAAAAAACGCTGACAGCGTATCTGGTGTCGGAAAGTGAGCTGTATGTCTCGGAGATCCGGGGCTATCTGCGTTCATGCCTCCCGGAATATATGCTTCCGTCCAAGTATATTCGCATCACGCAAATCCCCCGAACGATTCACGGAAAGATTGATGTCCAGGAATTGATGAATCAGAAACAATCGTTGGAATCCGGTACGCTGTACTCCCCACCTGAGAGTGAACTGGAGCATCAGCTTGTACAGGTGTGGAGTGAACTGTTTCAGACAGAAAGTGTCGGCATAGACGATGACTTCTTTCAACTCGGAGGGCATTCCCTGTTGGTAATTCGCATGGAGATTGAATTAGAGAGGGTTGGACATCATGTGCAGCCTACCATGATATACGATCATCCTACCATCCGAGAGCTTGCTCGAGTACTGGAAGAGAGGAATGAGGCTGCACTGCAGCTTGGCGGGAATCACGATTCTTTGCAAGACTCCGGACCAGGTCAGTATTCCAAGACTCTTCTGACTAACGGGAATGGTTCAAAGACCGCAGGCACGTATGGGTACGTTCCATTTAACGACGTTTTTTTCAAAGTGTGCTTCTACAATTCATTGTTCCCAATCATTATGCAGCAGAAAAAAAGCATCTATCCATTTTTCATTCATCATGTGGATGAATATCTCTGGTCTGACCATCAGCAGTTTATCGTGAACGGATGGATCATGTGCAGGAACGACACGGACATTTTGGAGGAACTGGGTGTCGGATTCGAAACGAAAGTCATCAGTGAGGATATTATTCAGGATGTCGAACAATCTCTTCTGGACGCCAGACCGGTTATTATCTGGGTGGATGCTTATTATGCCTCCATTCGAACGGATGCCTATCTGAAAAAGCATATTCCGCATACCTGGCTGATTTATGCTGTAGATCCCCTGAACCAAACATTTACGATCATGGAACACAAGCATCACGACAACCTGTCCTATGAAGAGAAAACGATCAGTTATCAAGATCTGAAGGACAGTTATGCGGGATATATCCAACAATTCAACATGGAAGCTCATACATTTTATTCATTTCATAATCGGCACCAGCCTGCACTGCATCAGCTGCATGCTTCACCTGAACAACTGGACCACTATTGGCAGACGTATGCAGACCATCTGGAGAGAGAAGAGGCTCGGGTGAACAGCAGCCTGGAACGACTTGAGCAGAGTGCAGACGCGTTTGAGAATCTGGTCCATAATCCGGACAGTCTGTTCTCAGCTGCAGAGGAATGGGTAACGGCACTGCACAAACTGGTTAATGCCAAAAAAGCAGAGCTGTACCGCTGTGCCCAGCTGACTGGTTCAGGTTCTCCGCTGATGGTGATCCGCGAACAGATTACAGCCGAGTGGAGCAGTATTCGAGCAGTACTGGCCAAGTACGTATTAACTTCCACGTATAAACCGTCATCCTTTCATAAACTGCCTGAGATATACAGACGTATAGCTGTGCTTGAACGCGAATTTTACGACAAGGTGTCAAGCACACCTGCGATAGGGAGGTTCTGAATGAGCGGAATGATAACGGTGGAGCAGCGAATCCTCCAGGCTGTCGATAAAATTATGGCATGCGGTACCCCTATCCCGATGGATCAGACGTGGTTCGAACTGGGTGTGAATTCAATTGATTACATCAAAATTATGGTTGAGATCGAAAATGAATTGGACGTGGAAATAGATGATGAGCGTCTGGCTTATGGACCATCCGAGTTGATTGGAGACTTCAGGGATTATGTTGTAAGTCTGATTAAAGGAGAGTCTGGACATGAAACGGACTAAACGATGGACTCATCTTTGGTTCCGCCTCTCTGTACAGCTGCCCGTGGCTGCGCTTCTGGTTATCGGTCTGACCGCAGCGATTCTGGTGACACTTGCCATGCAGTTTCATACGACCTCTTATCTGCGCAGTGAGAAAGCAAGCGCATATGCAGATGTGAATGCCCTGCCTGATGAAGGTAAGACCGTTCGAATTGAGGCAGCATTTACAGAACTGCCTCATGCGGGTCTGCAGGAAGGAGATGTTCTCATCTGGTATACGGAGGAACAGGGAAAGCGGTATGCAGCCGAGATTGTGAGTGTGATCACAGATCTGGACACCAGCATCATCCAGGTTACTGCCGAAGGAGCCTGGAATGAAGAATTGCAGGAGCGTATACATGCTGCTAGCGCAGCAGAAATTCCGATTATTACGGAGGTACAATCCCAGAGCCGAACCGTATTTGAGAGCTGGATCTCCTAGAGGAGGAAGGTATGGGGAAGAATACTTTAAAGGAAGGTATGGGGAACATTTTAAAGGAAGGTACGCGGAATATTTCAAAAGAAAGTACGGGGAATATCTCATTAGGCAGGCGGGTGCGCCCATTTGTTAAACCCTACCGGATTAGTTTGATCACAATGCTGTTCTGCGAGTTGATTATGGTCCTTGTAGATCTGATTGGGCCGCTTATATTTGCAGTTATGATTGACGAAGTGTTCTATCATCGAAATCTTCATTTCTTTGGTTATGTGATTTTGACGTATATTGCATTGTACTTGGGTGTTCGGGCACTAAGCTGGATCATCAAATCCATCTGGATCTATTTAAATGTAAAGTTTCTGTTTGATATTCGGAGAAAACTGTTTGATCGTATCCTGCATTTTAAGGCATCCAACTATGAGAAAGCCAAAACAGGCGATCTGATTACACGTCTCACCAGCGATGCGGAATCGATCATGCAGTGGATCGAAGTCATGATTTTTGAAATGGCTGCACCGCTAACCAAATTGTTGATTTCGTATGTGTTTTTATTCTACCTCAATCCGTATATTGCGCTGGCTATGATGGTACTGGTGCCTGTTTCGGTATGGGTGTCCCAATATTTCAATCGTAAAATGACCAGGCAGCAAACCGTTTTACGCGGGAAGTACGGGCACTTTGTCAGTTGGATGCTGGAAATGCTCCAGGGCATGAGGGATATCCGTCTTTTAGGAAGTGGGAAAAGAGCTTCTCTGCTGTTCGCCGGGCAGAGTGCAGATGTCATTCGACTGGACAACCGGACAGAGGTCATGAAGTGGATGTCTACCCGTTCGAATGCATTTATATTTTTGCTGTCCGATCTGTGCATTTATGCTGTTGCAGGAGTGCTTATCGTGCAGGGGCAGCTGACTGCAGGCATCTTTGTTGCCATTATGTCCTATCTGAGCAAGAACAATCAGTCCATGATGATGATCTATGAGGCGGTTGTGAACCTTCCCAAACTAACAGTACAGTCGCACAAAGTATTTGATCTCCTGGAGGAAGAAGTAGAGCGGACAGATGGCCATCCCGAACTGGATCTGCAGCATGGAGAAATTTCCTTCGCGCAGGTGCGGTTCCGCTATGAAAATGGACCTCGTGTGCTGGATGGTCTTGATCTACATGTCGGTGCCCGGGAGTCGGTTGCCCTCGTAGGAAAAAGCGGCTCAGGAAAAACAACGCTTGTGAATATGCTGCTTGGTTTCTACACCCCCGAGGAAGGAGAAATCCGGATTGGCGGCAGGCCGATCGGACAATATACACTGACGTGTCTTCGCAAACGTGTAGGCATTGTGCAGCAGGAGTCCATTCTGTTTAATGAGAGCATTCGTTACAACCTGCTGCTGGGCAGTGCACATGCAGATGATGAGCAGCTGTGGGAGGCTTGTGACCAAGCCTATATCGGGGATTTTATTCGTTCGCTTCCGGAAGGGCTGGACACCCAGCTCGGAGCAGGGGGGATGGAGCTGTCAGGAGGACAAAAACAGCGCTTGTCCATAGCCCGCATCTTTTTGAAGCAGCCTTGTTTGATTATATTTGATGAGGCAACATCAGCACTGGATTATGAGGCCGAACAAGCTATTCAGCAGTCTTGGCAGCACTTGAGCAGAGACCGGGCTTCCATTATCATTGCTCACCGTCTGTCTTCTATATTGAATGCAGACCGGATCGCGGTACTGCATGAAGGACGTATTGTGGCCGAAGGTACACACGGATACTTGTTGGAGAACAGTGAGCACTACCGTGAACTGTTTGTAGAAGATTTCATTCGGAAGGAGGGGATGATGTCTTGATGAAGACACCTGCCTCTTCCCGCTACTCGCTTTTCAGGAAAATTCGACCCTTCATCCGTAATGCCAATCGTCAAATATGGATTCTTGGATCTTTGAAACTGGCTTTGACTGTCATTGCACTTATGATCCCTTATCTGTACAAGCTGCTGATTGACCATGTTATGATTGGGCGTGATCTGGGGGTACTGCCTTATATTTTAGGGGGTTATCTCGGCCTGTTTGCACTGGAGACAGCAGCCACCGGTCTTCAAACGATGTACAGAAACCGTCTGCTCGGGCGGACCAAACTTGATCTGCAGCTGGGCATGTGGAAACGCCTGCTTCGGATGAAGCCGGCCTCCTATGAGAGCTATCGCACGGGGGATTTGAAGAACAGATTAGACGGTGACGTTACACTGGTTAAAGATTTTATCTTCCTGCATCTGATTGATTATACGTTCAAATGGATCAGTGTAGGCGCCTATGCCGTTATTTTGCTGTCTTTAAATTGGAAGATGGCTCTTTTCGGTTTTATCATGCTCCCCGTGTCTTTTATCATTAGTACCCGGCTGGGCAAACGGGCGAAGATGCTGGTATCCGAATTTCGTCAGACTACCGGAGAGTACGAGACATGGATTTCGAACAGTTTCAGGCACTGGAAAGAAATTAAGGCCCTGAACATGCAGCGGAAAGAGTCTATCCGATTTGTAGGCTTTTGGAAGCGATTTAGCAGGATCAAGTTTCGTCACCTGGCCTATACGTACGCCAACGAACTGTATTATACGTTCCAGGATGATTTTATTAACAAGATGAATTTATATTTTATCGGGGGATTGTTAATTTTTCAGGGTGAGCTGACGATTGGCGGGCTGCTTGTCTTCCTCACCTATTACCAGCAGATGATTAACAATATTAACGAAATTAATACTTCGAATGTACAGCTTCATGACAGTACCCCGTCCATTGAACGTATCGTGGAACTGCTTGAACTTCCAATAACCTATGAGAGGAAAGTGGAGGTACTGCCGCCATTTCAGGGACATTTTGAATTTAAAAATGTCTCTTTTCGTTATCTGAATAACCCTGAAGTGGTCCTGAACGGGCTTGATCTGAACATTAAACCTGGAGAATATACAGCTATTGCAGGTCGAAGCGGATCAGGGAAAAGTACGCTGATTAAACTGATCTTGGGACAATATGAAGTACAGCAGGGTGCAGTTCTTGTAGACGGAGTACCTGTGGAGGATGTGGGATCAGGGTATCTTCATCGTCATATTGGTGTTGTTATGCAGGAGAACACACTATTCAATATGTCTATTCTCGATAATCTCAGGCTGGTTCGGCCCCGGGCCTCAGAAGAAGAGATTCGTGAAGTCTGCCGAATGGCCTTGATTGACGAATTCATTGAAAGTCTGCCGGATCAGTATCATACGGTGCTGGGAGAATCAAGTATTAATCTGTCCGGTGGACAGAAACAGCGACTCGCGCTGGCAAGGGTGCTCTTGACCAAACCGCAAATGCTCATTCTGGATGAAGCGACATCGGCACTCGATAATGATGCTGAAAGGAAGATTAATGAGGCTGTTCGTGAGATTGCATACTCCATCACCGTGCTGGTTATCGCTCATCGTTATTCCGCCATTCAGGATGCAGAGCGCGTCATCGTGCTGGATCAGGGTGAGATTGCAGCTGACGGAACTCATATGGAGTTGGCCGGACGGCACGAAATATATGACTTATTGTTTCGAGATCAGCGTCAGGGAATTGGCTCTATGACTACATGATTCAGGTTTTTATATTTTCAGGAGGTGCAGCACATGACCATTTACTGTCCACTGCGTTTGGATGAACATTACAACAACAATGGCTTCAGTTATCCCGGTACCGGGAATATCGGAAATTTCACGACATTTGGATCATCGTATCCGGCGGATGAACTGGCTGATCAAGGAAATATGCAGTGGAAGGATGTCCCTTTCGTTTTCCCTGACAGCACGCAGCGGTTTAACAACATCGAACTGGAGAGCCAGCGCATTCAAGTGCCGGATGGTGAGTACGCTGCATTGTATATTTTGGGTGCGGCAGACAATGGATCATATCATGAATTTATTTACTTTGAGCGGAACGAAGAACGGGTAGGGAAGGCTTCTCTTGCACTGACGAATTGGACCGAAACGACCGCCAAGTTCAAGGAAGAGATGATGCATCGTTTTCGCGGCATGTATACCCAAAAAGGGGCACTGCTTACCTCGGTACATCCGATCATCTGGTTTCAGCAAATCCAGCTAGAGGAAGCACTATGTTTTGACACAATGATCATGTCGGACAATCCATGTATGCATATCTTCGCATTGACACTGGGAAAGGAGCGATCTGAATGAATATTCAACCGAGGGAAAGCAGTACAGAAGGCGAAGATTGTTTTACGCTCTGTGTGAGCAGTATTCTGAATTATAAAGAGTTCAGTCCTTTTTTGGCCGTGTGGAAGCAGTGCGGCTTATTGTATTCCGAGGACCCTGAGCGGGGGACTCCGAAGCTGGCACCAAGCTACATGACCGTGGAGCAGGAGTTACGACACATCCATCGGATCGATCTTCAAATTCGAAGAGAACATGATCAGACTGACGTGGTTAAGCAGATCATGACACATCTCCATCAAAATGAACCTGTCATTGTGTGGGTGGATGTATTTTATCTGCAGTACAACTCACTGTACCAGGTGATGCATTCGGCACACTGTATTGTGCTCTCGGAATATGCGGACGGGAAATTCGGTTTTATTGATGATTTCTATCATCTGAAGGGAAGTATGGATGAGCAGGACTTGATTCAGGCACTTGATCTGGGAATGACACCACTCATCCGTGAGGGGACACGGTTCCGTTATGCGACACTGGATATTACAGATGCTGTCCGGAAAGTTCCGGAACGAGATTTCTATGCAATGCTTCATCACAATCAGACGATTCTGGGTGGAGAGTCCGAAGAACTGCGCAGTCAGAGTGGTTGGCAGGAGTTGGTTCGTCCGCTTGCGGGCATTGCAGCGATTGAGCGGTACGTGCAGTCTACACGCAGCTATATGGAACACGTGACGGAACTGACGGAAGAATTCCTCGATAATATGTATAGTGATTTGGCAGGGATCAGCAACAATCGATATCTGTATGGACACTTCCTCAGGGAAGGGATCCCATATGACCCCGAACTGTCCAAACTGATCGACAACTATGATTATGCTGCCCAGCGGTGGAATCTGGCAGCGAATATGACGCTGAAAAGCCTCTATCAAAACGTTGATCGGCGCCATCAGATGTTAAATCGGGCCCTGGGCAAAGTGCAGGAGATCATCGCTATTGAACATCAAGCGTGTGAAATGGGGAAATCTCTGGTCGCTAATTCGGGTTTCAGTATGATGTCCTGATACCCAAAAAACCGTGAAAGCAGAAGCCTGCTCTCACGGTTTTTTTATGCCGTCGTATCCACTATCCTTTGTTCAGGATTTGTTTTCGTGACTGCATTCTCAGATAAATTTGCGAAAAGATAACGGATGCGAGTCCGACCACAGTCATGCCCCCGAAAATATAGCCGTATGCCGAAGACAAAGGCAGGTTCTGCATGGCAGTCAAAGCAACGCCAGTCATAGCAACGCTGAATGCACCGCTGAAAAATTGACTGAGCTGGAACAGTCCCATACCTGCGCCCACCTGATCCATGGACAGATTGCCCGACAATTCGTTGGATACGCTGGTCGTCAAGGAAGAGAACCCGACGCTGAGCAGCATATATATAACCATGATGGCGTAGATGCTTTGGTCTGCCAGCAAAGCGAACAGTCCGGCAGCAGCCAGCAGCAGCCAAGGTGCGAATTTCAGGAGCAGCGTATTGCCGTGACGGTCAATCATGCGGCCGATCCGGTTGGACAGCAGCATAGATATGAGTGCACCCGGGAAAATGACGAGTCCTGACTGTGCAGGGGTCAGTCCATAGAGATGCGCCAAAACTTGCGGCAGCAGGAACAGTGTAGCGAAGTTGTTAATGTACGATACGATGCCCAGCGAGCTGAGAATCATATATTTTTTGTCTTTGAACAGTGCCGGCTGCACAAACGGATCGGCCGCGCGGCGAATGCGTAACCAGAACAGCAGCAGTGCGCTTACCCCGACGATCAGTGTTACGGCCTGCCGGGAGGTCAGGAATAACAGAATACCGGTTGTACCGATCGCAAGCAGGATGGCGCCAAGCAGGTCGAAAGAACCCTTTTGCGGCATCTCCCGAGGCAGCAGTCTGTAGAAAACTGGAATTAAAAACAGCGTTAACCCTGTAACGATAAACAGATCATGCCATCCTAAAAACTGTGTGATGCTGCCGCCAAGTACCGGACCAAGTCCAAGACCCAGCGAACTGGCAGACATGATGACAGCCATTGATTTGCCCCGGCGTTCATTCGGAATGTAGCGGGTAATCAGTACAATGGCAAGACCCGGAACCGAAGCTGCGCCTGCTGCTTGAACGAGACGGGCAATGAGCAGAAGAATAAAGTGGTCACTGAAAAATCCCAATACCGAGGCAGTTCCAAGCAGTGTAAGTCCAGTGGTAAACAAGGTGCGGATCGGCACAAAATCGGATAAACGGGAGAACGTAATTGAGGAAATCGCAAATACAATGGAATACCCTGTAACAATCCAGGAAGAAGCGACGGAAGTCAGCTTGAATGCAGCGGCAATTTGCGGCAGGGCCAGATTGAACATCATCGTATTCATTACGACAAGTACAACGGTAAAGCCCAGCAGTCCAACGATCAATCCTTCCTGTATTCCTGTCCGTTCCATCGGTGATGCAGCTGCGGTGTTATTCATAAAAACCTCCTATCATGATGTGCATTTCGCAACATTTCAGAAACGGTTTGTAACATTTGCAAAATGGTGTATAATGTCAGTCCCTGTGCTGTACAGCAAGGGATACATTCGAAATGATGTAAGTTCGATTGATGTCGAACATTAGAAATATATCATGAACTTATGTTAGAATACAATGCATAGTCTGAAAAAGGGAGACTGCCGTATGAAAATTTTACATCATCCCCAGGCAGCCGATATCGAGCTTTCCTCCGTGCTGTATGCGCTCAGTGATCCGACCCGGCTGGGGATTGTAGAGGAAGCGGCGAGAAGCGGGGAACAGCCGTGCAGTCATTTTCATGCCCGTGTTGTGAAATCAACGATGTCGCACCATATCCGCACGTTACGGGAAGCGGGTGTGATTCGGGTCAGAATACAGGGTACACAGCATTTTATCACACTGCGATCGGAGGATCTGGAAGCACGTTTTCCAGGGCTTCTGCAGTCTATACTTCAAGCCGCGGCACAGATTAGCGCAGATTCATCAGAGTGAATGTCTTTTCTTCTATAGGAAGAAGAGGCATTTTTTTATTGTTGGATAGATGAGTGCGAATGACTCCATATTGACTTGATAAAAGGTTGCTCCTGATGCGACATTCTATGTCGTCCCAATGCCTCTATAATGATGGTGAACAAAAACACACAAACCCTATTGAAAAGAGGTTCACAATCATTGGCTAAAACAAAAAGAGGTCGCGTTCTGTGGAGTCTTCCGTCCAGAGGACGGGGAACATGTCCAATATGCAGGAGTACCCGGATTAAATTGTTGTATACACAAACGAAAACCGACGGTACAAGTCTGAAAGTCTGCAAAGGCTGCTCCAAAGCCGTGCAGTCCAGAGTCGATATGGCAGAAGCCAACGCTTAGCGGAGAAGCAGATAATTCTTATAAGTGAAAGATCATCGTTTTCCATCTGTCCAGCCTGTTCTTCGGAACAGGCTGTGGCTTTTTGATATAATACAAAAAAATAGGCGTTGGAATGATTCAGGGGGTGAAATCGCTTGAGCAGCATGCATCGGATTCATTGGTTTGATGAACAGATTCGAAGCGGGCGTTTTCCGAACAGCGGCAGCCTTGCACGACAATTCGAAATTTCTCGGCGTCAGGCCCAGCGTGATATTGAATATATGGTGAATACGCTGCGTGCTCCCTTGATGTATGCAGCCAAGTACCGCGGGTATTGTTACGAGGATCAGACGTTCCGGCTGCCGCACTTATACATGACGGAGGAGGAGCAGCGTGTCCTGAAGTATCTGGCCCATCGTTATCGGCACTATGACTATGATCAATCGGATGCGGTGAAGCGGGTAGCGCATTTGCTGGAACGTTTTACGATGGAGGAGCATCTTCCTGATCAACAGCAGTTCCCGGTATTTGCGGCACAGCCGAGGCAGCTGCAGTGGTTTGAATTGTTGACTCATGCCGCAGCCGATGCCCGAAAGACACATATTTATTACAAGGATCACGAGGGAGAGCATCAGATCACCTTTTGTCCTGTGAAGATAACCTCTCAGTTTAATGCAGATTACGTCGTTGGTTATGAGACAGACCCGCTGCTGCAGACAGCAATACGGCTTGAGAGCATAGTTCAGCTGAAAGCGCTGGATGAACACTTTGAATGCAGTCAGGATGCATGGATCAGCAGTTGGGAAGATGCACTGCCTGTACGGAAACCGTTTACAGCACAGATTCGTTTTCATGAAGCGCAGCAATCAGAGCAGTGGCAGGGATATCGCATTCGGGAGCAGCAGGGACAGATTTGCTGGATCGAATTTTATGATGCGGACGTGTTCCTGCAGCATCTGTATGCTTCGGAATGGGAGGAGCTGATCTCTCCAGGATGGCTCAGACGCAAGCTTATGAAACGGACGGAAGAGATTGCGCAGCGGCTGAGCATACAGCATCAAGCAGAGAAAGAATAAGGATCGCATCTTAGAGGTTTTTAGAAGAAGACTGTTCATTGTTCTGGATTGCCATGCATGAAACGGGGGAGAACATTTTGGCTGAAAAAATGCTGGCACATATGATGATGAAAAGGGAATCGAAGTCGTACGTGGACAGCCTGTATGCGATATTAACGGGGACAGGACAATTTCAGGGAGAGAAATATATGCTTGCAGGCTATACCGGCATGGCTTTTAAACTATCGGTTCATAAGCGATTACTTCCGATGTCCGTAACGGCTTACGGACAGTGGGGAGTGGCGCATCAGGGCGGGATCAACAATCTCGGCCTGTTTACGATATATGATGGGGGACGAAGTCGGCATCCGACATTTGCTTATTATCAGCAGGATGCCGTGAACTGGGTTAAACGCAGTCTGGATGAAGGAAAAGGTGTCATCTACTGGATTCCCGAGTTTGGTGTCATTTATGGATATGATGATGCAGATCAGGTCTTTTATGTGCAGGATGGCTGGAGCAAAGAGCCGCAAATTTTACTGTATGACAACTTTGGATTGAATTTCACCGGTTTCTGGTACTGCCAGATCTTTGGTGATCAGGTGCAGCTTACAGAGCAGGAGATGGTGATCGAGTCTTTGCGACTGGCGATTGAGGACTGGGATATTCCATACCGTTTGTTACCTGATCAAAATATAGTCTCCGGCCGGCAAGCATATGATGTTTGGATTGAAGCACTTCACTCTGGAGATTACGATGGTTCAGGAGCAGCTTATCTTCTGGATTCGTACTGCCAATCGCGTACCGAGATTCGAATGTATTTACATGATGTTCGTGGCTTATGGACTGAACTGGAGCATGCATGGATGTGTTATAACCGGATTGCTGAACTGATCCAGCAGATGAGAGCACTTCTGGTACGGGAAGAACATGGGCTTGCGCTGAAGGAGGATGCCAATGAGCAGCTTGTGCAGTGGCTTGGACAGGCGAAGCTGCTCGAAGAACAGGCGGTGGATTCTTTTCGTACCATATCAGCGCAGTATGCGGATCGTAAACGATCTACGGTACCCCGTTGGGGCACACACTCCGCACGGTAGAATTGGGGATGCAGTGGTACGATGAACAAAAGGAAGGCAGAATGGATGCAGGAATGGGGCTCAAAGCATGAAAAAAATGAGGTTATTGACTGATTTGGCTGATTTAATTCAGCGACCTCAGGCCAATTCGGAGATCACGAATACGGATACGTGGCGATACGGGGCAGGCACCTATGCAGATGCGTTATACCCTATTTTGTTACACAAAAAGTGGACACATCTTCCGCTTTATATGATTGCAGGCATGACAGCAAGTCTTTTTCGTTTCGTGGTGGACCGTCGTCTGACGAAGGAATCCGTATCGGCGTATAACTGGATGGCAGAAAATTTTGTTGCTGCTGATTTTATCGGAGTGACTGCGAGTCAGGCTGCCGGGTTTTCCTTTGAACCGACGTTTCCCCTTTATCAGAAGCAAGCTCTCCATGATATCAAAAATTCGATCGATCGGGGAACTGGGGCGGTGCTGTGGCACGATCAATTTGTGGTGGTTGTCGGATACGATGATGACGAGGAAGTATTGTTTTTTTGCACAGGAGATGATCCTGACGTGCTTCGTTTGCCCTATTCCTTAGTCGGCCAGAATAACTCACCGTATTGGTATTATCAAGTGTTGGAAGCTCACCAATCCATCGATATGTGGGAAGTGTGCAAGGAGTCGTTAATCCAGGCTGTATTCAAATGGGAAACGCACGACTATATGCTGCCAGCGCAGGATTACGCTTGCGGTTCTGCCGCATACACCGCGGTTGCGGATGTGCTGCAGTCGGGAAACTATGAGACGCATCAGGCGGCAACGGTGCTTCGCTATTATGCTTATACAAGAGGGGACATCTCCTCATATGTCAGAGCACTTGAACATTTATCGCCGCAGATGGATCAAGTTATTAAAAAATACACAAAACTTGCGATTATCTATGCATCGATTGTTGAATTGTTGGATGATTCCGCGGCGTGGGATGCAAGAGAGCCGGAAAGTGTACAGCGAGTTAGTGCACTTATTCGGAGCGCAGGTGATATGGAACAAGCTGCTATTGATGCGATTAAACATGCTTTTCCCGAAACGATCAACAATCGCTTCTCGGATATTGGGCTGAGATAACACCGCGACACTTTAACATCAAATGAGCTGTACATCAAATGATTTGTAAAAAGACACCAGAGAGGCGATGAGCCAGTCTGGTGTCTTTTTGCGTATGATCCGAGTTTCGAACACAACGTGGATGAACGTTACTTTTACAAAATAATATATAAAATTTGAAATAAAGGTAATCTGAATCCTGATTCATTCCGAATATTATAATATATGGTCTTATTTGGATGGTGAATTCAAGGAATGAATGGGGGCAGAACGATGGTACGGAACCCGGAAACCCTTCAGGAATGTATCGAAAACGCAAGGCAGAGACTTTACCAGATGGCAAACCAATATACGAGTCTGCAGCATCCGGAAGTCATTCGTCAGTCGATGGTGCTGGATGAATTAATTAATGAATATAACGATGCCAAACGCTTCATTTCACGAACGAACCATCATAGCTAGGGTCAAGTGTACGAACGGCTGACTGAACCTCCGAAATTAGTCGTCCGCGTTCTTCGTAGAGCGGCATCTCTTCTTCATCAAACTGAAAATGAATTGTTCGGACATCGCCTTCAGACAGTGTCATATTATGAGATTCTAATTGAATGAGAAATGAGTCATCAAACCTTATTCCATCTCGGTCCCGGTAGCAGTACATATAGTCAATATCCTTTTCTTCAAGCACTAACACACCTTCTTCCGTCAACTTCATCATGGTATCCTCCTTCATAAAGTAGGGTATGCAGTATCTATTTACATTATATAGCGCCTGTTAAAATTTAGGGATAGCTGCATCATACATGACCTGAATATTTTATAACATGAATGATTTCTGTTTCGCTTAGTTGTAGGAGTTTAGTCTTCAAGTAATCGTACGAAAGTCTGACAAGGAAACAACCCATTTCACAAATACACCGAAACGAGGCGGCTGATATCTCATTTCGGTGTTTTTTTTGTGCTTCCTCCGAAGTTTCACGTCAGAGAAGAGACTCTTGATCAGAAGCAAGTAGGGGACAACCGTGCGTAAGACTTATTGTTGCGAGTGCAGTTGAACGTGTAAAATATAGGTGATTTGCGAATGTTAATGCGTATTTTTAACGTTGAATAGACAGGCTGTTGAGCTGATTTGAGATAGAGGCCATCGTGGTTTTAGAACAGAAGTACATACAACATGTTTTACGAAAGGCAGGAGATAGAATGACAGCAGCATTGGAACAAGCTTTGGAAGAGATAGTTCAAGCCATTCATGAATGGTTTGACGAGCAGGCGGCACGTACGGATTTAGAGCAGACGATCCAGCGAACGAAACTGCAGATGGGCATATTCGATGATATCTTTGTTTTGTACAAGCCGGGAAGAACGATTGTAGATAGCCTGGACATGGGATGGGATGAAGGCTCATTATCGACGCAGACGATCCGGTTTACAGAAGAACTGGTACGCACCGAGATCCAGCCAAGGCTGGTCGAGGTGGTTCAGGAGAAATTAGCCGAATGGGCTGATACACCGCTGATTGATTACCGGTTTACGTTTAGAGGCAAATTTCCTACGAGGGACGGGATGCTGAAGCTGACGCTGCTGGAATACATCAACGAAGAGAAAAGACAGCAGCTGCTGGAACGAATTCGTACGTATACGGAGCAAAAACTGGAGAAGGGCGTATACCCGACAAAGCCGCTTGAAACGAACTTTCTGGCAAAACATCTGCTTGATCCTGTGTTGTTTCCCTCTCTGGATACGGCATGGATCATCAGACAATATGAACGGATTCAAACGTTAAATCGGGAGCGGAAGGACGCTCTCGCCGAGCACCGTCATACGATCATTTATGCTTTGACATTATGGGCAGAACGGCAGTTTTTACCTCAGTATTTTGACGTTCAGATTTCAGATTATCGGGAAAATGAATACACGTTGAAGCCAGGCCAGAAGCTTGGCGGACTTGTTAAAGATATAAGTAAGGATAAGGAAATGGATCAGGATTTCGATCTGGCTCAGGCTCAGGATGAGGCTTCACACCCCATCGATCTGCTGCTCTATGCAGCGGTGATGATTCTGCGTTTCGAACCCAGTTACAGCAAGCCAAGGGGGCTCAAATTTCTGGAACTGGCCAAGCAGCTCGGTAGTAAGCAGGCAGATCGGATGTTGACCGAGGGAAGCGGTACATATAAGCCGGAAGATACTTATGTTAAAACGGAGCTGGTGGAATGCCAGGCCAATGATGTTTTTGCACGGATAACGATTCAGATACATCAGGAAGGACCGGGAGCATATCAACAGGCATTAACCTTTATTATTCGTTTGCTGGAGCAGGGATTCCCCAAAAGTTATCATATCAAATTGAAATCCAAAGTGAAGCAGTACCTCCCAATCAAAGGATTAGCCAAATCAGATACACACCGGTTTTTTGCCAATGCGCTGGTATATTCTGAGCTGTATCCTCTACTGGAGCAGTACGCACGAACGGCCATCCAGGAATTTGAGTTTTATGCCGATACCGAAGGGGAGAAAAACGGGATGCCTGGCAGTTATGCCGTCTTTGGGCTTGGACTTGCAGATGAACAGTATTTTCCTCTGGTTCACGATTATATGGAACAGGTCGATGATGAACATCAGATGATTCAGGACAAGTTTATTGCTGCTTTTGTCGATAAATATGGGGTATCAGCAGATTCAGCGCCGCTTCTCGTTCAGAGTTTGCGCCGTTCAACGGACGGACTGAAGCTCAAATTGCTGCCGGAGTTCGAGCAGGAAGAAAAGCTTGATTGGCTTCTTGAACAGGTTCAGCAGCTGGAAGCATATGAAGTAGAACGTGTGCTTTACCCGATTTTTGGCAAGGTGGAGAAACTGACAGCGCTGGCCCGTAAGGCGGAGGGGAAACGAAAAGAATTATTACTGGGGCTGTCAGAGGCCGCAGGCAAATAAACGATTCTGTTACCAATTCAAATAAATGAGCTTGGCGATCCATTAAAGAATGCAGCAGATATCATGAGATGTGATGAGAGGTGGAGCTTGAGATGGAAGCTTTAATGAGAGACGTCTGGCAGGGGTTGTCTGAGCAGGAAAAGCAGGAATGGATGCAGCGCATTGCGCTTCAGCTGCCTGAAGGGATGCAGTATGAGGGGTTGCAGACGTTTGAACGATATGGACAGCGGACTCAGACCGGAGTATTTACACACGATGAACAGCGATTCGTGTTTGTTCCAGGTGATCAGGTAACATTAGGTTGGGAAAAGTGGCATCACGGCATGGATGAGCAAACGACGGCTGATCTGCACGAAACTGCAAGCAGTTACGGGATTAAGGACGTACAATCGTTTCTGGCTGGCCAGATGTCACCTGTACGAGAAGTTAACATCGGACCAATGCTTGTGGAGTGTGAGACCATCTCCCTGGGGTGGATTGAGGTAACCGAGGAGGAAGCGTTTGCCCAGGAGCATGATGATTTTCCTAAAGCCTTAGCCGAATTCAAGGAATCGGGGCTGAATGAATATGAACTTCACCTGGAATTTAAACTGATTCAAGACAAAGGAGAGGTTCGAATTCTCTGGTTTAATGAAGGGATCGAACTGGAGGACATTGTAAGGGAAGAAACAGCGGCTGGTTTCAGTTTGTTGACGGAAGACGAGTGGGAGTATATCTATGGTGGAGGTTGCCGCACGTTATTCCCTTGGGGAGACAGCTTTGACTATACAATGAGATTAAGACATTTGGGGTATCTCCATAATGCTGATAAAGCCAATCCCCTGTCCGGGGATGAAGATACTGGAACAGAAGCATCCTCTTCAGTTGAACCAAATCATCGACCGTATGATCTGGAGCTGCCGAATTTCTTTGGTATTCAGTTTGCCGGAGATCCATATAAATACGAGCTTACGCTGGATGCAGATGGAGAAGCGATGCCAAAAGGCGGAGATGGCGGAACTCTGATTCATGGCGGAGCAGGCCCACTGCTGGGTTTTCTGCCGGCTGCCTCCGTGTTTTATCGGGATGTGAATGTGGATGAACTGGATTGGGAGGAACTGATGGATACCCTGTATTACAGAAGGGTGATCCGATTAACAGATATGAAGATGGACTAAAGCAAAAAATAGGGGGACAGCATATTTGCTGTGCCTTTTATATTTATAATTGGGTATATATAATCAGGCTTGGCTGCTTAACTTCAGGAATGGGGACACATTGAGCAGCACCCTCGTTCCTTTTACAATAAAAGAATGAGTGCTTTCTAAAGGCGTTCATTTTTGGAAAAGGGGAATACACGTGTCATTATATACATCCTTTCAGTGTAACGGTTCGGAGACGCTGTTTCTATTTGAAATCTTGAATATACCAGAGGCAGAACAGCTTCGGGCAGAGCTGCATGCTGCTGCAGGCCAGGGAGAGGCTGCACCTTCGTACACGCAGCTTCTCAAAGACCTGGTACAGGATCATGTAATAAACATCAACGATCAGGAAATTACGATAGAACCTCAGGTACATACGCTGCTTACGGCTTGCAAGCTGAGTAGTGCGGTAACCCGTCTGGAGTTATGCAGCACGGATCAGGGCAGATCCGTAACGTATGGTTTTTTATCAAGTGATCAGTTGGTCGAGTGGATCTGGAAGCCTGTGCATCATCAGTCCGTATTCACTTCATACCCTTCCTTACAGGATATGTTTCAAGTTCTCGGTAACCGACTGGATATTAATGATCCTCCGCCAGAAGCTGTTCCTGATCTGGGACAAGGGAGTATACGCACGTCCATCGGGGCTGACACGTTGCGCCGCTTGTTTGAATTGGAGATAAGCCCAGCGGGACATAGTGATGAACAAGCGGGGAAAAGCGGAAGAACCGAAGAAGCTAAAGAAACCGATAAAATGCAGGTCATATTGGAAGAAGATAAACATCTGGCTCAGGGCTGGGTGCAGCCCTTGTGCCGCAGTTTAGCTGCTCTAGAGCAGCAGGGCCGATATGAAGTGTATACCCGGGGTGCAGATGAGAGATCACAAGTCATTTATTTTATCGGCAGTACGAGTGGAAACTGGCTCTTTCTTGAAGGGGAGACAGAGGATCTGTTTACCGCATTCATCGTAACAGAGGAAGAGCTGGTACAGAGTCTCTTTCTGCTCACAACACGTTCCATATCCGTTCTTCCCTATGTGCGCTGAACGGGAGGGACGTTACGTCCGAAAAGTTAGGGGGATTGAACATGACAAAGATTGTTATGAAAGCAGCATATCTGAATGCACTTGCCCAGCAGATCGAACAAGTCACTGCACAGCTGCAGCAGGTTGATGGTATGCTGCAGCATGCGATCCAAGGAGCCGCATGGCAATCGGGTAACCGGCAGACGATCATTGGACTGTATCAGGCGCATCAGCAGCGTTTTCAAAGTGCAGGGCAAAGCATGCAGCAGCTGGCTGCTTATGTGAAAACAACCCGGCAGACGATGGAGCAGGAGGATAACTCTGGTGGCCAATTTGGAGTGACGGGCATTAATCTGCTTGCTCCGTTTGATGGACTGGGCAGCACGGTCGGTACATTAACTGCAGCTGTGGCGGTTGCCCGTTTGGGATATCGAGTGAAGAACGGTTACATGGTCAAAGCTCAGCTGGATCGAAATACACCTCGGGTTCTGGTTCGTGAGAGCCATGATGCAGTCAAAGGCAATAAGGCTCCGAACGGGCGGCCAAGAGACTATAAAATCCATTATGTACGTGACATTGAGGCCAAAATTGCCAACGGAACAGCCACCCCGCAGATGAAAGAAGTTGCCGCCATGATCAAACCAGGTTATGCCGTCAAATCAGCTTTGACGGACAAGCTGGGTTGGGCTAGTGTGGGCATAGACGTGTTCACCGATACGAAAGAGAATATTAGTCAGAATGCAGGTACGGACAAGATTGCGGGTGACATTATCGGGAATGTTGTCGTAGGCGGAGCCACCACTGTAGGAGCGACTCTTCTAACCGCAGCCGTTCTGCCAGCAGCAGCACCTGTACTGGCAGTAGGTGCCGTTGGTCTGGGAGTTTCGGTCGGTCTAACCTATCTTGCGGAAGGGATAAAGCTGGATATGGACCTGGACGGTGACGGAAAGGATGATTCGGTGAAGGATGTTGTCAAGCATGGCGCGAAGAAAGCCTGGTCTACCGTGGCGGGGTGGTTTAAGTAGATGGCGAATAAACAGCGTTCAAAACGTTCAGTGCATAAGGGAAATACGTCTGCTGGTCCTGTGATGTATGAAGGGACGCCGTATCCCAAGGAAACGTTCGAGAATTATCTGGTCATCTATGCACCGGATGGTATTCGGCTCAGCGCAGGCACACTCGTTCTGTTTTTTCTCAATGTATTTCTTCTGATACCTATATTCAGTGTACCGTTTCAAGCTTTGTATGCCTATCTGCTGCTTCCGCCGCTGGCTGTTATGAACCTATGGGCCATTGCTCTGATTGCAGTCCCGCGCAGGCTGCAGCTCAATTATGTATTGTTTCGAGGCGTATTCGGACTTGTATGCTCAGCTTCGTTTATGGTAGTTATACAGAAATTCGCCTATGAAGCACTGGGTCTGACTACGCCATGGTATGCGATTGGATCTTTTGCAGTATACTTCTTTGCCTTATCTCAGTATGTAAGGTTTCGTTTACAAAAATTAAAGCAGCCGCCTCAGCGTAAAAAGGGGGACAAAAGTACGGGTATGCCTATTGCTGCCTTAACCGCAGTTACAGGAGGAGCATACCTGCTGGCCAACATTTCACTGGCCTTCGTTACACAGCAGACGGTGGCTGTTGTTCTAATATGTGTATATATCCTGCTGGCTTTTGTTGTCTTTCATTTTGTTATGGATCTGCATCGATATTACTGGCTTCGCCGAGTTATGAATAGATCGGAGTCGGTTTAATTCAGCGAAAAAGCAGGCCTAAGCAAAAGGTCACCAGATATGAGGAGGATGAATAGTTTGGAAAATAATACACCTGCACTGCTGCCCAACGGGTCTGTGATTCGTTTGAAAGAGGGCACCAAAAAACTCGTCATCTATGGACGGAAGCAAATGTTAATGACCGAGCCTCCGCGGCAGTTCGACTATATTGGCTGCCCATATCCGGAAGGTTACATTAATCCGGATTACACTTATGTATTTAACCATGGGGACATTGAGGAAGTTATTTTCAAGGGGTATAGCGATGAAGAGGAAGAGGCTTTTGCAGCAGAGCTTGAGCAGGCGTGACGATTCATTACGTCAATTCTGATGTTGGCCTCGGCTGCTGGTATTCTTGATACAAACGGATCAGTGTTAACGTGACTGATCCGTTTCACGGAAACGTGTCGCAGTCTGCTGCAGCTGCGTGCCTGTCTCCATTAAACCTCGCAAATAACTGCTCACAGTGGTCATACTGTTATTCATGCGCTCCAGAAAATCACGCTGCCGATTGCCTTCCCATTGACCTTCGGATTGATCAATCATCGTTTTGAGTTGGTTAACGATGTCTTGTCCATTCTGCGAAGCTTTGTTGAATTGAACGGCAAGCTGCTGCAGCTCCTCTGGCGACAGATCAATGCGCTGATTCATAGTACACTCATTCCTTTCTATTTACATTTGCAAAATCGGGATAACTTCATTTATTATAACCCTTTCCGCATCAAAATGAAGCTGGACAAAAGCCGCGTTTTGCGAGCAGCATAAACGGCCTATAACCAAGACAAAACACACACTAGACGGCTTCCAGGTCTGAAGAGCGGAAGAGCCGATATCGTATGTGTTTTGTTATTTTATTTATGATCTTATGGGTTTATGATCTGATGATGCCTTATGAGCGTTATGAGGAAGAGGACTGCAATTACTTCATTTTTTGCACGCCTGCAGCCATCTGTTCCAGCTGCGTATGCGTCAATTGGTTGTTGGGCGAGCTGATTGTGACATAACGATCCTCCAGCTTGAAGGTGAGCATGTCGGTTTTGTCCGGTGTGTACCATTTGGCGGATACACCGTTAGGCAGTTTTACTGTTTTGCCATCATAGCTGAACGAGTAGTCTCTAGGAGACACCGTTACATTCATGCGGTTAAAGACAAAGTTCACGCCATCTCCGCCTGCACCCACACTTTTGAATGTATCTCCCGCAACCATATGTTGTGGTGCATAAGCGGTGGTAAAGCCATCGAATTGAGCAAATGATTTATGGATCTGTTCCAGTTGTTGTTTGGAGTAACTTACATTTTCAAAAGCAGTAATACCTTGATCATTGCCGCTCTTTACTTTTTGTACAGAGACAGCGACTTGTTGCAACTGTGCTTGGGACAGCTTATGATCTGGCGAGCTAAGGGTGACATAACGATCATCCAGTTGGAATGTCAGCATGCCGATATCGCTTGGTGTATACCATTTGGCACTGACGCCGTTGGATAGTATCACTTCTTTGCCTGGGTATCCGTCTGAGTAGTCTCTCGGCGAAACATCAACCTTCATATGGTTGAAAATAAAGCTTACACCATCGCCGCCAGCGGCTGCGCTTTTGAACGTGTCACCTGCAACCATCTGCTGCGGAGCATATGCTGCCTCGAAGCCATCGAATTGCGCAAATGCCTTTTGGATAGCTGCTTTCTGTGCTGCGGTATAGGTTACATTGGTTAATGCAGTTGGATTGCTGTTCGTTTCACCAATAATGACTTGTTTGTTCGCACCATCGTAGGTTACAGGCACATGCAGTGCATCAGCCAATGCGCGAACCGGTAGATAAGTCGAGTTATTATACGTGATCGGTGCAAGTTTTTTACCATTCCCGTCAGTCGGTGTGTATGCTGCACCGTCTACATTAAAGCTAATCCCGTGATTGAGGTAAGCCGAGATTTTCTCCAATTGTGTTCCGGCATATACACCGGCTGCTCCGGTTAAGGTCATACCCAGCACCATCATGGTGGCCACGGATTTCTTCATATTTTTTTTCATCATATATATCTCCTTTTAATGGGGGTTATTTTGGTCTTGCTGTTCCTTATGGCTTTATATTACCCTTCGAACATATCCAGAATAATTCTGAATTATCTCCAACTTGTAAACATGTGTAACAATCTTTGCATGATGACGGGTAGTTGTTAACTGACGATCCAGAAGCAGCAGCTTGTACAGGATCGTGTGATTATGGAGGGAGGAAAACGGATGAATGTAAACAGGATTGAGCGGTTTTATAATATTGGACGAATACAGCGCTGTGCTGCCATAGAGCAGGGGAAAAGTTCAGATGCAAAATGCGTTACGTCTTCAGCTGGCAGATTTGTTTTGCGCAAACTGAGAAATCAACAGCAGGCTGTAAATGAAGACAGGCTTCATCGCGTATTATCACTGCATCATATCTCTCCGGCGCTGGTGAATACGCGTAATGGAGGGTCCTATGTTCGTGATCATGATGGGATCTATAACCTGCAGCATTATATTGAAGGAACGAGACCATTTAACCAAGCTTCCATACAGTTTGTGTATTTTGGCCAAATGCTTGCTCAATTTCACAGCCTGATTGGCAGGCTTGAAATCGCTGACCAGCCGGATCGCTTTGCTTTACCTTTGTTGTGGGCACAAGTCTGTGATAAAGTCAGAGGTTCTTCGTCAGCTGTTATTGGTTCACTGGAAGAACATGTACAGCGGTGTATGACGTATGCAGTCAGAGATGAGGGCGTAGTTCACGGTGATCTGGGGGTCTGGAATATGTTATTTACGGAGCAGAGGACGGTTTTGATCGATTTTGGAGAAGCGAGAAGAGGTGATCCACACTTTGATGCGGCTGCCGTGCTAACTTCAATGATTCCTGAAGCGGCAGCTGAGCATGAGTTTTTCTCCGCGTTGGAAGATGTGATGAGAGGGTATGCTGAGGCTGGTGGACTGCTCACAAAAGAACGACTGTATGAGCAAATCCATCTGTGGATGCTGCGCGGCTGGTTGGCATCGATCAGAGAGAGGGGAGTTACCTCCCCAGTGGTGAGGTATATTGAGCAGGGCATGCAAAGAATTATAACTTTGAACAGGATGATACTTTAGTGTTCATACAGCCCCAATCAATTGTACAAATACAGTACAAATCCGCCTATGCCCAGTACGACGGCACCCACGTATACATATGTAAGTTTACTCAAATTTTGCCGTGTACGGCGATCATATTCGGGGTTACTGATGCGATTGGCTTTCGAATTTCCGATGATAAGTGTAGCAATTCCGCCAAACAAGGCGATCCCGATAACCAATGCATAAGGCAGCCAAGTCATGAGTTGACCTCCTTTTCCAGTCGATGGAAAGTGTTTGCTTCTATTGTATCTCAGGTTCACTCGCAATGTAAGCTATTATTGAGAAATATAGGAAATTTATGTGATCTGAATTTAAAGGATTTACATACACTATGTAGATGGAAAAATGAATGATATCTATACGATATATTACAGTTTGAGTTGTGTGTTTTAGACTCGGATCACTAGAACTTTATTTTTTTTTTTAGTTAAAAAAACCTAGATGTATAAAGGAATTGCGGCTTTCTTTATCGAAAGCTGTAATTTTTTTTTGCCTGCGATGTGATCCAGAATGGAGAACCGTGCGTTACACCCTATGAAGACAACGACAAAGAACAAAGATACACAAACATACTTAAGGAGTGACTTACCAATGAAGATGAAAATGAAAACTTTTATTGCACCTGTACTTAGCTTGTCGCTGTTAATGCCAGGAATCGCGGGAGCTGCTGCTGCACCCCAGACTTCCACTTCCATGACGATGATGAAAGCATCCGTAAACACCCCTGCGGCTGACCTTAGAGCAAACCTGGATCATCTGCTGTCCGAGCACTTTGCGTTGGCGGTAACGGCTATGGCGAAAGCTTATGATGGAGCAAAAGATGCCGATGCAGCCTACAAAGCACTCGACCAAAATGCATTGGATATGCAGCCGGCGATTGCTTCGCTCTACGGTGAGGCAGGTGCCAAAGAATTCGAACGCATCTTCCGTGCACATAACAAATATACCGACGATCTGGTGAAAGCCACTAAGATGGGCAATCAGGCCGGCATCAAGCAAGCACAGGATAACATCAACGGCTTCGTGGACGAATTCTCCACATTCCTGAGCACAGCGACAGAAGGTAAATTGCCGAAAAACGCGGCTAAACAAGCATTGAAAGTGCATGAAGACCTCGTGCAAAAAGTATTCGATGAGTACGTAGCCGGAGATTACACCGATGCATACAAGGCATATCGTGAAGGGTTCAAGGAAATGTTCGACGTAAGTAAAGCACTTTCCACCGCGATCACTACACAAATGCCTGAGAAATTTAACAACACCAAAGCAGATACCAAAGCAGCTGATTTGAGATCTGCACTCAATCACTTGGCTTCGGAGCACTTTGCGCTTTCCGCTCTGCAAATGCAGGAGCAGTATGATGGGCGCACAGCGGCATCGGGTGCCCTTGTTACAGCAGAAGCTGGAAATACGGCAGACTTCAAAGCCGCGATTGCTTCTATCTATGGTAATGAAGGAGCGAATGCATTCGAGAAAATCTGGGTGACGGACCATGTCAATGCTCAAAGTGATTATGTCAAAGCGGTAAAAGATAATGATGCGACTGCGCGTGCAGCCGTGCAAAAACGGATCGACGGATTTACAACGGAGTTCGCTACATTCCTGGATTCCGCAACAGCGGGCAACCTGCCGAAATCGGCAGCACAACAAGCCCTGACGACGCATGAAAATCAAGTGCAAAAAGTGCTGGATCAATATGCAGCAGGCAGCTATGATGCTTCTTACACGACGAACCGTGAAGGCTTCAAAGTGATGTTCGGGGTAGGTCAAGCGCTGGGTAATGCCATTGTGACCCAATTCAACGACAAGTTCCAAGAGACAGCACCTACCATGCCTGCACCAACACCAGCTCCGGACATGACAACAGTATGGATGAAGCTGAACAGCAAAATGCTGAAAATTAACGACAAAACAACGAACATGGATACCACACCTGTACTTTGGAAAAATACAACATACATCCCGCTGCGTTTCCTGAGTGAAGGCATTGGCGCGACAGTGAAGTGGGACAAAAAGGCTCAGCAAGTTACAGTTATGGCCGGTAATGATACACTCGTATTCTGGGTGAATAACACGGTCATGGAAGTGAACGGCACGAAGAAAAACGTTGGTTCCACCGTGTTTGTAAACAAAGACGGACGTACACAAGTACCGCTGCGTTTCATTGCTGAATTGCTGCAATGGAATGTGAAATGGGCTCAGAAAGATGGTTCCATTACGCTGACTAAAGCAATGTAAGGCAAACGTAACGCAAATATCGATGCTGTGCGCCAATACACTTTATCAGTTGATATCATCAATCTCATATTCATACCGAAAAAGCTGTCCATGTGGCAGCTTTTTTGTATTCGCCTGAAAGAGCAAATATTTGGTATAATTAATCGCGTAATCAATTACATAAGCATTCTAATAACTCGAGAAATACAAAGTGTTATTTAATTATTCAAAATGAACATTGAAAGAGGAGGACAGAGGTATGAGTTCAGCATCCCATTCAGAGAAGCCCGCACGAGGTGTGGATACCCGTTTATTTATTGCCTGGGCTGTGTCTGTCATTGCAACCGGGGGAAGTCTTTATTTTAGTGAAATCAAAGATTTTCTTCCATGTGATCTGTGCTGGTTCCAGCGCATCTTTATGTATCCGTTAACGATTCTGCTCGGGATCGCGTACTTCAAGGATGACGTAGGGATTACCAAATACGTGCTTCCACTGAGCTTTATCGGAGGTGGTATCTCCTTGTATCACGTTACTATTCAACGGATCTTCTCGGCTACGGGCAATGCGGTGGCATGCGGTAAGGTACCATGTTACACCGACTATCTGAACTGGTTTGGTTTTATCACGATTCCGCTGCTGGCGCTGATCGCATTTATCATCATTATTGTCATGCTGTGGGGAATTGGCAAAACATCTAAATCTTCTATTTAAGCATTTTTCTTAAACCTTCTATATTAAGTGTTTTTTTAAATCTACGTATGAAGTGTTCTTCTTAAATCTTCGTATGAAGTGTTCTTTTTAAATCTTCGTACTCGGAAAGGAACAATGGTGATGAAGGGACAAGCTCGCTGGTATATGCCTTTGATCATACTGATTCTTTTTATGACCGGCTGCTCCTACACGGAGGGGTCCGCTTCAGGTGAGATGCCAGAGATGATTCGAGTAAAAATGATGATTCCGGATAAGGTGAAGGTGAGCGAAGAGGCTGCTTTACAGATTCAATTGACTCAGGGAGAGCAGCCTGTGAATGATGCGGATCATGTACAGTTCCAAATCTGGAATGAACAGAACGAACCTGAGGCCCCTTCCATTGAGAAGGGGATGATGAATGCCGATGAGCTCGAGGCGCGTGGGGCAGTAAAGGCCAGTTCTGTAGGCGATGGGATATATGAAGTGAAACATACATTTCTGGAGCCGGGGGTATACGTTGTTCAGGCCCATGTGACTTCAGGTGCAATGCACACCATGCCGAGGGCCAAAGTTGTCGTGGAATAATGCAGCCATGAGAGCAGTGGGATGATCCTAAACGTGAAATAGGTATATAATGATGGTGGATAAAAGAATGTAGATTGGAAAAGAGGCTACTATGGCAACTATTCACGATGTTGCACTCAAGGCAGGTGTTTCAGTAACTACCGTCTCGCGTGTATTGAACAACAGGGGTTATATCAGTCAGAAGACACGTGACAAAGTCTACCAAACGATGGACGAGCTGAATTATAGACCCAATGAGATTGCCCGTTCCCTGCTGCGCAAGCAGTCCAACCTTATTGGTTTGATCATTCCAGATGTATCCCATCCGTTTTTCGGAGAACTGGCCAGTTATGTAGAGTATTATGCATACCAGAATGGTTTCAAAATCATGCTGTGCAACTCTCATATGGACCCTTCCAAAGAACGTGAATATGTAGAGATGCTTAAAGGAAATCGGGTTGATGGAATTATCATGGGGAGCCACACACTTGAAGTGGATGAATACGTTAATCTCCATTCTCCCATTGTAACTTTTGATCGACAGATTGGAGAGGACATTCCGTATATATCCTCCGATAATTATCAGGGCGGTGTCATGGCGGCGGAGTTACTGCTCTCCAAGGGGAGAAGGCATATAGCTCATATCTGTGGTAATTTGGGGTTGAATATGCTTTCTAATCGTCGTACGACAGGCTTTCTGGATACGCTGGAGGCACATGGGGTCAAGCCAATCATGATTTATGAAACCGATCTCAATGTGTTTGATCAGCATCAGTATACGGAATTAATGGATAAACTGCTCACAGAGCAGCCGCTGTTGGACGGATTATTTGTAACGAGTGATCTTATGGCTGTTCATGCGCTTAAAAAAACGATTTCTAGCGGACGCAGGGTACCCGAGGACATCGCTATTATTGGATACGACGACAGCCGTTCAGCTTGCTACACTGTGCCCGGAATTACGACGATCAGACAGCCGGTAGAAGATATGGCTGAGCTGGCCGTTGAGCTGATTCGGCGCCAGATCGCAGAGGAACAGGTAAATATGGAGAATATTTTTCCTGTAACATTGGTGGAGCGGGAGACAACCTGAATCGGGTTGTCTCCTTTTTCTCGTGGAAGCGAGAGGTAGGAACTCTCGTGGCTTATTTGAAATCAGAAGAAAAATCAGTCAAAAAAAATTATTTTGATCGATATGTCAAACGATTGACATGTCAAACCTTTGACATTATAATCTGACTTGTAAGCGTTTCCTCTTTACACTAATGAATGGGGGCCATAACAAGATGAAAAAAGAACAACGGTGGACGGGGATTTGGGTTTTGTCATTAATTATGATGCTGGTTCTATCAGCCTGCGGTGGGAAAGCAGGCACGGATTCGAATGCTTCCCCGGGGTCAAATGATGGTGGAAGCGAGAATATTAAAATAACGATGCTCAACTCCAAATCAGAGATTAACAATCAATTGGAGCAGGCAGCCAAAGACTTTCAAGCGGAAAATCCAAATATTACACTTGAAATTGTGCCTGTAGGCAGTGGACAGTCTCCGTTTGAAAAGGCCTCTGCCCTCTATGCATCAGGTAATCCGACAACGATGATGATGCTGGATACCGGGGATGTTGAGAAGTTCAAGGATCGTGTTCTTGACCTTACCTCGGAGCCTTGGATGAAAGACGCAGTAGAGAACAGTACAACAGCTACAACGTTTGATGGCAAAAATTACGCTTTCCCTTTCTCCATTGAAGGATATGGATTCATCTATAACCAGAAAGTGCTGGATCAAGCGGTAGGCGGCACATTTGATCCCAAATCGGTAGAGACAACAGCGCAGCTGGAGGACTTGTTCAAAAAAATAGCAGCTGCCGGCAAAGCACCTTTGATTATTTCACCCATGGATTGGTCGCTTGGAGCGCATTACCTGCCGCTTGCTTATGGCGGACAATCCGCGGACCGTTCCCAAGTGGATCAATTCATGAACGATCTGAAAGCAGGCAAAGTAGATCTGGCGTCCAACGCTGTGTTTAATGGTTTGATGGATACCTTTGATGTGATGAAAACGTACAATATCGATAAGGCTTCACCACTTTCCGGTACATATGAGCGTGGGCCAGAAGTGCTCGGCAAGGGCGAAGTGGGGATCTGGTTCATGGGGAACTGGGCTTGGCCGCAAATTTCCGGATTTGATACAGCAGATGGGAAATACGGCTTCCTGCCGGTTCCTGTGAGCAATAACGCAGCCGACTTCGGCAATTCACAGATCTCTGCCGCCGTCTCCAAACGTATTTTGCTGGACAAAGAAAAAAGTACACCAGCACAACAAGATGCTGCGAAGAAGTTTTTGGACTGGATCGTTTACAAAGAGAAAGGTCAGGATTTCCTGGTGAAACAAGCCAGCATCATTCCAGCATTCAGTAACATTAAGCTGGAGCCAGCGGACCCGCTTGGCAAATCCATTAGTGAATACATCAAAGCAGGCAAAATTGAAGAATCCATGAGCACCCTTCCAGCCGATCATTGGTCCAAATTGGGAGCTTCCATGCAGAAATATTTGGCTAATGTTGTTGATCGCGCAGGACTTGCCAGCGAGATTCAAGCTTACTGGACTAACGTGAAATAAATGAATTAGTACAGCTTTACACACAGCATCAAGGGAAGTTTTTCTCCACAGGACTGAAGCCTGATATGGGTCAGACAGAAAGCAGTATAAGTTACTTCTGACTGACCCATCATATCGGCGAACTGTCAGGTTCATGACTTGGAGAGCGATAGAGTGGAGGATGACAATGCTTACTGAAAAAGGATTATGGACACGTCTGCGCACTCGCCTGATATTTACGGGCCCTACATTATTTGCTTTTGCTGCAGTCATGATTATTCCGTTTTTGTACGGTATCTATTTAACATTTACGAACTGGGATGGCATTGCAGTAGACCAAAGCTTTGTTGGTTGGGATAATTACATCGGTGTGTTTAAAGATACAGTGTTCTGGCAGTCATTTGGTATGACGCTGGAGTATGTATTTATTACGGTTGTGTTAACCAACGTCGTTGCTTTTCTGCTTGCATATGCCGTAACCAGGGGGATCAAGGCACAAGGCTGGTTTCGGGCCGGTTTCTTCCTGCCCAATCTTGTAGGGGGTATTGTACTTGGTTTCATCTGGCAGTTTATTTTTAATCAGGTACTTGTATTTGCAGGTCAAAAACTGAACATGCCGTTCTTCTCCGCCTCATGGCTGGCTGATCCGGACAAAGCTTTCTGGGCACTTGTTATCGTGACTGTTTGGCAGTATGCAGGTTATATGATGGTCATTTATATAGCCGGTTTGATGAACGTACCAAGAGATGTACTGGAAGCGGCAAGCATTGATGGAGCAAGCAATCGCAAAATGCTCATGCGCATCGTACTGCCGCTGATGGTTCCTTCCTTTATTGTGTGTGTCTTCCTATCGCTCGCAGCGCGGATTTATGGTGTACGATCTGAATGTTTCCCTGACAAGTGGCGGTCCTTTCAAAAGTACAGAGATGGTATCCATGCATGTATATGAACAAGCTTTTCTCGCACGTGACTATGGGCTGGGTCAGGCTGAAGCCCTTGTTCTGTTTATCCTTGTGGCGACCATTACATTGCTTCAGGTGTATTTTAGCAAAAAGCTGGAGGTCGAGGCATGATGGCTGGACAATCACGTATTCTGAACGGACTGAAACTCGCAGCCTTAATTGTTGGCATGATCCTGTTCGTATTTCCCTTTGTACTGCTGATCTTGAATTCATTTAAAGCCAATCAGGCCATTACTTCTGACCCGCTCGGCCTGCCTGTTTCTTTTCAACTGGAAAATTACGCAAATGCGTTTGATAAAATGGGTTATTTATCGGCATTCAGCAACTCCTTGCTGATTACGGTGGCTGGCGTACTGCTTATTGCACTCTTCTCTGCGATGACTGCACATTATTTTGTTCGACACCACAGCAAGCTGAATCAGTATCTCTTTTTCCTGATGGTAGCTGCGATGATTATTCCGTTTCAGGCGATTATGATTCCTCTCGTGAAAATTTACGGCTCACTTGGTCTGCTGGATAACAAGTGGTCACTGATTTATATGTATATTGGCTTTGGCAGCCCTCTTGCCGTATTTATTTACCATGGATTTGTCAAAAGTATCCCGTTGGAACTGGAAGAAGCTGCTCTGATGGACGGCTGCGGCAGAGTGCAGACTTTTTTCCGAATCGTACTTCCGGTACTGCTGCCTACTACCGTTACGATCAGTGTGCTGAACGTTTTATGGATATGGAACGACTTTTTGCTTCCATCGCTCGTGCTTACGTCGTCCGAGCAGCGGACGCTGCCGTTGTCCACCTTTTATTTTTACGGAACGTACACGGTGGATTATGGTCCGCTGATGGCTGGATTGGTATTGACACTGCTGCCTGTGCTGATTGTTTATTTGTTTGCACAGAAGTATATCATTCAGGGAGTTATGCAGGGCGCCATTAAATAAGTTCAGCAAGGCGAGATAGAGATACAGAGACTGGAGTGAAGACATATGAAGCATGAAGCGCAGATCGAAAATCGTTATACCCTTGAAAGGGCAAAGGCGTATATAGAGGAACATCGTCACAACGTTAGTCCCGTCTATCGTCTAGGGTATCACCTGATGCCGGAAGTCGGCTGGATGAATGATCCCAATGGATTTATTTATTTTAATGGCATGTATCATATGTTCTATCAATATTATCCTTACAAACCGGTGTGGGGACCGATGCATTGGGGCCACGCCGTAAGTCATGATTTGGTGACATGGTCGTATCTGCCTGTGGCACTAGCACCGGATCACCCGTATGATCGCGATGGTTGCTTCTCAGGTAGTGCTATTGTTCAGGATGGCAAACTTGTACTCATGTATACGGGGCATGTAGTCACCGGACCAGATAAAGATAAGGATTATCGCCAGACGCAGAATATTGCTGTATCAGAGAACGGCGTTGATTTTGTCAAAAGCGAGCTGAACCCGGTTATTGGACTGCATCAGATTCCAGAACATGCAAGTCCTAAGGATTTTCGTGATCCAAAAGTGTTTGAACGTAACGGCATGTACTATTGTGTGCTTGGGTCCAACGATGATGCCGGAAACGGAAGGATTCTGCTGTATCGTTCAGCAGACTTGCTGAACTGGACTTATGTTAACGTGCTGGCTCAGAGCGACGGAACGCTCGGGGACAACTGGGAATGTCCAGATGTATTTTCGCTGGATGACCGGGATGTGCTGATCATGTCCCCGCAGCGTATGCCAGCCCAAGGTGAACAGTATCGGAATCTACACTCCACCGTATACATGATGGGAACACTGGATACGGACAAGGGAGTGCTTCAATATGACGAGTATGTTCCGCTTGATTGCGGCTTCGATTTCTACGCACCCCAGACGATGGAGGATGCACAAGGACGAAGAATAATGATGGCCTGGATGGAGACATGGGAGAGTGAAATACCCACACAAGCATCCCACGCCTGGGCAGGGGCCATGACGCTGCCGCGCCAATTGATTCGTGAGGGAGAACGTTTGATATTCCAGCCGCTTCCCGAACTTTCCAAGTACAGAATTTCAGGTGTAGAACAAAAGGCTCGTTCAGTAGAAGATGGCACACATGATCTTGGCATCAGCGGCGATTGTTATGAATTGCATGCTGTGTTTGACGCAGCGGAGGCTCAGTGCTTTGGATTAAAACTGCGCACAAGCGAACACGAGGAAACCGTTATTGCTTATGATGTACAGGAGCGTCGTTTAAGCATGAATCGCGATCGAGCCGGACAAGGACTTGGCGGAGAGCGTGCAGCGACAGTAGAGCTTCGTGAAGGCAAACTGGAGCTTCGTATTTTTGTAGACATTAGTTCGATTGAGGTTTTTATTCAGCAGGGAGAACAGGTTATGTCAGCACGGATATATCCTGACCCCAACTCTAAAGGGATTGAAGTTTTTTCACAAGGAAGATGCACACTGACCGAGCTTCGCAAATGGGATCTACAAGTATAACTCCGAATGCAGGAATACCCCTTGACCTTGAAGTATACTTCAAGGTTTATTCTTGTTGTATCAACCGCATTTGGAGGGAAAATCATGAAATTATTTGAATGGATATTCGTACTGGTAACGATAGCAGGGGCGCTGGGTTTACCGTTTTATTCAAAACGCAGAAAGCTTGCGATAGTTGGACTTACTGCGTTGATCATTGCATTTCTGCTGCATGCAGTTATTGATTCATTGCGCGTGATGCTGCTGCCATCCTATATTGTTGCTCTCGTACTTTGCATTCTGTTCATCGTTCAACTTGTGAAATGGAGCCTTCGCGGTGAAGGCGATGTACCAGCACCGTATAACAAGAAATCGAGAGTGCGTACCTGGCTGCGCGGTTTGTTCATCCTCCTTCTTGCGGCTTTCTCTGGTATCGGATCAGGGCTGCTGACCTGGTATTTCCCGACATTTACGATACCCGAGCCAACAGGACAATTTGCTATCGGTACATTTTCACAGCGAATTGTGGATGAATCCCGTGAGGAGACTCTTTCTCCTGAAGCAGGGGACAAGCGGGAACTGATGATTAATGTGTGGTATCCAGTAGATCCAGAAGTTGCAGAAGGCATTAAACCGGAGTCATACCCTGCTGAATTGGGGGAAGCGATCAGTCTGGTGTTTGGCATCCCGCCTCAGGTGTTCAGCTACCTAGACACGATACCGACACATGTGGTCAAGGGTGCAGCGATGTCTAATGCAAGCAGTTCTTATCCCGTTGTCCTGTTCTCTCCCGGTGTCCGTTCGGCTCGTTTTCAGAGTATGACGGCGGTGGAGGAACTGGTCAGCCACGGTTATATTGTTGTAGGGATGGATCATCCGTATACGTCAGCTCAAGTAACCTTCCCGGATGGTCATAAGGTTTCTTATGATGCCGGGCCTGAATTTACAGCATCGGAAGAACTGTATCAATATAATGTGCAGGGAGTGGGTATACGTGCGGCCGATGCACGTTTTGTACTCGACACACTTGAACAGTGGAATGTGAACGATCCCAATCAGGTGCTGGAAGGCAGACTTGATTTGAATCATACGGGTATTATGGGACACTCGTATGGCGGAGCGACAACAGCAGAAGCACTGGCACAGGATGAACGTTTTCAAGCTGGGCTCAGTTTGGAAGGCGGATTTTGGGGCAGTGTATCCAAGTCTTCGCTGAAACAACCTTTTATGTACATCATGTCTGGCAAAACAGCCAAAAGTTTGGGACCGAATCCTACGGAGCACGAAAAATTATTCTATCCCGAGTTTGAACCCGATCTCCAACATGTAATGAAGAACAGTCTGAATGATACCTATTATCTAACCGTGGATGGATTTTTTCATCAGAGTTTTACCGATATTGCGTTAATTTCACCGCGGTTATTTGCCAAGGACATGCCTGCAGAGCATAATATCGATATTACGAGAAGTTATGCGCTTGCCTTTTTTGACCGTTACCTGAAAGGAGAAGCGCAGCCTTTGCTGCAGGGCAGTTCGGCAAAATTTCCCGAAGTAACGTATGATAACGAGTATACAAAGGTTCGCAGCAAACAGGCGGAATAAGTCTTCCGGAAAGGCGGAGATCGGTGTGCATACGATGACAAGAGGGCAGCTGGCTAAAAAAACGGGAGTAAGTATGGCGACACTTCGATACTACGAGGACAGCGGCATTCTGCCTGCTCCACATCGATCTCCTAGTGGATATCGGTTGTACACCGAGGATTATCTGGTCAAAGTCAAATTTATTAAAGACGCACAGATGCTCGGTTACTCGCTCAAAGAGATACAGGAGACTCTGCAGCTGCTGAGTAATGAGGATATGGAGAAAGAGACGTTGAAAACCCTTGTCCGCGAACGGATTGCCGACATTCAGCAGCACATCGATCATCTGGAACAGATGCAGAAAAATTTGGCCGGATTGCTCCTTACACCAGAGGACGATATCGACAGCTATATTCAGTCATTTAGAGTAGAGAAGAGAGAGCCGTAATTCACGGCTCTTTTTCTATTTAGGAGCACAGCAGACTTGAATGCAGACAAGTCGTATGTAACGAGCAGGAAATGGTGGTGAATAAGGTAAATGCATGTTGATCTTTCTGGAGCCTGTAGGCAAAAACATCTGGAGTATGTGATGTGAAAAAACACCTCCAGAGCGAATTCTGGATGTCGACCATCAGGGTGCTGCTGTGGAGGTATTTGTTGTATTTTTCACTTATATCATGCCGGTTTCACGCAGAAAGTGATGCACAATCTCTGTCTGATCCTTGATGCGGGTTGTACGCTTAACGATCAAAATAGAGTGTCAATTTTAAGGTTATGGTAATAAATTACTATGTCTAAGAGGGAGAGGGTGGTAATATGTTCTTATTTATTAAAATTTTAGATGGTATTTAGGACCTAGTGAGTAAGTGTTTAGAGTTGGAAATACATATAATTTCAGAGTTTAGAAGTGAACTTAAGAAGGGATATATCAATCTCAGTTTATGTGGACTTCTAAATGAAGTTCTTTAAGCAAGACCTATATTGCGATTAAGGGTAAAGGAGATCGAATGAATGAGGAGAATGAAATGTCGTAAAATTCTAGCTGTTTTTTTATCAACAAGCATGCTCTTGTCCAGTGCAGCGCTTGTCGGGGGAGACAGGGTTAACGCAGCGGGGACAGATCCTGTCAGTACAACGGTGTCTATGCAGGCCTCCGTAGATCAATCATCCGAGACCATGAATACAGCAGAGGCACCCCTTGCGAAACCGGGCAACTTAGTTGTAGAAACAACGGATGAAAAAATTCATGTTACTTGGGATGCAGTAGAAGGTGCAGAGAAGTATGCGTTAACAGTAGACGGGAACAAAGAATATGAAGGTGTAGAACGTATTTTCGAAAGGTTCGCACCTCCAGGTACATCATATGAAATGGCAGTGTGGGCCATTGATCAAGCAGGTACACCGGGTGAAAAATCAACAATAGTCGCGGAAACCAAAGAGAGACTAAAACCTGCAGCACCAACGAACTTTAATGTCACTACAGATGAAACTTCACTTACTGCAAGTTGGAATGCAGCAGAGAGAGCTTCCGGCTATGTCGTTACGGTAGATAATGAAAAAGTTTATGAAGGAAATGATCTTTCCTGCACCCTCGAAGGGTTAACACCCAATAAGCAGTATAGGGTAGAAATATGGTCAGTTAATGAATACGGAGTCAGCTGGAAATCAACGGATACTGTCAAAACTAAAGATCCAGACAATCTACCGGCTCCCAAAAACTTGAGAGTGGATTCAACCTGGAATTCAATTACAATTACATGGGATGCTGTCGAAGGTGCTGATAAGTATTACGTTAGAAAGAACAACGACTATGTATATGATGGACCAGACACGACTTATACGATAACCAATTTAAATCCAGATGTTCCGTATACCCTCTATGTTTATGGATATAACACGACATCGAATAAACTTGGCGAACTGGGTAGAATCACTGGAGTAACCAAAAGATTGCCAGCACCGGATCATTTTAAAGCTGTACCCAAAACCAACTCCATTAAGTTATCCTGGGATGAGGTAGATCATGCTGTTGAGTACGAGCTGAAGCGGGGAAAATTAATCATTTATACAGGTCCATTAAAGACGTTTATTGATACGGATCTGGATGAAGGTAAAGCGTACAATTATACTGTCACTGCAAAGAATGATTACTCATCCGGTTATCCTGCTGCTGCGAGTACATCTACATTAGTTACACCACGGCTTCCATATCCTGAAAACGTTCGAGTGACCGAGCTGACATATAACAAAGTTCGCCTGGATTGGGATGCAGTAGATGGAGCGGAAGAATACGAAATCTCTAGGAATGGAATGACTATTGGGGTTCCTATGGAAACTTGGTGGATAGGAAATTTGGAAGGCTTATCAGGAGACATCTCGTATAAAATAGCCGCCATCAGGAAGGGAGTAAGCGGTGAAGCCGCAGTAAAAAAAGTAACTATTCCGAGCAGACCCGTACCAGGTGAAGCACCGAGTGGTAATCTGAAGTTAGAAGTGAATCGAATCTATCACGATCAAGTAAGCCTCAGCTGGAATCAAGCTGCAGGTGCTTCATATTACGATGTATTCCGGGATGAAACCCATAAAGTATGGTCGGGTAAACTGAATATAAATACAATAACAGACAGCAATATGAAACCGGAAGAAAGTCATACGTATAAAGTAGTTGCAGGTAATGAATCAGGCATTTTAGAGTCAAACGTAATTCATGTAAAAACAGCAGCAAAGCCAAAGCCGATCGCTATCATGCCAGCACAGCCGCTGGAAGGAACGATTACATTTGATTTCAAAGTTACGGATGGCGCTGTGATGTATGTGGAGCGTAATCCGCAAACGGTCTATACCCCTCTAGAAGATGGGACCTATCGTCAAACCTATTATAATGCTGCTGCTGACGTAAGACGTGACGAAGGTATTGTTACCCCAATCAACGGCAGGCTGCATTTCAGTGAACCAGGCGTGTCCCCTAACAGAAACTACAACTATGATATCGTTGCTGTTGTACATAACACGGATGGAACAGAAACCGTAGTAGCCAGAGAAGGAATCAGTATCAGTACTCCTGCTGATGGCAGCGGTGCGACAGTGCCAGGAACTGTAGTTGATCCAGGTAATGGGGGAGGAAGTACACCAACACCGGGTTCAGGGTCTGGGAATGGAAACGGAAACGGAAACGGCACAACGCCGTCAGCACCTGGAACGGAAACAAGTGGAGCAGCTGGAGGCTCGCTTTCTGGAAATAATCCTTCCGGCGGCGCCACTACTGGTAATGCAAAGAATGATCATGGAGCTGCAGATCGTTCTGGAACGAAAAAAGAGGACACTAAAGTCACTCCTCGAGAGGAAACAAAATCGGAAACCTATACAGATATCGATACAAGCTATGCCAAAGAAGCCATTCTTTTTCTGACTTCCAAAGGAATCGCTAAAGGGTACTCAGATGGAACATTTGGCCTCAAGAAAAAGGTAACCCGGGCCGAATTTGCTGTCTTTTTAAATCGTGCTCTCGGGTACACCTCCTCATCTCCGTATGCCGGAACATTTAAAGATATCGATCCGAAAGCATGGTATGTGTCAGAACTGCATGCTGCAATCGAGAATGATATTACGAAAGGTTTTGCAGACCATACCTATCGTCCGAATGAAGTTATTTCAAGAGAACAGGCGGCGGTAATGCTGTCTAACGTGTTGTTGAAAAACGGATCATTGTTGTTGTCTGCAGTTTCATACGAAGATCATACCGACGTCGCAAGCTGGGCAAAAGAAAGTGTGAAACTGGTTACCCAAGAGTCCGTTATGAACGGATACCCTGGGAACAAGTTTATGCCCAAACGCTCCTTGAGCCGAGAAGAAGCTGCACAGTTGATTTATAATCTCGTCCAACTCGTAGACTAGGGTGTGTCTGAAAACGCTGAAGGGAGCAGATTTTGCCGAATTTTTGTTCCATGCCAGGAAGTTTACCGCAGGCGTGCCGGGGCACGTCAAGGGAAAGTGACGCAGCAGGGTGCGAAAAGGGGGAAAAAGATGCACTTCAGCGGGTTTCAAGACACGCCCTAAATAAAAGCACAGCGTTTATCGCAAAAATAAAACGCCTCCAAAGCGAATCCTGAATGTCGACCATCAGGGTGCTGCTGTGGAGGTGTTTTCTTGTTTTTTCACTTATGTCATGCCGGTTTCACGCAGAAAGTGATGCACAATCTCTGTCTGATACTTGATGCGCGCCGTGCGTTTCAGGCTCCAGCACGTTTCAACGGTGACAGACTTCGCTTGGAGCAGCCTTGAAGCAGCGGTACGAGCGGAGCCCGGCAGCTCATGCCGCTTCAGATTAAAATGATGCTTGCGAACCGAAATAGATCGGTTCATGCGTTCTATTATCCTGCGGCAGACCGGAACACTAGAGCTGCCCGGGTTGGTGATCAGCGTTTGTCCGAGGACGCGTGGACTGAGCTGGGACAGGCCGTTGGCTTCATGCAGATCAAGCCACCAGTCAGGCTGATGCTGGCGTGCAAGCTGGAATACAGCGGCTGCCAATGGATGTTTGGCTTTGCCGGATTTGCGGCGGGGAAAGGTACGATTCAGGTCGGGTTTACCTCTGATTTTCTTCATATATGCCTGCTGATTCACTCTCGGCACAATGATCAACGTTCCGCGATGGATCACGCGCCGCCCTGCGGCACAATCATCGGCAAGTTTCTGCGCAGCGGCCATGCTCGCTGTTTCATTGCCATGAACTCCAGATGTAATCATCATGACGGGCCCGGGATTCGTTCCGCGTATAATGTAATAAGGCACAGCATAAGGGCTTGAGGCAGCAAGAACATGTCTGGTCACAAGCATGACCCTCACCTCCGCTATTACAGTACGTCATGTCCCTCTTTCCTGTAACGGCGTTCGAACAGCCCTGTATCCCGATTCAATATAAAATAGGCCGACATTGGATTAATCAGTATACGTTGTGAATCACATCCTCAAAGTCCGGTTCTTTCATCTCGATATCGTCAATCTCTCCCCACTGCTCCAGTTCCTTCAGAATGTCCATCGTACGCCACTCCTTCCGATTCACCAATGCAGTCAGCACCCGGTCGTCCATGCTTGTAACCTGAATGGCAGAAGGCAGCGTGTTCGGCAGCTGAACCTGTTTTCGGAAGGCGACACGAATCATGGTAGGAAGGCCGATCGTATCCCGTAGGGAGGAGATTGTACCGTCATACGTCAGCTGCCCATGATTAATGACCATGACACGGCTGCACAGCTGTTCGATATCATCCATATCGTGGGTGGTGAGCAGAATGGTTTTGCCAAACTCTTCATTTAATGTGCGCAGAAACTGGCGAATATTCCGCTTCGCATTCACATCCAGCCCAATCGTGGGTTCGTCAAGAAAAAGCAGTTCGGGATCATGCAGCATGGACGCTGCCAGATCGGCCCGCATGCGCTGCCCGAGGGAAAGCTTGCGAACCGGAGTCGCCCAGAATGATTCAAGATCCAGCAGTTCGGCGAACTGGGACAGCCGTTTCTTTTTGACCTCCGGACTCACGCCGTACATCTCTGCCAAAATATCATACGAATCCTTCACCGGTAAGTCCCACCAGAGCTGACTTCGCTGTCCAAATACGACCCCGAGTTGGCGAACCGTCCTGCGCCGTTCCTCATGCGGATTCATCCCGCCAAGCAGCACCTCACCCCCCGTGGGGTGAAGAATGCCTGTCAGCATTTTGATCGTGGTGGATTTGCCAGCTCCATTGGGGCCAATGTAACCTACAAATTCCCCCTGCCGGATATCAAAGCTGATATCACGCACCGCTTCTTTGGTCACATACTGACGTGAAAACAAGGTGCGTACCCCCGAGAAGCGGCCTTCCCGCACAACAGGGGTTTTGAATTGTTTATGCAGGTTGCGTGCCGTAATCATATTCATGTGTATTTCGCCTCCTCCGTTAATGTATAAATAAATCGTTCAATGTATAGAGCTTCTCTAACTACCCGTACTTTGGTATTTGGTCATGCCGAACGCCCAGAATCGCAAACTGGCAGCTAAACATGTCACTGCTACCGTAGCAATGACGGCCAGCACCCATACACCGCCTTCACCGCGCAGCAGGTAGAGAGAGGGAATGTAGTTCACGAATCCAACGGGAATCGCAGTCAGCAGGAGGCTGGACATCCATTTGGGATAGAGAGTGAGTGGATATTGAGCCGCGGTGCGGGCGGCATCCTCTGTAATGACCTGCAGCTCCTCGATACGCGTCGTCCAGAAACCAAGAGTCGCTGTAGCGAGTCCGATGGAAAAAAGAATAATGGCTCCCGTTACAATAATAAACAGAGAGAGTGGGATGACCGTCCAGCCGATCTGCCCGCTGTGCATCATGCCCGCCAGCGACCAGCACAGAATGAATCCGCCCTGAAGCACTTCACCGATCATAATGCGGAAATTTTGCGGCATCAGTGCAAGCAGGACTGGCATCGGTCGTGTCAGCAGTTGATCCAGCTCACCACCTACCAAATATTTCTCCAGATGATGCACCTCATTACCGAATGTACGGTACAGCGTTTTGGATAACGTCATAATGGCGAAGAGGTAACCGATTTCATGCAGCGACCAGCCCTGGATTGCGCCAAACTTGTGCAGCACCAGTGCGACCATCAGAAACTCGGAGATTTGAATAAGTGCGGCGAGAATAGACCCCAGCACGAAATTAAACTTGTACTGCATCCGGCTGCGGATGCTGGTTCGAATGAGTATTTTATATAAGTGGAACCAGGAAATTGGCTTCATCCGCCCTGCACCTCCACTTTACGACGTAACACTTTGGTAATGGCAAGACAGAGCAGTGTCATGAACACACACCAAAGCAGGGTTCCCCACAGCAGGGAGCCATCTTCAAAACCAAGATAAATTCGGGTGGGAACATAGAGTAAAAATGGATAAGGAGACAGCCAGGCCAGTTGTTCCAGCCATGTTGGAAGCCATTCAAGCGGGATGAAGAAACCGGCCATCAGGTTCATCAGAGCATGATTAGCCCAGTGAAGCCAGGACGATTCCGTAGTCCACATAGAGGTTGCGCCGATGATGTAGTTCATACAGATGGATAAGTATGCTGCGCCAGCAAGTGCAAGTGCGGACCAGCCTATTGCAGCGGCCTCCGAAGGCCATTTTAGGGAAAAAACGAGAGAGTAGAGCAGGTAGATCGGCAGGCTTTTGTACACGAATTGGTAGGCGATCTGCCCCCATTCACGTGCCATCAGGTGGGTGAACAGATGAACGGGACGCATGAGGTCCAGCGCAATCTGCCCTGTCCTGACACTAAGCGGAATGCCCAGTCCGTTCGTCAGGAAACCCGAGATCCAGAGTGACGATTGCGTGAAGGCGATGTAACCGATCATTCCCTGTACCCCGTATTCTCCGAGCTGATGATCGGCCCCGATGCCGATCCAGAGACAAGCATACATGTAACCAAACATGGCGCTTGCCAGGTTGTGTACCATGTGTGCCCCGCGATATTGCAGGTTTCGGGCGTAGGCTTTGGAAGCGAGCGTAAGATAAAGCATATGACACCTCCGATAAGTGGATTGAACGGCGGACCCGTTCACTTCAGTCAAGGCGAAAAAGAGAGAAGGACAACAGCATACCAATATATTCCTTCACAGGCAAGACATTTTTTTAGAGAATACTGGAATCTTAGGGGTTGTTCATGAATGCGCCACAAGACAGGCAGGGAAGAATTCCTTTATAATGAAGAGGTAAAACCGCAAGCGGTTACAATTGTGTTTATTCAAATTTAAAATAACCGCCGGGCATGTGCCTGACGATGGGTAGATGATTACCAGCACGAACAATCCGGCAAGAGAGAAGGATGTCATGAAGAAAATTGCATGGGTCACCGACAGCACCAGTACACTGGATTCCGCTTTTGCGGAGCAAAATCATATCTATATCGTGCCGCTGCGCATCGTATTTGGCGAGGAATGTTACCGGGAAACCGAGGAGATCTCGTCCGACATATTCTACGAGAAGCTGGATGCTTCTTCGCGCGCAAGCAGTTCACAGCCGCCGATTGGCGAATTCATTGAACTGTATGAGTCCATTAAGGATCAGTACGATGAGATTATTACGATACACTGCTCCACGGAACTTAGCGGAACGCTCCACACCTCAATGCAGGCTGCGGAGATTGCAGGCGTGACGGTTACCGCAATTGATTCGAGGGCAGGAGCCTATCCTCTTCGCGAGATGATTATGCAGGGCCTGGAGTGGCAGAAGCAGGGATATTCAGCTGCCGAGATTAAATCCAATATTGAGCAGATGATTGAACAGATGTCTTTTTATCTGATTCCTGCCAGCCTTCAGAACCTTCACCGCAGCGGGCGTGTGACAGGAACACAACTGATCATCAGCCAACTGCTCAAAATCCATCTGCTGCTTCGATTTGAAGAGGGCAAAGTCGTCGTTAACGAGAAAATTCGCACCTTCAAACGTACCAAGGAGCGCATGCTTGAGATGCTGAAGAAAGACGTGGAGAAAGTCAAACATGTATGCATTATGCATGCAAACAATCAAGAGGAAGCCCATACGATCAGACAGCAGATTTCGGAACTGCTCCCACGTTTAAAAACAGAAATTATGCCGTTCATTCCGGTAGTCAGCATTCATGCTGGAGCGGGCACAATCGGATTGTGCTGGATTCGCAGTGAGCATGCATAGGCACCCAACGAATCTGGATTGATATTCATAAGCGAGTAAGCAAAATAATTAATCATAAACAAACCTGATCGAGCACACTTGAAGCCCAAGTGCCTGTTTGGTCAGGTTTTTTTGATAGGTCATTGCCAATTTCAGCAAACTGTGAGGTAATGAAGAAAACGGTCTTATAGAACAGCTTCATAGAAAATCTTTTATATCGGAGGGAAGTTGATGTCAAGTCACCGTTTGCTGCTTGTTGAAGACGACCGCTCGATTAGTGAGATGGTTGGACCTTATTTGGAAAAAGAGGGCTTCGACCTTACATATGCTTATGACGGTTTGGAGGCAGAGCAGCTGTTCAAAGAGACGAAGCCTTGTTTTGATCTGATTATTCTTGATCTGATGCTGCCCCATCGCAGCGGGATGGATGTGCTGCAGACGATTCGCGCCAGCAGTTTGGTGCCCGTACTTATTCTTTCGGCGAAAGACGGAGAGGTGGACAAAGCGCTGGGTCTCGGTTTTGGCGCTGACGATTACTTGAGTAAACCGTTCTCGCTGATCGAGCTTACGGCTCGCATCAAAGCAGCGATCCGAAGAGCCAATTATACAGCCCAGCCCGCCGAAGAAACTGCACCTCATCAGCGGATAACGATCGGCGGACTTGTCGTGGATATAGAGACGTACGAAGTAGAACGCGAAGGGGAGCCAATTAAGCTGACGTCCAAAGAGTTCGGTATTTTAAAATTGCTTGTAACTCATCCCGGCAAGGTGTTCACAAAGGCACAGATCTATGCATCCGTCTGGAATGATCATTACTACGGAGACGAAAATATTATTAACGTACATATGCGCCGCTTGCGGGAAAAGCTGGAGGTTGATCCTTCCGCTCCACGTTACATCAAGACATTATGGGGGATCGGATATAAGCTGGAGGCGGAACAGGTATGATCATTATGCTTTGGCTCCTTTCTTTGTCTACAGTGCTGCTTGTATGTATAGCTGCCTTGCTTGGGCTGAGGCTGCGTAAACGCAGTACGCACCTGAGCTACATCCATAACAAAGTATCAGGGATTCTGGAGCAGGGTACGTTTGAACGTTTGCTGGTGTTTGATAGCGACGCGCAGATAAGCAGGTTGTTAAATGACATGAACCGACTGCTTGAGCATGCCCATCTGGCTAAGGCTGATTATGCTAACCAAGAGAAAGAGATGCGTAATATGCTCTCCAACATTTCACATGATCTGAAGACCCCGCTTACGGTTGTACTCGGCTATAGTGAAACGCTGCAGCACAGCTCATCCCTGACGGATGAAGAACGGAGAGTCATGACGGAGAAAATACAAGATAAGGCACAGGAAGTGCTGCGGTTAATTCATTCCTTTTTTGACCTCGCCAAGCTTGAATCCGGAGACCGTGAGCTGGAAGTAAGTCGTGTGAACATCAGCGAACTGTGCCGGGTGAAAATGTTATCGTTTTATGAATTGCTTACGAAGCTGGGACTGCATGTCGAACTGGACATCCCTGAACAGGACGTATTTGTAAGGGGGAACGAAGAAGCGTTGGATCGGGTGATGGATAACCTAATTACGAATGCCATGAAATATGGAGCCGACGGGAAAGTGCTGGGAATATCGATACTAAACCGTAAAGAGGGGCCGGTTACAATTCAAGTATGGGATCGGGGGAAAGGCATTCCCGAAAAAGAGCACAGCCGTGTCTTTGAGCGAATGTATACGCTGGAGGATTCCCGTAATCGGATGTATCAGGGCAGCGGCTTGGGCTTGACAATCACGAAGCGGCTGGTAGAACGAATGGGCGGACGTATTGACCTGCACAGCGTGCCGCATCAGCGTACCGTATTTTCCTTTACGTTAGAGGGGATGTAGGACGTTAAATGTCGAGCAGAAAAACTTGGAAAAGCGGAGCGTTCACTGAAAAGTTTTCTGAAAGAAATCAGCATCGGAAGCATATGCTTATCACCTGATTTCTCCCTTTCTAGAGGGAATCAAAAAAAATCTGGAGATACAATGTGGGGCGATTATTCTGCCATCGAAGTGTCTTTGTAAATTAGTGGGGTATCAACTTAAGGTTTTTGTAAGATTTGATTAATAAAAAAGCAGACTTTTTTCTTTACAATACAGATATAAGAACCCGAGCAGGGGACGTAAAGGAGAATGGCCAGATGAGTTATATTGCACGGACCATCAATCTAACGAAGGTGTACGAAGGGACAGAGGTTGTATCCGGCGTTCATATGAATATTAAACAAGGCGAGATTTATGGATTTCTGGGCCCCAACGGAGCAGGGAAAACAACATTAATGAAGATGTTAACCAATCTCGTTAAACCTACAGCGGGTGAGATCGAACTTTTTGGCGAAAAGCTGAACCCGAATTCATATGAACTGTTGAAACGCATGGGCAGCATAATCGAGTATCCCTTTTTCTATGACAAACTGTCTGCTAGGGAGAATCTGGACCTTCATTGTGAGTATATGGGTTTCCCGAACAAACAAATGATTGGCAAACATATGGAGATGGTCGGTTTGAAGGATGCGGGCAGTAAACCTGTGAAGGACTTCTCTCTCGGTATGAAGCAGCGGCTTGGGCTGGCTCGTGCACTTATAACGACTCCCGAGTTGTTAATTCTGGATGAACCGATCAACGGGCTGGACCCGGTCGGTATCAAAGAGATGCGTGAACTCTTCAAAAGGTTAAGCACAGAATATCGTATTACCATGCTCATCTCCAGTCACATACTCGGTGAAGTGGAGCAGGTTGCGGACACGATTGGCGTCATCCGTCATGGAAGGCTCGTAGAGGAAGTATCCATGGAAAGCATTCGCGGCAATCACACCGATTACATTGAAGTACAGGCTGCGGATCCCCGCAAAGCTGCCTACGTAGTAGAACATTTGCTTCATCTGGACAATTACAAACTGTTAGATGAGCAGACGCTGCGTATTTATGATCCGGGTCTTATCCCATCCGATCTCAACAGTAAGTTGGTCCAGCACGGTGTTGCGGTAGAGTCGATATCCAAACGATCGCATTCTCTGGAAGAGCACTTTATGAGTCTGATGAAAGGGGATGATGACGCTGCTTAAACTTATCCGTCTGGAATGGCGCAAGCACCGCTTTGCCCGTAATTTTGTGGGTGTGGGTATCGCCAATATCAGCATTCTTCTATTCATTATCCTGATTGGCATTACAGAACGAGGGGCTGCAGATTACGTCCTGGCGAATTACCATGACGCCTTCATCCTGATTGATACCATTGCCCGAGCGGTATTTATCATATTCGCAGGTTCCCTGATATCCAAATTAATCATTAGTGAGTACCGGGACAAAACGATGAATGTCATGTTCACCTATCCGATCAAGCGGCATAAAATTATCGCTGCAAAGTTAATACTGGTATTTATATTTACTTTCGCAATGATTATGTTTACAGATATTCTGATGGGGACTCTTCTGCTGGCTGCGAATCAATATTATGGCTTTATTACCGAGCCGCTGGGGTCGGCAGCGTTGGGGCAGCTGGTGCTTAAATACACGATCAGTTCACTCTCTGCAGCTGCGATGGCTCTGATTCCCCTATTCTTCGGTATGCGCAAGCATTCGGTAACAACTACAATGGTTGCTTCGGTTCTCCTTGTTTTCATTGTGTGCTCCGGTTTCGGCGGCCCTACAATGTCGCTCAACGATATCATCGTTATTCCGTTGACCTTAGGAGCGATAGGATTATGGATTGCTGCACTTTCCATGGTACGGCTGGATACCAAAGATGTGAATTAAGACATAACTTCTTTTCCTTCTGAAAACCACGCGCTGCATGGCTTGACATGCCATTGACATCCGCACGTACAAGGGATAGGATAGTGTCAACTGAAACACGAAGGAGATTAGAACGACCATGACGATTCCTAAAACGTTGACCATCGCAGGTTCAGATACGAGCGGCGGTGCTGGTATTCAAGCGGATTTAAAAACATTCCAGGAGCTGGGTGTATACGGAATGACCGTATTAACAACGGTTGTTGCGATGGAACCTGAAACATGGGATCACCAGGTCTTCCCTGTAGAGTTGAATGTGGTCGAAGCTCAGCTTCGTACTGTTCTGGACGGCATTGGCTTTGACGCCATGAAGACAGGCATGCTTGGTTCTGTAGATATTATTGAGCTTGTCGCCAAACATATTCGCCGCAGCGGTCTCCCGCAGATCGTTATCGATCCGGTTATGGTCTGCAAAGGCACGGATGAAGTGCTGCAGCCGGAAAATACAGAAGCGATGATCGAGTTTTTACTGCCGGGGGCAGACCTCGTCACACCAAATCTGTTTGAAGCTTCCCAACTGGCGAAGAGCGGTCCGATTCGTTCCAAAGAGCAGATGGAAGCCGCCGCAGCTGCCATTCATGCTCATGGTGCCAAGCATGTTCTGATCAAAGACCGCGGTGTAATTAACCCGGGTAAAGCGATGGACTTGCTCTATGACGGAACAAACGTTGAATGGTTTGAGGCTGATGTTGTCGGCTCCGGGTATACACATGGTGCAGGATGCACAACCTCCGCTGCGATTACGGCAGGTTTGGCTCGTGGCCTATCGGTGAAAGAGGCTGTACGTGAAGGAAAAGCGTTTATTACCAAAGCGATTGCTGGCGGGTTCCCGTTGAACCGCTTTGTTGGTCCTACACTGCATGCTGCACATCGTTTGGAGCACCAACGTTAATCATCGTTCACAATGAGCCTGTTCTTCACAGGACGGCCTGCAGCGCAGCGTATGCTTTTAATAAGCATATCCGGAATTTCATCTTAGGAGCGGTCAACAAACAGTGTACTGCCTGTTGGCTGCTTCTTTTTTTATGCTCATTTTGATAAAAAATAGTAACTTTTGGTATATATTAATCGTATATATGGTGAAGCAGATCTCTGAATGGATCTGGATTTATATGGATGCATCTGGACACATGAACGACACATGAAGCAGGTATGTTAACTTTAGTAATCGAGAAGGAGAGTCGGTCATGATCAGAACCGTGCTTCTGGTAGAAGACGAAAGCCGCATTCGCGAGATTGTGGCCGATTATTTTATAAAAGAACAATGGCATGTGATTGAAGCTGAGGATGGAGTACAGGCGCTGGAACAGCTGGCGCTGCATCAGGTGGATCTAGTCATACTGGATGTATTAATGCCTGAAATGGATGGCTGGACATTATGCGGTCATATTCGCTCTACTTCTGCCGTACCTATTATCATGCTCACCGCAAAGTCCGAGGATGATGACAAAATCCACGGTTTTCAATTAGGTGTAGATGATTATGTTACCAAACCGTTCAGTCCCCGGGTTCTCGTCGCGCGGGCGGAGACATTGATGAAACGTGTGGAAGGCGCGGTAGGACGTGAGCAGGGGGCGATCCGCTTTGGCGGGGTCACTCTTGATCCTTGGGCCAAACGTATAGAGAGAGACGGGGCCGAGGTGGAGCTTGCACCAAAGGAATATGAGCTGCTTCTCTATCTCGCTCGGAATGCAGGTATTGTCCTATCGCGGGAAGCGATATTGAATCGGGTATGGGGATTTGACTTTGAAGGTGATTCCCGAGTGGTGGACACACATATCAAGAAACTCCGCAGCAAATTGGGGGATGAAGCCAAGTGCATTCGGACCGTGATTGGTACAGGATATCGTTTTGAGGCGGAGGCATGAGAAGAAACGGCGTAACGATGAAGCTGTTTCTGGTCATGGCCGGGTTCCTGCTCCTGCTGTACGGAACAACGGTACTTGCCCAGCTGATCTGGTTCCCCGATTTTTACCAGCATCAGAAGATCACAAGTATGAAAAAGAAACTGTCCAAGTTTGAACAGCAGTATTCCGCGAGCCACTGGAATGATCTGCAGCTTGCCAAAGAAACAGGCAGGTTCATGCGCCAGAATCAGTCCCATCTCGTTATTTTGACGAATACAGGCAAACTGGTAGATGATCCCTTTCACATTACACTTCTTCAGGAAGACGGCAAGCGTGTGAAGGTTTCCCTATCTCTGTTCATTAATAGTGAGAACGCAGGCTGGATCAGGTCTCATCTGAAGTTTGGGCAAAAACTCACCGTAAAGGGGCCATCCGGCAATCTGGATCAACCTGAACCGATGGTATACCCATTCAAAATTCAGGATGCGGCTTCTGCCGCATGGGGAACGGAGACCTTTCAGGAATCACTGCTGCCGGTTCAGGAATGGACCGGGGTATTAACAGAGGTTGTGCTGCCTGACCTCGCGACCTGGAGTCAGCGGCAAGGACTGCTTGTGCAGGCTCTCGAAAGCCGGTTCCCATTGTCATCGGAAGATCAGCAGACGCTGTCTAACGGTAACATGATTAATGAGGAATGGACGGACGGCTGGAGCGGTGTCCGCAATGTGATTACGATTGCTCCGGTGCATCGTGCCGGTTCAGAGCAGCAGTTGATTTTTTCTCTCACCTCACTTCAGGAGATGCGGGAAGCGAATGAAGCGACTCGTTTATTTTATGGATACTTCGGCATTGGTGCTTTTGTTTTGATTCTGCTGCTTGCGCTGCTGCTGTCTCGAATTATTACAAAGCCGCTTCTTGCTCTGAATCATGTGGCCAAGAAGATGTCCACGCTGGATTTCACGGTGAAATCACCGATCCGGCGCAAGGATGAGATTGGCAGCCTTTCCGATAGTCTGAATGCATTATCAGGTACACTTGGTCAAACATTGGAGGAACTTAGACAGGCCAATGAACAGATGCGTACCGATATGGAAATGAAGCAGCAGATTGAACAGCGTCAGCGTAAGTTTTTTGCCGATGCCTCTCATGAACTCAAGACGCCTATCAGCATTATTAAGGGATATTCGGAAGGGCTGAAAGACGGCGTAAGTGAAAACAAGCGAGAACGCTACATTGAAGTCATTGTAGACGAAGCTGTCAAGATGGAGACGATGGTTGAAGAGATGCTGGATCTGGTGAGACTTGAATCTGCTGCGATTCAGCTGAATACAGGAGCGATTGCCCTGGCAGATATGATTGAAGATATTACCGGGCGTCTCGGACCTCAGCTGAAAGGTAAAGGACTTGAAGTTGTGCTTGTTTCCACAACGGAGCAGACCGTTGAAGGCGACCGAAGCAAGCTGGAGCAGGTATTTTATAATATTATGATGAATGCTATACGTCACGCGGTTCCGCAAACCGATATAATGATTGAGATTAGCAGACATGAAGGATCTGTCCACGTTACGATTGAAAATAAAGGTGAACATATTGCGGAAGAAGAACGTCAGTATATATGGGAGAGGTTCTACCGTGTAGAACGTTCGCGCAATCGCAAAATGGGAGGGACCGGGCTGGGCCTGGCCATTGCGAAGCAGATTCTGGATCTGCACGGGTGTGGTTATGGTGTGGAGAATACACCGGATGGCGTACGTTTTTATATTACATTTCCTAAAGCCTAGTATGAAAGGAAGTTAAATCTTATGAAGTCTTTACCATCCATTTTAACCTTGGGTAATTTAAGTTCGGGGATGCTTGCAGTCATTATGGCGATTCATGGGGAGTTCGCCTTGGCTGTGACGATGATCTGGGTAGCGATGTTCTTTGATCTATTCGATGGATATGCAGCGCGCAAGCTTCATTGCGAAGGGGAATTTGGCAAGGCACTTGATTCACTGGCCGATGTCGTTTCTTTCGGGACAGCTCCTGTGCTGATTTTATACCTTAACTCAATGACCGAAGTCGGTTTCCTGGGTATGGCGTTGACAGCATTGTTCCCCGTGTGCGGAGCACTTCGTCTTGCACGGTATAACTGTCAGAAAACACCCGTTAGTGGTTTTGTCGGAATGCCGATTACCTTCGCAGGTGGGCTGATGTCCTTCTTCGCTCTGTGGAGTCCTTATTTTACTCAGGGAGTAGCATACCTCGTTATTGTTGTATTATCAGGTCTTATGGTCAGCCAAATCCGTTTCCCTACACTGAAGCAGCTGCTGCCCTCTCATGAGAAGGATATTGTGGAACCGAAATAAGGAGCGAGTCGAGTATGGAATTTGCTAAAGAAATTATTAGTCAATATGGGTATTTTGCAATATATGGATTACTCGCTCTTGGCGTCATTGGACTGCCGATACCGGATGAGGTGCTGATGACCTTCGTGGGTTATCTCGCCTCCATCTCGGTTCTGAATTATTGTGTATCCATTGCTGTTTGCTTTGGCGGGGCGTTTACTGGAGGCATACTGAGTTATACCATTGGCAGAAAAGCAGGCAGGCCCTTGTTTGATAAGTATGGCAAATGGATAGGGATCAATGCCAAGCGATTCAGTAGGGTAGAGACCTGGTTTCTCAAGTATGGATCCTGGTCTGTTATTATCGGTTACTTCATCCCAGGTGTTCGTAATCTGATGTGCTGTTTCTCTGGCATGAGCCGCATGGGGATGGGCAGATACGTAATTGTTTCAAGTATTGGTGCCTTTGCCTGGTGTGTCGTGTTTATTTCGATTGGTTTCTATGTAGGTGTATTAACGTAGGTTGGATAATCTGTGCAGGGTGGACAGATTATGTTCACTTCGCTAAAAGATTTCCGGTTCCCAGTCGCCGCATCCGGCATCAGTAAGGGATGCAAATTATAACTCAGGATAGAAGACCTCTTGTGCGTAAAGTGGTCTTTTTTACTGTCTATTTTTTTAAAAATAGCCAATGCCAACTCCAACTTAACTCCACAATTACCTAAGCCAAGCTAAGTGGACCTCAAATCGATTTAAGACTAGATTAAGCTGAGTCGAATGATTTCTTCAATCTAACCTAAGCTAAAGCTGGACCAAGGGCCAAAATCGTAAGTGAACTAAAGTTAATTCAACCAATGATCCAAATAGCGTCTCTGGAAATCGTTAGAAAGAATTACTATAGGCACTTCTGTAGACAACTGCATCCATGCACTTTTCTCTTATGATCGTAAAGCGTAAGTCCGATACCTTTTATTACCGCTCGCAGCATATACGATCTGTTGGTCCAGCAGATTGCGGAGAATTTTTCGGGTGTGAACGTTAGAAACTCGCAGATGTGCTGCCAGCTCTGAAGGTGTAAAAGGGCGGACTATACGTCTTGCGTATCGGACTGCTTCAGCATCCAACCAGTTCAGGGACGGAGGTACATCTGAAGACACGAATTTACCTATGAAAGCCAGCACCAGCTGCTGACACTGTTTCGGTTCGTCTTTGATGGAGAGATAGGCAATTGGTAGAAAAGTCCAGTCTTCCAGCGTTAAAAGACAATGGCGCCAGCACAAATCCTTGAAACGCCTCACATCGAGATCACGGGCGTGAGGCCCATAGCCTTGAATTTCGATGCCCCCCTTCACGCCATTACCTGGTAAATAGGCTAGGTCCAGATAGCGATAACCGTTGTGAAAGTCCCGAACCTCCCATTCAGGGTAAAGATGGTTAAAGTTTTTCATTACAGGAAACCAGACAGAACGTAGAAATTCCAACGTTCCATGTTCAAGTCCATGTTCGATGCGGGACCGTACCCGTGGGTTTGTTTCTTTGGCAATCAGTGCTGCCATTCAACTCCCATACGCCTCATCAAAATCATAACTCATCTTGCTCATCCAATGACCACCCCCATAAATTTAAAAGCAAAAAGCCGCTCTGCCCCATTCAGCCTCCACAGGGGAGAGCTGGAAAATGGACAAAGCGGCGTGTACTCCACGACCGACATTCTTTCGTGTCACAAGTGACTAAAGAAATTACGATCACTTTATAACTATCATACTCGATTTACAGAAGTAACGCACTACACAACATGTGTAACTCTCATCACTGAAATGTTAACTATTACCTGCATCTACTTTTATCATGTTCGCTGCAAACTGATCTGTTCCATGCTGAGGATTTACCCATCCTGATGAGACTCTTCGATCCCGCGCTCCACACGACGGTCTCCCTTTTTACGGGCAAACGTGATCTTAAGCAGCGGTGGGGTGACTAGAGTGGTGACAATAACCATAATAACCACGCTGGTGAAATATTCAGCATCAAGCAGACCTGACGCAAGTCCAGTGGAGGCAATAATGAGAGCAACTTCGCCTCTGGAAATCATGCCTGCCCCGATGGCAATCGAAGAAGAACGGTCAAAACCGGTTAATCGGGCACCGATACCTCCGCCAAGAATTTTGGTCAAAATGGCTACAATGCTGATGACGATGATCAGGCCAATCTGAGAGCCCACACCCTCAAAAGTTACATTTAGTCCAATGCTGACGAAGAAAACGGGGACAAATACACTGTATGCGATAGGTTCCACCTTTTGCTCCACCTCATGTTTGAAGCCGGTTTGAGATACAGCAATACCTGCTGCAAATGCACCGATAATACCGGCAACGCCCATCCATTCTGCAAAATAAGAGAAGCCAAAGCAGATAATTAGTCCTGCCGTAATGACAGTTTCCGTAACGCGCAGCGGGGCCATCCATTTCATAATACGCGGCACGAGCAGCCAGCCTGCTGCAGTGATGATAACGAAGAACAGCAGCTTTTTACTGATCAGCCAGGCAATGGACACATCTCCGCCCCCCGTTCCAAGTACACTCATCATAACGGCGAGAAGTACAACGACGAGTACATCATCAACTACGGCAGCTCCCAGAATGGTTGTACCTTCACGAGAACTGAGCTGGTTCATATCCTTCAATGTCTGTACGGAGATACTTACGGACGTGGCACAGAACAACAGACCAAAGAACAGCGCATGAGTCTGTGACATCCCAAAGGCTATTGCCGATCCATATCCCCCGATAAAAGGTAAAATAACTCCGCCCACTGCCACAGCGAAAGCGGACTTCCAGTTTTTTTTCAACTGCTCCAGGTCGGTTTCCAGACCTGCAATGAACATAAGCAGCAGTACGCCGATCTCGGCCATGTAATGCACAAAATCACTTTTCTCCACCCAGCCAAGCAGGGCAGGTCCAAGAATAACACCTACAATAAGTTTTCCCAGCACCGATGGCTGGCCTAATCGAACGGACAGGTCACCTGCAAGTTTGGTGAAGATTAAGATAAGGGCAAGAACGAGTACAAATTCCACAGTCGGTTTCTCCTCTCTGATCGCGGCATACTTAGAATATCCTTTCCAAGGGAAAACAACCCGTCCCAGCCGGTCTGCAACAGACAAAAGGCATGGAACAACGATAACAAGTTACCGTTCCATGCCTAAAAAAGACAAAGAGGGGCCCTTGGTGACAGGCTCCTCCGTAGTCGACGCGTATGTGATTAAGTGCATTAATTATAACACATCTGCCGACTTGGGTAAAATAGTACTCGGGCAAAAAGGGATGAAAACGGCCTTCAACGGGCATTTATACGTAAAGGCCGCATTTTTTGTTCAGAGTGTTGTCACTTAACAGCCCTGATTCGCCGAGATATAATGATATAGAACACAGAAAGTTAGGATATGAGGAGGATTTTGCATTGGCTAAAAAGGAAAGAGGGGATCTGGACATGTCATCCAATCAGACGACCCCGACCAGTAATAAAAATTTCGCAGGTATCATTATTACCATCTCCATTCTTGCTAACGTTATCATCCTGTTACTGTTTTTTGCACCATCGATCGGTTATAAAGGCGACGTCACATTTGACATTACTGTGCTGCCGCGCTTTAACGCCGTATTTAACAGCTTTACCTTTATCTTTTTGCTTGCGGCACTGATCGCGATCATCAAACGTAACGTCAAGCTGCACAAGCGCTTTATTTTAGCGGCATTTTCAACGACGCTGCTGTTTCTGGTGACGTATCTGACGTTCCACTATCTTTCCCCGGAAACGTCCAAATTTGGCGGCGAAGGAATCGTTCGTTCCATCTACTTCTTTATTTTGATCACGCACAGTATTCTGGCTGCGCTGATTGTACCGCTGGCGCTGTTTACCTTGGTATGGGGCTGGACGAACCAGCTTCAAAAACACCGTAAAATTGCACGCTGGACCATGCCGATCTGGCTGTATGTCAGCTCCACAGGGGTAGTCGTTTACCTGATGATGGCACCTTATTATTAATTCTATTTCACGGGTTTAACCATTCACGTCATGTATTTTTTCGAAAGAAGCTGTACCTGGGGTTAGCAGATACTAATACGGCTGCTGTATAAGTTTGCTGGATCTGTGGTTGATGTATCCAAGGAAGGAGGGGCACGTGATGTACAGAATAGTATTGATTCGCCATGGACAGAGCATGTGGAACGTGGAAAACCGCTTTACCGGATGGACTGACGTGGATCTGACTGAGGATGGTTACGGGGAAGCGCGTAAGGCGGGGAAAATTCTGAAAGAGCAGGGGTTTGATTTTGACTGTGCTTACGCCTCGGTACTGAAACGTTCCATCCGTACATTGGATATTGCGCTGGATGAGATGGACTTGATGTGGATTCCGATTGAGAAGACGTGGAAGCTGAATGAGCGCCACTATGGAGCGCTGCAGGGATTGAACAAACAGCAAACTGCCTTGAAATATGGAGAAGACCAAGTCCATGAATGGCGGCGTTCGATTAACGTATCACCTCCGGCTCTGGATGAGAATGATGATAGATATGTGCAGGATTTGGACAAGTATAAGCGACTTGGCTGCACGATCCCGCGTACTGAGAATTTAATGGATACGTCCAAGCGGGTACTGGAGTACTGGGAGGCAGAGATCAAACCGATGGTTTCGGCGGGAAAAAGAGTGCTGATCTCCGCGCATGGCAATACGCTCCGTTCCCTTGTCATGCATCTGGACCAAATGTCCGAAGCAGACGTGATGGCGCTCAACATCCCGACAGGCATTCCGCTTGTCTATGAGTTGAACGAAGAGCTTCACCCGATCGGTCATTTTTATCTGACCGCCGATGGCTCAACTTACAAACATGAAGAGATGAGCCATGCAGCTCGACCATCCGACTGAATCAAAGAACAGCTCATACAGGCTCGCGTAACGGAGCACAATAACCAAGCAAAGATGATCACCGAACCATTCTTCATTCGGTGGATCATCTTTTTTGTACGGTTAAACCGAAGCATCAGGGGTGTACCTGTGAGAGAGAGATTTATTTTTTCAAAGGCAGGCCTTGGTATCGTTTCGTTTGCGCTGGATCGGGTAAAACTCAAACAAGACACAACGTACATTAAACCCTAAGGAGGAGAGCTGCATGTCAAAACGGAAATTGCTTATGACAGCCCTAGGAGCTGGTGTGACGTATTTGATGAGGAATAAGCAGGCCCGAGATAAAGTGATCAGCACGGTATCCAATATGGTGAAAAAGAATGGATCATCCGCTCAGAGCGCCAGACCGCGAGTAGAGGTTAACAGCAGAGAGTGGAAAAATTAAGGCAGCGGCGTGATATACGATCGCGGCTATGTATAACTGTGGATCAAACCTGGGACGATGGTTCCGGGTTTTTGTTTTGCAGGCTGCCGGGTTAGATACTGCGCTGAGAATGCGATTTTTACCAGGAAGAATGATACAATGAATACTTGCAGAACGTATGGAGGGAGATGCACTTATGGAAAATGGTCGTTTGGACACAACCATGAAAAGAAATCGTTTGGGCACATCCGATTTAATGGTGGGGGAGATCGGACTGGGCTGTATGTCGCTCGGAACGGAACTGAACTCTGCGGTGAAATTGATTCACGAAGCTTTGGACCATGGTGTCAATCTGCTGGATACAGCGGACCTGTACGATGCTGGGCGAAACGAAGAGATTGTGGGACAAGCGATTAAAGGCCGCCGGGACCAGGTTATTCTTGCTACGAAAGTGGGCAATCGCCGGATTCCCGGTAAAGAAGGCTGGTCATGGGACCCGTCTAAAGCCTATATCAAACAGGCTGTGCATGAAAGTCTCCAGCGTCTGCAGACTGATTATATTGATTTGTATCAGCTGCATGGCGGCACACTTGATGATCCAATCGATGAGACCATTGAAGCCTTTGAGGAATTAAAGCAGGAAGGACTCATTCGGTATTATGGCATTTCTTCGATCCGTCCGAATGTCATTCGGGAATATGTAGAGAAGTCATCGATTGTCAGCGTGATGAACCAGTACAGCGTAGTGGATCGCAGAGCCGAAGAGGAAGTGCTGCCTTTGCTTGAGGAAAAAGAGATCAGTGTCATCGCCCGTGGTCCAGTTGCCAGCGGTGTGCTGGCTGATTCGGGAACAGAGAAGGCGAATAAAGGTTACCTGGATTACACGCCCAATCAGCTGCACCATATTCGCCAAGGGATGGCTCGGCTCGTTACAGATGACCGCAGCATGGCGCAGACAGCTATCCGTTATGCACTGGCTCACCCGGCTGCAGCTGCTGTCGTACCTGGAGCCAGCTCCAGAGCGCAGCTGCTGCACAACATTGCCGCAGCTTCGTCGCCACCACTCACCGCAGCCGAGGTTCAGGTCATTCGTGAGCATACTCCGGCTAACCGATACACACAGCATCGCTGATCGATTCGCTGCCTGTTTCCAAATGTAACTTTTTAAAGTACAATAAAGACAGGCGGCAGGAAGAGTAACGTGGACCAAGTTAGACTGCTGCATACAATAGGTAAACATGAACTAGAATGATATAAGGAGAGAACTCATATGGAAAGAATTCAAAGTGAACAGCAATACCTCGACCTGATTAACTCAGACGGTTTAACCGTGATCAAATTTGATACAACCTGGTGCCCGGACTGCAAAAACCTGGATCGCTTTATCGGTGATGTTATGAATAAACATACAGACAAATCCTTTTATGCCCTCGATGCAGAACAGTTCCAGCCGTTTGCGGAAGAGAATGGTGTACGCGGAATTCCAAGCCTGCTTGTATTCCAAAATGGCAAGAAGCTTGCACACCTGCACAGCAAATGGGCAAAAACCCCTACACAGATCTCGGAGTACCTGGAGACGCTTGAATCTAAAGTGTAATCGAATATTGATGTGATGAAGATGGATTCATGACGAAACCCCTGCCTGTCTTACGACCAAGCAGGGGTTTTTGAATTATGTGACTTCATTGGACTCACAGTTTGACAATGAACTTACATATTAACCATTTTATTTCCTTTGGGCTTGAGATTTACAAGCAGAATACTGGCAATTATCATAATCAGTCCGGCAACCAAATTGACCGTCACCGACTCTCCAAGGAATAAAACACTGCAGAGCAGTGCAATCAGCGGAATTAGAAAGGTAAAGGACCCTACTTTGCTGGCTTCTCCGTTACTGACGAGTTTGAAGAATGCAAGCCAGCCTAAGGCAATGACAAATACCGAAATAAACAGCATATCCGTTATAAAAGAAAGGCCCCACTGCACATTTCCCCAACTTTCAGATGCTGTCCCTGCCGCAGTGAGTACAATCCCGCCAACCAGAATCGGAATCGCCGTCATCCAGAGTCCATCTACTTTGGTAGAGTTCTTTTTCATGTATATGGTACCCGCAGCCCAGCTTAAAGCACTAAACAACCCAAGTATTACTCCCTCAGGGGATATCTGGCCAGTCATACCGCCGAGACTGATCACAGCTGTACAGGACGAGCCCGGTGATTTTCATCCCATACATTGTTTCTCCCAACCACAGCCAAGCCCCGATCCCGAGCAGTACAGGCTGCAGGAAAACGATGGAGGAGAATAATCCTGCGGGTACCTTTGTCAGGCCGACTGTCTGGAATCCGTAGAAAAAAATGATGTTAAATACCGCAGAGATCGCATAAATATGCCAGGTTTTCCGAAGCTGAAGTGTTTTGTAACGTGGAAGAGCATAGAGTCCTAGGACGAGCCCTCCAATCAGCAGACGCATGCCTGCAAAAAGAAGAGGGGGGGTAAAGTTTAATGCATATTTGGTCAAGGGCCAGTTTACTCCCCACATAAGAACCAGGAAAACCAGAATCCAGCCTGCTTTTGCACGTGATAAAGCCATAGGTCAAACGTCTCCTTTAAAGATACATAGCAAAGACTGCTGCAACCGCATGATCGCTCAATCTATACCATACTTCATGTGAATTCGGATAAGAACAGCGCCCAAGAGGTCTCTCGTTGCTCGCTCCGTGTTCTCCATGATACAATAACCAGCGGGATAATTGAAATGCATGTTAATTATGAGGAGCATACCAAAATAGTTATGAACAATTCACAATTACAGCTGTTTGTTAAAGTCGCCGAGACAGGAAGCTTCACACGCGCAGGACAGGAGATGAACATGACACAGCCTGCAGTCAGCCGGTCCATCTCCTCCTTGGAAAATGATTTAGGCGTTACGCTGATCATACGAGATCGGCGCAATGGTATTATGTTGACGGATATAGGGCAGCGAATTCTGGTCATCTTCCGACAGATTTTACAGCAGTACGATAAGGTGCATCAGGTGGTAGCTGCCGAGAAGGGCCTGGAGATTGGCACGATCCGCATTGGCTCTTTCCCCATGTCATCTGCACATCTGCTGCCCAGAATTATTCGCTCAATCCGAGACAGGTATCCGAATATCGAATTTGAACTGCATGAAGGCAATATTATGGAGATACAGGAATGGCTGCATTCACGTGCTATTGATGTCGCTTTAATCATCGCTACCGACAAGGAAGCTGCGGATATGAACTATGAAACGATGCCGTTATACAACGAAGAGATGCTGGCGGTGTTTCGAGAGGATGAGATATTTGCTAATGAGGAAATGTTACATGTGAGAAAACTGAGTGGACAATCGATGATTATCTGTAATGGCGGTTATGAAGTGCCGATTGTAGATCTGTTTGAACGTGCAGAAGCGGAGCTGAATATCGGCTTTATCGTGCATAACATCAATACCTGTCTTAACCTGATTGAACAGGGACTTGGAACAGCCATTCTGCCTGCCATTTCGCTGTCTTGGCTTCCTTCGGGTGTAAAAGCGCTGCCTACAGAGCCAAAGGCATATCGCTGTATCGAGATTGCTGTACCTTCGCTGATGGAGGCTTCCCCAGCTTCCCGTTTGTTTATAGAGACTGCACAGCAGCTGTACGGATCATAATCAGGGTCTTGTTTAGAATTTGTTCAGTGTCGTTCTGTATACTAATAGAACAAACTGAATATTGGAGTGAACAAGAGCCGAATGAGCAGAGAGATTTTGGAAGAGATGCATCAATTGAGCCATAATAATGATCGAAGGTATCATTTGCTGATGATTGGTGTAAAGCAGTTGTTAAATGAACAGAAGCTGAATAGGTATCGTTGGTTGGGGAGACTGAAGGAACGAAAAAGACAGCGAAGCATACAGGCAGATCGTTGGGAATAATATCGGATTACCTGAACATGCCTAAGTAATGCCAGGCTTACATTGTACATATTAAATTATAGCCAAATGGCGGCCCTGCTTCCGGAGGAAGACAGGGCCGCCATTTCTGTTAGAGCAGCTGATCGGTTTGATGTTGGATAAGAATGGAGATGTGTAACCCCGTTTTTGTTCCATTCATATAAATTACATCATCAGAATCACGAAGAATACTGCTGCCAGTACAAAGCGGTATACAGCGAAGACAGTCAGGCTCAATCTTTTCAGAATAGACAAGAATGTCTTAATTGCCAGCATGGCCACGATGAATGCGGCGATAAATCCAATCGCAAAGATGAGAAAATCATCGCTGTTCAGATGATCAATGCTTTTGTACATATCGTATCCCGTAGCACCAATCATAATTGGAACGGACACGAGGAAGGTGAACTCTGCCGCAGCTACCCGGCTGATTCCGGCAAACAGGCCGCCGGAGATTGTGGAACCGGAACGAGAAAAGCCCGGCCACAACGCCAAAATCTGAAACATGCCTACAGCAAATGCCTGCTTGTAGGTAATATCATCAACATCATGTGTGGTAATACGTGAGCTTTTACGGCTCCAACGCTCAGCTGCGATCATCAGTAGACCACCGATCACAAGGCTGTACAGTACGGTTTGCGGACCAAACAAGTGAGCTTTAATCCAGTCCCGGAACACAAGTCCGATGACGACAGCAGGAACCATCGCCAGAATGATATGGCCCAGATTGAGACGGCGGGAATACGGCCTTTTGCCTCCGGTGAAGCGAAACATATCAATGAATTTGTTCCAGTACAATACAACAACAGCCAGTACAGCACCAAGCTGCACAACCACCTCAAACGTTTTGACTGACTCGTTGTCCTCTGATAGACCCAGCAGGTGAGCTGTCAGAATCATGTGTCCGGTAGAGGACACGGGCAAAAACTCAGTCAAACCTTCGATGATGCCCATAATAATGGATGATATAAAGTCCAATTCTCTTCCTCCTTGAGATGCAGATGACAGCCATAAGGGCCTGTCCTGCTATGACGATGTCTGTCCTTTCGAACAAGACTATCCTCTATTATGCTCAGAATGGTCTCCCACTTCAACTCTATGCTTGTAACCCGGTGTTTAAAACTATATTGACAAAAACCGAGTTATCCCATAGGATATACATTAACTGACTGACTAATCAATCGGGAGGTTTGCAATCATGGCCAAAATCAACGGTTTGGAGCCCGGAGAAGAGCGCCGAGACCAAATTATCCGTATAGCGATGGAACGATTCGCGACCCAGGGGTATCATCAGACCAAAATTTCCGATATTGTTCGAGAGGCTGGAGTTGCTCAAGGAACGTTTTACTGGCATTTCAAGAGCAAAGAGGCCATTGCCTCCGAAATTTTGTTAACCGGCAGAGAGCAGCTGCTGGAGGCGATCGGGCAGGGCTACCGCAAGGATGCGGGATCGGTTGAAGATATGGTGAAGGCCTCGGAGAAGCTGTTTACCGACTTGTTCACCTTTGCGGCGGCGAATCGGTATTTTATGGAGCTGCTGCTTAAGGGAATTGTGACCGAAGCGTCCGTTCAGGCGCTGGTCGAAGAGACTCGCAATGCGGTGGAGACGGCTTTCCGTCACAATATGGAGCGTGCTGTCGAACTGGGCATGCTGCCAGCAGATATGAAAGTACCCCTGCGTGCGGCGCTGCTTGTAAGCATGATCGAGGGTATGATCTCACGCTGGTTGTTTGGCTCGGAGGAGCTGCACAGCCGTTTCCCGGATATAGACGCTGCAGCGTTAGCAGCTGAAGCGGCGAGTTTTGAATTTTACGGCCTTCTTGGTACATAATGGGCAGCGGGGTCGTGGCGTTATTTTCAGGAAAGAGGCAGGAAAATTACACAATTACACGCTTCTTCACATGATTAAGCCAGTCACAGGGAATAATGGAAGCACCAAGAGAACATAAGATGAATGAGAGGAAGTTAACGTCATGAATAACACATATGGAACTAAAATTCGCAAAGGGTGGTCTCTCACCGCAATTCTGCTCATGGTTGTGCTCGTACTGAGTGCGTGCGGCAGCAAGGCTGCGGATAATGGGGACACGAATACGGGCAATACAAACAATGCAGCACAGTCTGGTGGCAGCGAACTGGAACAGATCAAATCCGCAGGTGTGATTAAAGTCGGCATGATGGGCACGTATCGTCCGTACAACTTCCTGAATGACAAGAAAGAAATGGACGGATTCGATGCGGATATCGCACGTGAAGTGGCGAAGCGCCTTGGCGTTAAAGTTGAATTTGTATCTCAGGAGTTCTCGGGTCTGACACCAAGTCTGCAGGCGAAAAAGCTGGATGCGATTATCAGCCAAATGACGATTACGGACGATCGTAAAAAAGTGCTGGATTTCAGTGATCCGTACATCACGAACCAAGTCAAAATTATTGTCAAAGAAGACAACAATGATATTACGAAACTGGAAGATTTCAAAGGCAAAACGATCGGTGTAGGTTTGGGCACTAACGATGAAACGTACCTGCGCAGCGAAGTGCTGCCCAAAGTTGGAGAGTTTACAATCAAAACGTATGATGATGTCATTTCATCCCTGAAGGACCTGAACGCAGGTCGGATCGATGCTACGATTAACAACCTGTATGCTTTGAAACCGATTATCGATGCGAATGGATTCAAAATTAAAGCTGTAGGCGAAGCAATCAAAAGCGACCAGGCAGGGATCGCGGTGCGTAAGGACAACCCTGAGCTTGTCGCTGCATTGAACGATGCGCTGCAAGGCATGAAGGACGACGGCACATACAATACTATTTTCAAAAAATGGTTTGGTGAAGAGCCTGCGCAATAATGAACCGGCAGGGCGAAGGGAAGTTTGATCCATGGAACTGGTATTCGAGAATATCCCCTTCTTTCTGAAGGGGGCTTATTATACGCTGTATGTCACGGTGATCTCCATGTTTTTTGCCTTTATCATCGGGTTGCTGGTAGCTATTGCTAGGCTTAAAGGGCCGGTGTGGTTAAGGCTGATCGCCAGATTTTATGTATCCATCATGCGGGGCACCCCGCTGCTGGTGCAATTATTCGTCATTTATTACGGGCTTGTCGACTATGGTGTAACGCTTGGGTCGCTTACGGCCGCTTGTCTGGGGCTTAGTTTAAATGCCGGTGCGTTTCTTTCCGAAACGTTCCGCGGGGCGATTCAAGCTGTACCGAAAGGGCAAACGGAAGCGGCATACGCGACGGGTATGACTCCCGCACAGGCGATGAGACGTATCATTTTCCCGCAGGCCGTGCGCATTGCCATTCCACCGATGGGTAATACCTTTATTGGCATGCTCAAGGAAACATCGCTAGTCGCTGCTATTGGCGTTACCGAACTGCTGCGTTCTGCACAGCTTTTGGTATCGCAGTATGCAGTCAATATGCCATTTTATCTGGCAATTGGCGTAATGTATTGGATCATGAGCATCGGCTTCTCGGCCATTCTGGAACAAGTGGAGCGCCGGCTGGCCCGGGCTTACTAAAGGGGGAGAGGACCGATGATTACTACAACCGGACTGACCAAACGTTTTCAAAATCATGAAGTGCTCACCAATATCGATATGCATGTAGATGCCAAGGATATTGTTGTCCTGCTGGGTCCCAGCGGTTCGGGCAAAAGCACCCTGCTGCGCTGTCTCAATGGACTCGAACAGCTGTCCGGCGGACAGATCGAAGTGAACGGCATTGTGGTAAACAGTGCAGATCCGCTGCGCGTGCAGCGTGCCCGGGTACTGGAGATTCGTCGCCAGACCGGCATGGTGTTCCAGCAGTTTAACCTGTATCCGCACAAGACGGTGCTTGGCAATGTCATGGAAGGTCTTATAACGGTGAAAAAAATAAAGCGGGATGAAGCCGCCGAGCGCGGGCGTCTTTTGCTGGGTCGTGTAGGTCTGTCGGACAAGGAGGACGCTTATCCTTCCCGTTTATCGGGGGGCCAGCAGCAGCGAGTAGCCATTGCGCGTGCTCTGGCGATGGAGCCGGAAGTGATGCTGTTTGACGAACCTACCTCAGCCCTTGACCCCGAACTGGTTGGAGAGGTGCTGTCGGTGATGAAAGAGCTGGCACAGGAAGGCATGACGATGCTGGTCGTGACACATGAGCTGAAGTTTGCCCGGAACGTGGCGAACAAAATCGTCTTTATGGCGGACGGTTCCATTGTCGAGACAGCAAGCCCCGAAGCCTTTTTTGAACACCCTGAGCAAGAGCGCACGCGCCAGTTCCTGCGGCAGATTACCGAATTTTAAACCACCCAGTGATGGGAAGGTTATTCTGTCATCGGAGTGTATGTGTAAACTAACTAAAGGAAGAAGGAAAACATCATGAATGTAACAACAGTATGGAAGGGAAAACGCGCCTTTACCTCTGAAGGACCTTCAGGGTATGCTGTAGGTATGGATGCCACAGCAGCATATGGCGGTGACAGCCAAGGCGCTACGCCGATGGAATTGTTACTGGCAGGACTTGGCGGCTGCATGGGGATCGACATTACGATGATTCTGGATGCTTTTCTGGATAAGATCGATTCGATCGAGATCGAAGCGCAGGGCACACGCAGCGAGGATATGCCGAAAGGTTTTACGTCCATTGATCTGATCTTTAAAGTAGACGGCGACATCCCGGATTACCGGATCTGGAAAGCCATCCAGATGGCCGAAGAGAAATACTGCGCCGTTTCCGCGTCACTGAGCGCAGATATCCATCCGAAGCTGATTCTGAACGGCGTAAGCACGCCACGTCCTTAAAACAGCTTTAATTTAATTTAAGCTTTAAAAACACATCAGATTTAATGAAAAGAGGCACTTCCAATCGTGGAAGTGCCTTTTTAGCGTAGGCATGTTTTTTGGGTTCCATCCATGTATCTCAAACCATATCTCCTTTTTAATGTCAAATCGAACGCTGCAGTTATGTGGTATGATGGATGCGCGGGTTAGCGTGACCTGTTTCTAATGAACTGAAGATGTAAGCGCTTATACGGACGATGGAAGGTGCAGATATGTTAAAACGGCTGATTCGAACTTCGAATAATCTCAAATTAAAGCATAAATTGCTCATTTCCTATGTGCTTGTTGTTATGATTCCAGTGCTGATTATTGGTCTCGCTGTTACCAGTTATTTTCGTCAGCAGGCGCTGGATAATGCCATCGGGCAGACCATCATTAATGTGGATAAAATTAAAAGCCAGACGGCGACCATGCTGCGTGTGCCCACCGATATATCCAACATGCTGATGTTCAATGCCGATCTCAAGGAGATCGTGAACCGGCGTTACAAGAGTGTGGTAGAGCTGACTTCGGCCTATCTTGCCTATAAAGACTTTCAGGAATATCGAAGGCTGTACCGCGAAATAGCCGGTATTCGATTTTACTCCCCCAACCCGACATTGATTAACAATCTTGAGTTTATTCCGGTGAATGAACGGACCAAGGAGAGCTACTGGTATAAGGAAGCGCTGAAAACGACGAGCATCGGCTGGTTCTATATCCCCGGCAGGGAAGACAACCCGGTTCACCGGCTCAGTCTGGTGCGCAAAGTTCCGTTTGCCGAATATAAGACAGAAGGTGTACTGATGATTGTGATCAATCAGGAGGAACTTAACGGCCTCCTGCGTCAGGAGCAGTTTGAGACGCTGATTACGGACGAACAGGGTTATGTAGTTGCAGCCAAAAATACCGAACTGGTCGGTAAGACGCTGGATGAGCTTGATTTTGGCGTAGATCTGCAGAGTCAGCCCAAAGGCACCATCGAAGCTGATTTTCAGGGGGAGCCTTCCAATATCGTGATTGATGAACTGGGGCCGGGGTCCAGCTTCAACAAACTGAAGGTCATCTCGGTGTTTGCGACCAAAAATATCGTGAAAGATGCTAACCAGATCAGCCAGATTGGCATGATTTTTATTACTTTGGTGCTGGTGATCGCACTGCTGCTGGTATATATCATCTCATTCCTGACCTCAAACCGGCTTCTCCGGCTCAGCAAACATCTGAACAAGCTGGCTCTCGGGGACTTGAATGTCACTTCGCGTATTGACGGAAATGATGAGATTGGTCAATTATCACGCCAGTTCAATTACATGGTGAAGAGCATTAACGAATTGATGACCCAGGTGGTCGAGACCACGGAGCAGAACAACCGATTGGAAATCGCTCAGAAAGAGATTAAACTGAAAATGATGGCCAGCCAGATCAATCCCCATTTTTTGTTTAACGCGCTTGAATCTATTCGCATGAAGGCTCATATCAAGGGGGAGGCAGAGATTGCGAATATTGTCAGGCTGCTTGGCAAGCTGATGCGAAAAAGTCTGGAGATTGGCAGCGGTAAAACGACGTTTCGGGCAGAACTGGAGATGGTACGTTCTTATCTGGAGATCCAGAAGTTCAGGTATGGAGACAGACTAGCGTTTGAGATTCATGTGGACCCTGAGGTGGAGAGAATGTATATTCCTCCTTTGATCATTCAGCCGATTGTAGAGAACGCCATTGTACATGGTTTGGAAAACAAGGAAGGTACTGTGCAGGTTCATATTCATATCTGGCTGAAGGATGGCATAGTGGGGGTTCGAGTTAAGGATGATGGGGCGGGAATCACGCCGGAAAGGCTTACTGAAGTGATGCAGTTTGTCAGCGGCCCCGAGGAAGAGGAGAAGAGCCGGATTGGGATGCGTAATGTGCATCAGCGTTTAACGTTGACGTATGGGGAAAGTGCCGGGTTACAGATTAACAGTGTGTACGGGGAAGGAACGGAGGTTTCTTTCACCTTGCCAGCAGGAGGGAACCAGCATGTATAAAGTATTGTTGGTAGACGATGAACCGAGCATTCGCGAGGGACTGACCACCATTATCGATTGGGAAAAATACAGCTTCCAGGTCATGGCTACAGCCGGAAGCGGGCGAGAAGCGATCGCCTGTTTCCACGAAATGAAGCCGGACCTGACCATTATTGATATACGGATGCCAGGCATGACTGGCCTGGAGGTAATAGAAGAGCTCCGCCTGACTCAACCGGATGCACATTTTCTGATTTTAAGCGGGTATGCTGATTTTGATTATGCCAAAAAGGCAATCAGCTTCGGCGTGGACGGCTACCTGTTGAAGCCGGTGGACGAAGAGGAAATCATTGCTGAACTGGAGCGCATTGCGGTGCAGCTTCAGCAGGAGCAGGAGACGCAGGCGCGTTACGCGGGAGAAGATACAGCCTACAGGGAACATCAGATTGAGGCGCTGCTCTATGACTCACTGCAGGGTACGGGAAGCAGGGAGGAAGACAGCCTTGGACTTCACTGGCCGCAGTATCAAGTGATTCTGCTGGAAATTCATGCAGCACCGGATCTGCAGCGAGGAAATGAGATGAAGCGCAAGCTGATTGAAGCATTTGATCAGAAGGAGAGAGGGATCGTGTTTTCCTTTCATTCCGGACTGGGGCTGTTAATTAAAGAAGTGGTTACTCGGGACTCTGCAGCACAGGAGATGTACGAGGAGCTGCAGGCATTACTCGCGGAATGGAACGTACACATGTACGCTGCTGCGGGAGAACCGGTACATTCTACAGCGGATATTGCCAGATCATACACACAAGCTAACACCCTTCTAGCGGAACGTTTCCTGTTCTCCGGGCAGCGAATCGAGCGCTGGGACGAAGGGCGGCTGTCTCCTTCAAATATTACAGATGTGAACGGTCAGGAAACCGTAACAGAAGGGGTACAGGAGCCTGATGAAGTTGAATTGGCGGACAAGCTGTATTATGCCCTGGATATTCGCAGTAGTGAATCCGTGATGCGTGTGCTTGGAGAGATGGAAGAGCGCCTGATTCCGTACCACTGGACGGAGCAGGCAATCAAAACAGCATTTTCTCAAGTGTTCTCGCTCGCATTTAACAAGCTTGCTGCGGCTAATCAGCAGATGCAGTCTATTATGCAGGAGCACTCGGTGCTGATTAACGAGGTATATCATCAGTTTACGATGGCCGACCTCAAAGCGATGGCAGCTGAGCATTTGAATCGTCTGATCCAGCGAATGGGCGGAGGCAGCAAGGATACAGTGATGAAACAGATGATTGAATTCATTCAACGTAATCCGGGCGAGAACCTCAAGCTTGAAGTTCTGGCTGAGGTGTTCAATTACAACAGCAGTTATTTGGGGAAATTGTTCAAGAATCACACCGGGGAGTATTTTAACGCCTTTCTGGATAAAGTCCGAATCGAGCAAGCCAAAGTGCTGCTTGACGAAGGATTAAAGGTGCATCAGGTAGCTTCAAGGGTGGGATATGCCAACGTGGACTATTTCCACGGTAAATTCAAGAAATATGTGGGTGAGTCTCCTTCGGCGTACAAACAATCCAGATCCCAAGCCCAAGCCAAAGAAACGGGTTATCAGGAGGGCGAAAACGAGTGATCCAGACTTACCTCTGGTGCTCATCGTAATTATAGCGGATGTACTTCCTGGAATAAGCAATGGTTTACGAATACCCTGCACCGTAGACTGACCTGCACAAAGTACAAGAGTCCAGAGGAAGGGTGGCCCAGATTATGAATCCGCAGTCGGATGCAGTCGAAGCGCGTTATACGATCCATTTGAATGGAACCTGGCATTTTCTACTGGCCCAGCAGGCCGAAGAACATACTGAACACAGCGGGCATAGTGAAAGCAGGAACACGAAGCAATGGTGCCCTCCGCACCCGGAGGATGCTCTATGGAACACGATTCAGGTGCCGGGGTCTTGGGAGGAGCAGGGGTATGGTCAGGCTCCCGGGTATGCCCGAATCGATACATGGACTAAAATTCGTGAGTATGAGGGCTCAGCTTGGTATGCCAGAGATGTCTTTATTCCCGCTGACACCCGGAGCGGACATTATGTATTCGGACTGAAAGGCGTGCGTTGGACATCAAGGCTTTGGTTCAATGGAAACGAAGCCGGCATAAGGGACAGCCTGCTTACTGAACAGACGTGGGATATAACCCCTTGGGTAAAGCCAGGGGAGAACAACCGTATAGAGATTTGGGTCGATAACACGATGAAGCTGCCTCTCGCGGGCAGTCACATTCATTCATTACATACGGCCGCGGCTTGGGGGGGCATTACAGGAGGAGCATTTCTGGAAAGGCAGCCTTTACGGCGGGTACATAACTTACGAATTGAGCCTGACATGGCCAGCGGAACGATATCGGTTCAGTGCACGATCAGCAGACCCGCTGAAGTCTCCGCATCACGGATGCAGCTGCGGATTGATATCGAGCACCCGGATGGAACATGGCTGAGGCCCCATCTTTATGATGTACAGAGTGCCGAGAAGCAAGTAAATGCCAGAACGGAGGCTCAGGAGAACGACGGAGCGGAAACAGGTGTGATTATAGTATCATATCGGGTTGAACTGGGAGCGGAGAGAACGATCATAGCGTGGAACGATGAGAACCCTGCTTTATACCGGGCAGTGGTTCGATTGAAGGAAGGGGAACAGGAGCTTGACCGGATGGAACAGCGATTCGGTATGCGTTCTTTTGCAGCACGTGGTAAACAATTAATCCTCAATGGAACGCCAGTCTTTCTGCGCGGGTACGTGGACTGCTGTATATTTCCGCTCACTGGATATCCGGTTTGGGATTACGAGCACTATGTGAAGCAGTTTCGCACAGCCAAGTCTTACGGCTTTAACCATGTCCGTTTACACGGGTGGAGTCCACCGGAACCGTTCTGGGAGGCCGCCGATGAAGAGGGCATGCTTGTGCAGGCAGAGCTTCCGCACTGGTCCCGTTTTTTTCAAGAGAGTCATACTGCTGCTCCGATAGAGATATTGAGCTATCTCACACAAGAACTGGATCGACTGCTGGAGGCCCTGCATCGCCATCCTTCTTTTGTCTTGTTCTCACTGGGCAATGAGCTGATTGGTGCGAACGGACATCCCGAACTGAATGCACTGATCGCAAGAGCGAGAGAGAAGGACCCGTCCAGATTATACACGGATAATACAGGCTTTGGGCAGCTTCCCCCACAAGGAAGAGAAGCGGATTATTATATTCAGTCCTTTAACTGGCATCCTCCGCTGGAATCCGTTTTGTCGGCGGTGCCGGATACGACACTGGATTATCATGCGGTTACAAGGCTGGCATCACACCCGGTCATCGGGCATGAACATGCACAGTTCACGATGTATGTGCGTCCCCAGGAGCGGGAGAAGTATACAGGAGTCTTTCGTCCTACGTGGTTAGATCCTGTCGAAGAGTCACTCCAGCGTAAAGGCATGATGGTGAAGCTGGAACCGTATCAGCAGGCAACGGGTAAACATCAGATGCGATCACTCAAAGAAGCGATGGAGCGAGTAAGACGTACGCCGGATGCAGCAGGCATCCAGCTGCTGGATATCCGCGATTTCCCGGGACAGGGGCATGCCACCACCGGTTTTCTGGATGTATTTTGGGAGGATAAAGGAATAACAACCCCTGCTGAAGTAAAACAGTTCAATGCTGATGTGGTCATACTTCTGAGCTGCATAGAGCGGACTTATTACGCTGGAGAGCTGATCGAGATTGATGTGCGCATATCTCATTATGGCAAAAGGACATTAAAAAATGCTTCCATTCACTGGAGAATGGCTGCGGATGGACAGCTGCTCACGGAAGGAGAATGGAGCTGCGGAGATATTCCCTGTGGTTCGGTCCTGTCTCTCGGAAGTGTGAAGATTGATGCACCGGGCCATGGTGTATCAGCCTTTCGAGTGGAGGCCGAGCTGCGCTGCCATCCTGTGAATGATGCAATTCATCCTGTCAGCGCTGAACACTCCATCGTGCATCCTGCCAATCATCTGACGTCCGTTACGGCAGCCCAGAATGTTTGGCATGGCTGGTCTTTCCCGGTGGTACAGGCGGCGAGCGAACGCCATGGGGATATGAAGCGCATCTGGAATACGATGAAGGAACTGCAGCCCTTGCTGGTTGAATCACACTGCGAGCGTGTGGACCATGTAGATGGCTGCAGGCTGCTGAGACAAGGCCAGCATGAGCTGTTAATTGTGAAGTCCCTGACTCCCAATGTGCTGGATGTGCTCTTGAATGGCGGCCGTATTTGGCTGCAGCCGGATGCCGAGGATCTGTATGATCCGGTGGAAACGAAGTACCTGCCGGTGTTCTGGAATTATCTCATGTTTGCTGCGCAGCCGGGAGCCACGATGGGCATGCATATGGAGAAAGAGACCGCCCTTCTTGGGAGCTTCCCGCATGATGGGGCCTCCGATTGGCACTGGTATCATCTTGTGAATGGTACGCCTGCAGTTTGCCTCGACACGATGCAGGATGTTAATCCGCTGATTGAGGTGGTGGATCATTTCCACCGGGCCAAACGGCTGGCCTATGCATTTGAAGCCAGAGCAGGAAAGGGCCGTATTCTGGTATCTACTTTTCCTTTTACGGACACAGCCTTGATGAAGCGCCCGGAAGCCGCCTTTCTTTTTCAAGAGATGCTGTCTTATGTCCAGGGAGAGCAGTTTAAGCCGAGCAGTTCCGTTACAGCGGCCCAGCTGCTTGGAATGTTCAAGCTGAAGCCTATTCAATTTACATTGTGATATAAAGCATTTATTCGGAGACCTGCAAAGGTCTCTTTTTTATGTTTTTCGGCTAAAGGTAAACGATTTCTAAAAAACGTTTTCGTAAATATACTAACAAAGTTAAATCTAACTTTATATGGATTTATAAAAGTTAATAAGTCTATATTATCTCTAATTTTAAAGGATTAATGTCTGATTTTAGGGGGGGATATCTAATTTTTATATGATTTTCTCTAAAATCCAGATGGTATTTTGAAAACGCTCTATCGATTATGATTATTTTATAAAAACAGAGGAGGGGGAACGGAGATGGAAACGCTAACAAAGAAATCCGCTTCCGCGAAACGAAGCAGGGACCCCAAACCGCCATTGAAGCAGCGGCGGAACGGAGTTTGGGACAGAATGAAACAGCAGAAATATCTTTATCTGATGTCACTGCCATTCGTCGCTTGGGTTTTTGTATTTAACTATCTGCCGCTGTGGGGATGGACGATGGCTTTTCAAAATTATAAACCTGCCAGGTCATTCGGAGAACAGGATTGGGTTGGTTTTAAACACTTTGTAGAATTGTTCAGTGATGACCGGTTTTATCTGGTGCTTCGAAATACACTTGCAATGAGCTTGATGGGACTGATTGTCGGTTTTATCGTGCCGATTTTCTTTGCCATCCTCTTGAATGAAATGAAAGGTATGTTCTTCAAACGGGCTGTGCAGACCGTATCGTACCTTCCTCACTTTGTATCCTGGGTTGTTGTAGCAGGGATTATTACCAAGATGCTGTCGACCGATGGCGGAATTATCAATGATATTCTGATGGGTCTTCATATTATCGATAAGCCGATTCAGTTCATGGCGCAGGGGAACCTGTTCTGGTACATTGTTACCGCCTCGGATATGTGGAAGGAAACCGGCTGGAATGCCATCATCTATCTGGCGGCCATTACGGGTATTGACCAGGAGCTGTACGAGGCTTCACGTGTAGATGGTGCGAACCGCTTCAGACAGATGTGGCACATTACACTGCCGGGAATTCGAACGACGATCTCTGTATTGTTCATCATGTCGATAGGACACCTGATCAGTATCGGTTTTGAGAAGCAATTTTTGCTGCAGAACAGTCTAGTACTGGATTACTCGGAAGTCCTTGATCTCTACGCACTGAATTACGGTTTGAATATGGGTCGATTCTCGTACGGTACAGCGATAGGCATATTCAATTCCGTTGTCAGTATCATCCTTCTGTTTACGGCTAACGGTTTGTTCAAAAAATTCACCAAAGAAAGCATCATGTAGGGAGGGGGAGACATTATGGCGAACAAAACATTCAATGCCACACGGGGCGATAAAGTGTTCGATATATTCAATATCCTCGCGATGACCATGGTGCTGATTGTAACACTCTATCCATTCCTCAACGTACTGGCGATCTCGCTGAATAACTCGGCGGATACAGTACGCGGCGGAATCTACTTATGGCCTCGTGAATTCACACTGCAGAACTATCAGACAATCTTTCAATATGAGGGGCTGCTGCAGGGTTTGAAAATCTCCATTATGCGTACCCTTGTGGGTACACTGCTTGGGCTGATCAGTTCATCGATGATTGCCTTTACATTAAGCAGACCTGATTTCGGACTGAGAAAATTCGTATCCACAGCGCTGGCATTGACGATGTATTTCTCGGGTGGTCTGATCCCTGTATATATCCTGATGCGTGACCTGAACCTGATTGGTACATTCTGGGTATACGTACTGCCAGGTATGATCAGTGCGTGGAACGTATTCATCATCCGTTCATTCATTGACGGTCTGCCATATGCCCTTCAGGAATCGGCCAAGCTGGACGGTGCGAATGATTTCAAAATTTATTACCGCATCATTCTACCGCTGTGCAAGCCTGTACTTGCAACCATTGCGCTGTTCCTCGCCGTGGGACAGTGGAATGCATGGTTTGATACGTACCTATATAACGGCTCGAAGGCGCATCTGACTACTTTGCAGTACGAGCTGATGAAGGTGTTGCAGAGTACGCAGCAGGGCTCGGGTGCCGGACGGAACGCCAATGATATGGCACAGCAGATGGCACAGATTTCTCCGGAATCCATCAAAATGGCGATAACGATCGTCGTAACGGTTCCGATTCTGATTGTTTATCCGTTCCTGCAGAAGTACTTTGTTGGCGGAATGACACTTGGTGCGGTAAAAGCATAGACCTTGGTACAGATGTAAAGACTGGCCTAATAATGGATTGTAAACCTATAATAGAGTACTTATATAGAGAAGCTCAGGGTATCCCGACTGCTGCCATACACTATAATTTCAGTTTTGGCGGCGGGGCAGGGATCACTCATGAAGCTAAGAGAGGAACAGAACAGTTCCGTATAAGACAGACGTATGAAATAGGGAGGATTACCATTATGTCCAGTTTTAAAATGAAGGTCGCACTGGGGCCGCTTCTGGCTTTACTTTTGATTACATCCTGTGATGGAGGCGTCGGCGGTAAAACGTCACTTACGAATACCAGCGGAGCGCAGTCTCCGCTTACGTTCGATTTTTTCAGTGTTGATCCAAATCCAAACTGGAATGGCATGAAGGATGAAGTCGGCACGGTTATTACAGCCAAAACAGGCATCACCTTGAACGGCGAGTTTGCCGTTAGCGGGGGACAGGACAGAATATCCCTGATGGCAGCAAGTCGCGACTATCCGGATATCGTTTCACCCAAGGGTGAACTCAGCAAGCTGGTGGATGCTGGCGCAATGCTGGACCTGACCGACCTGATCGAAGAACATGCTCCCAACTTGAAGAAGCTGTATGGTAATTACATGAATCGGTTGAAATACAGTAACGAAGATCAGGCAATCTATGTGCTGCCGACGTATTATGCGGTGGACCAGAAATATTTTGATGCAGGCGGGGGATTCGGTATTCAGCATCGTGTGCTGAAAGAACTCGGATACCCCAAGGTTCGAACACTTCAGGACTATGAAAATGTACTGCGGGCATACAGCGACAAACATCCGATGACGGATGGTCAGCCGACCATTCCGTTAACGCTGGATGCAGACAACTGGAGAATCATGATTACCGTCACGAATCCGGCCTTTCTGGCCACAGGCGCACCGGATGACGGCGAATACTATATTCATCCGGAAACCTATGAAGCGATGCTGCATTACAAACGCCCGGAGGAAAAAGAGTATTTCCGCTGGTTGAATCATATGTACAGCGAAGGTTTGCTCGATCAGGAAAGCTTTGTGCAAAAATCAGATCAGTACAAATCCAAAATTGCAAGCGGACGTGTACTGGGTGTCATTGATCAGGATTGGGGGTATGCCGATGCAGAGGACGCACTGAAATCGTCGGGTAGAGCGGAGTCAGCTTATTCTCATTTCCCGGTGACACTGTCCGAGGAACTGAAAGATCACTCTTTTCAAGACCCAGGATTTGTATCCGGCTGGGGAGTAGGTATAACCACTGCTAATCCTGACCCGGTACGTACCATTCAATTCTTTGATTATTTGGCTTCCGAGGAAGGGCAGATTCTGATGAACTGGGGCATTGAAGGCAAACACTACGAGATCAAGGATGGCAAGCGTGTGATTCCGGCAGCGATTCAGGAGCAAAAAACAAACCATGCTTCTGCGTTCCAAAAAGAGTCTGGAATCGGACTATATAAAAATATGTCCGGACGCTATGGAGATGGCGTGAAAGATTCCACGAATAATTATTACACGACAAGTTTTCCTGAACAGATTGAAGCTTCATATACTCAAGCAGAGAAAGAGACCCTTCAGGCATACGGTGCTTCAACATGGAAGGATCTGTTCCCGAGTGAAGAGGAATTTCCGGTTAAACCTTGGGGGCAGCCTATAACATGCCAGCACCAGGAGATTCGGATTATAATGTCGTTTTCCAGAAAACACAGGATATCATCCGCAAACGGATTCCCGAAGCTGTCTTAAGTTCACCCGACAAGTTTGATGCCATCTATGATGGCATGATCGCTGAACTGAACCAGGCGGGAGCAGAAAAAATGGAAAAACAATATACGGCATTGATTCAAAATCGCGTTCGGTTATGGAACGCTGATTAGTGTTCGGTAAGTACAGACCTGTCCATTGAAAAAATAAAATAGAACCCGGAATATCGGGTTTCTTTTATAACAAAAACGTTTTAGTGAAACCGTTTTAGATTTTTGAAATTAGCTATTGACAAGGGTTTTCTTAAATATTATGATTCAACTGTGAAAGCACTTACAATTAATTGTGCATCTACTGCAGCCGTCTACCCGACAGAAAGAAGATTAAACATATCTGAAGGGAACAAAGCCTGGTCACTCAGAACGGCACCCTCATCCACTGGAAAAAAAGTAAGCGCTTCTAATGTTACTGAATCTGAGAAGAACGTTGGATTCACCCGAATATGGTATGAGCAGGCAGGTCCTGTTGTACAAATACACAGCTTCATTTTATCCAAAAGGGGGATTACACATGAAGGGCAGAACACCAAAAACATTTGCAATGCTTTTGTTAGCCAGCGCGCTTGCAATCACAGCAGGATGCGGAAGCAGTGGAGAGAAATCAGCTTCAGAGAAACCGGTGGACACGGGTGACACGACGACCCCGATTACGTTTACATTCTTTGGAGCAGATGCCAGTCCGAACTGGAACAACATGAAGGATGCTGTCGGGCAGGAGATTACCAAAGCAACGGGGGTTACACTTGAAGCTGAGTATGATGTAAATAATGGCGGCGACCAGAAGATACCGCTCATGGCTGCCAGCGGTGATTACCCTGATATTATCTATCCTAAAGGAAACCTGTCGAAGCTGGTGGATGCAGGCGCAATGCTTGACCTGACCGACCTGATTGAGGAGCATGCTCCCAACCTGAAGAAAATCTATGGTGACCAGATGAACCGTTTGAAATACAGCACAGAAGATCAAGCCATCTATACGATTCCAACCAATATGGGTGTAGGTAACGTCGCGTTTGATGCTACTGGCGGGTTTGAGATTCAGCAGAAGGTATTAAAAGAGCTGGGCTACCCGGAAGTGAAAACACTCGAGGATTATGAGAATGTGCTGCGGGCTTACTATGAGAAACATCCAACAATCGATGGGCAGCCTACTATTCCGCTGACGCTGAATGCCGATGACTGGAAGATTATGATTACGGTTACAAACCCGGCCTTCCAGGCAACAGGTGCACCAGACGACGGGGAATATTATATCAATCCTGAAACCTATGAAGCGATGCTGCACTACAAACGTCCAGAGGAGAAAGAATACTTCCGCTGGCTGAACAAAATGTATAACGAAGGTCTCCTGGACAAAGATACCTTTGTTCAGAAGGATGATCAATATAAATCCAAAATTGCCAGCGGCCGCGTTCTCGGTCTGATTGACCAGGAGTGGAACTATGGCGAAGCAGAAAATGCACTCAAATCCAAAAACAACGGTGAGAGCACGTATGCGCACTTCTCCGTCTCATTGAACAAGGATATTGTGGATCATACATTCCAGCCAACCGGTTTTGACGGTTACGGTATCGGAATTACTACCTCTGCGAAAGATCCGGTTCGGATCATCAAGTTTATGGATTGGCTTGCTTCCGACGAAGGCCAGGTCCTCCGAAACTGGGGGGTTGAGAACCAGCATTATAAAGTCGAAAACGGCAAACGCATCGTGCCGGAAGATGTCCAGGACCGCAAGATCAACGATAACTCCGCCTTCACTAAAGAGTCTGGAATCGGGATGTATAACGTCTTCAGTGCCAGATACGGTGATGGTGTGAAAGATCCCACAGATAACTACTACACAACCAACTTCCCTGAACAGATTCAGGCTGGATATACAGCAGCTGAGAAAGAAACGCTGAAAGCTTACGGCATTACAACTTGGAAAGATTTCTACCCGTCTGAGGATGATCTGAAGCTGAAGGATTGGGGCGCAGCATACAACATGCCGGTGCCTTCCGATACCGAATATAATGTTACCTTCCAAAAAACACAGGATATCATCCGCAAACGGATTCCTGAAGCGATTTTGGCCAAACCGGATCAATTCGACAGTCTCTATGACGGGCTGCTGGCTGAACTGGATAAAGCAGGCGCAGTAGAGATGGAAAAACAATACACCGTATGGATCAAGGATCGTGTATCCCTCTGGACGGGAAAAGATGTGAAGTAATGTTGAAACCATAACGATTGAAACAGGGGTCGTTGATTACATTTTACGAATAAGTTTGGCTTAACTAATATGTGGTATCCTCAGGCCCCTGGCCTGTTATACAGATAAAACCTTCATAAATAGGGGGAGATAGACAATGAGAGGCAGTATGAAAGACAGAATTACAGGTAAAAGACCGAAGACGTTTGCTATGTTAATGCTCGCTAGTGCGATGTTGGTTACTGCTGGATGCGGTAACTCCGGCACCAAGGAGACTACCGAATCCAGTGGTACCGATCCGATTACGATCTCATTCTTCGGTGCGGACCCTAGTCCAACCTGGAACAACATGCAGGATGCCGTTGGTAAAGAGATCACAAAGCAAACCGGAGTAACGATTGAAGCAGAGTATGATGTCAACAATGGTGGTGACCAAAAGGTTGCATTGATGGCAGCTAGCGGCGACTATCCAGACATGATTTTCCCAAAAGGAAACTTGTCAAAGCTGGTGGACGCAGGTGCAATGATTGACCTGACCGATCTGATTGAAGAACATGCACCGAACCTGAAGAAAATCTATGGTGATCAGATGAACCGTCTGAAATACAGCACGGAAGATCAAGCGATCTATACCATCCCAACGAATATGGGGGTAGACAACGTTGTCTTTGACGCGACAGGCGGATTCGAAATCCAGCAAAAGGTACTGAAAGAACTTGGTTATCCTGAAGTAAAAACACTTGAGGACTACGAAAAAGTACTTCGTGCCTATTATGAAAAACATCCAACGATCGACGGTCAGCCAACGATTCCATTGACGCTGAATGCCGATGACTGGAAAATCATGATCACGGTTACGAATCCGGCCTTCCAGGCAACAGGTGCACCGGATGATGGTGAATACTATATCGATCCAGAAACGTATGAAGCGAAACTTCACTACAAACGCCCAGAGGAGAAAGAATACTTCCGGTGGCTGAACAAAATGTACAATGAGGGCCTTCTGGACAAAGATACGTTTGTACAAAAGGATGACCAGTACAAATCCAAAATTGCCAGCGGCCGTGTTCTGGGCCTGATTGATCAGGAGTGGAACTATGGTGAGGCTGAAAATGCATTGAAATCCGCAGGCAAGGATGACAGCACGTATGCTCATTTCTCTGTTTCCCTGAATAAAGATATCGTTGACCATACGTTCCAGCCAACAGGGTTTGACGGTTACGGCATCGGAATTACCACGTCCGCGAAAGATCCGGTTCGGATCATCAAGTTCATGGATTGGCTTGCATCGGATGAAGGTCAAGTCCTGAGAAACTGGGGCATTGAAGGCGACCATTATAAAGTAGAAGATGGTAAACGTGTGATTCCGCAGGAAATTCAGGATCGCAAAGTAAATGATAACTCCGCATTCACCAAAGAAACGGGAATTGGCATGTATAATATTTTCAGTGCCAGATACGGCGATGGTGTGAAGGATGCAACCGACAATTATTACACAACGAACTTCCCTGAGCAGATACAGGCTGGATACACAGCGGCGGAGAAGGAAACGTTGAAAGCTTACGGTATCAGTACATGGAAGGATTTCTACCCTTCTGAAGATGATCTGAAGCTGAAGGAATGGGGCGCAGCGTATAATATGCCCGTACCTTCCGGAACAGATTACAGTGTTAAATTCCAGAAAACACAGGATATCGTCCGCAAACGAATTCCGGAAGCTGTCTTGACTTCACCAGCCAATTTCGATGCGACCTATGATGCATTCCTGGCTGAGCTGGACAAAGCCGGTGCAGTGGAGATGGAGAAACAGTATACGGAATGGATCAAAGATCGTGTGTCTCTGTGGACAGGTAAAGATGTGAAATAACAGGAGATATCCACTATGGTTTTCATCCGGAAAAGGCCCTCGCTCTGAGGGCTTTTTTTTGTGGAGCTGTGAGAAGGAGCATTGACGACATTTTTGAAATCGAATATAATCCTCTTATTGTAAGCACTCCCATTCCAAAATGGGATATCCCCGCTGGTTGTGATGTTATGACTGCTTAAAGCGAATTGCCTTTTTTATTTACACTTCTTCGAAAACGTTTTAGGAAACTGGTTTCGTAATGAAAATGTACCACCTATATTTTTAGTATGCCGCCGGATCAATGATCCAGGCGCCATTAGAGACGGAGGATTAAGCCATGACCATATTTCAATTCCCTCAGGATTTCCGCTGGGGAACAGCAACTGCATCCTATCAGATTGAAGGGGCTGCGCACGAGGGAGGACGCGGAGTTTCCATCTGGGATACATTTGCACGCACTCCTGGCAAAGTGTTTAATGGCGACAATGGTGATGTCGCTTGCGACAGCTACCACCGTTATGAAGAAGACATTGCACTGATGAAAAAGCTCGGTATCAACACCTATCGTTTCTCCATTGCATGGCCGCGTATTATTCCGGACGGAGATGGCGAAATCAACCGTGAAGGCCTGGATTTCTATCATCGTTTTGTAGATGCTTTGATTGATGCTGGAATTGAACCGTTCCTTACCTTGTATCACTGGGACCTGCCGCAGACACTGGAAGATGACGGGGGTTGGGGAAATCGCAGAACCGTAGATGCTTTTGTCAAATATGCAGAAGTGATCTTCAAAGAGTTCTCAGGCAAAATCAATTTCTGGCTTACCTTTAACGAACCATGGTGTATTGCATTCCTCTCGAATATGCTGGGTATCCATGCACCGGGTAACAAAGATGTGCAGACAGCCATTAACGTGGCTCACGGCCTGCTGGTTGCTCACGGTAAGGCTGTACAATCCTTCCGCCGTATGGGGATTACAGGACAGATCGGTATTGCTCCGAATGTTTGTTGGGCTGAGCCTTACAGTAAATCTCCTGAGGATCAAGCAGCATGTGATCGTTCGATCGCGCTGAACACAGACTGGTTCCTGGATCCAATCTACAAGGGCTCATATCCACAATTTTTGGTGGATTGGTTTGCAGAGGCTGGCGCAACCGTGCCGATTCAGGACGGGGATATGGAAATTATCTCAGAGCCGATCGACCTGTTGGGGATAAATTATTACACGATGGGCATTAACCGTTATAACCCGGAGGCAGGTGTACTTCAGTCTGAAGAGCTGAATATGGGCCTGATCAAAACAGACATCGGCTGGCCGGTGGAATCACGCGGCTTGTATGAATTCATGCATTACTTGCAGAAGTACGGCAACGTGGATGTATATATTACCGAGAACGGTGCCTGCATTAATGATGATCTGGAGAATGGGAAAATTAACGATGATCGCCGCATCTCTTATTATGAGCAGCATTTGGCCCAAATCCATCGGATTATCAATGACGGAATTAACCTGAAAGGTTATATGGCCTGGTCTCTAATGGACAACTTTGAATGGGCCGAGGGATACCGGATGCGCTTTGGTCTGGTGCATGTCGATTATCGTTCGCTTGTAAGAACCCCTAAGGAAAGCTTTTACTGGTATCAGAACGTGATCAAGAACAATTGGCTGGAAATTCGGAACTAATTGGTTTATTGTACGGATTTATGTTTCTTCTATTATATATAGGCGGCTCTGTCGGATATTTCCGATGGGCCGCTTTTTTCTGCTGTCTGAGTAAAAATGAAGTTCATAAACCGTTCATAAGCTTCAGCCTGTAATGGTGTTATGAAACGAGTGTTTTTGGGTTATAAGAAGTAAGAGGATGTGTGAATGCGTTTGTCAATATGTTTCACGGAAATAAAGTGTCCAAAATGAGAAATAAATTTGAACATTTATTGACTAAAATTCATACTAATGTGGTATATTTGTATAAGGAAAGCACTTACAAAAAGGGAAAAGGAAGTGTTTACTATGGCATCGAAGACAGCAATGGTCAGCCAATTAGAGCGTAAAGATAAAAATATGCGTCGCGCAGTCTTGACGATGACAGTTTTGGCATGGATTGCACTGATTACTGGAGTTGTGCTGTGCCTAATTAACTTGAATGATTTTAATGATCGTAATTTGGGATTAATGGTTGGCATTGGTTTTCTTGTAGGGAGCGTATTTATTTACGTCATTGCCAAAGCGATTGGTCTGGTTCATACACGCCGGGAAGACGAAGGCGCGGATTAATTATAATCCTGCGCAATATTGTCCATAATAAGACTGGAATATTCCCCGGAATCCAGTCAATAAAGCCCTTTGCGGATTCGTTGACCTTGTTCAACGGGACTGCAAAGGGTTTTATTTTGTGACCTGGAGTGTAAAGATTACAATGTACAAATATCAACCGATCCAGTGATTTGTGAGAAAAAATTCACACATTTAGGGTGTAAAATCGACAAATTTGTTAACAAGAATAAAAAAGTCGCTCGTTTCTGATATCTTTAGTAGGAAGAGAGTAGTATACTGATTTTTTAGTATGAGCGAATATTTGAGGAGAGGGGATCAAAATGAACAAGAAACCTAGGTCGCTAACTCGGATTATTATTCCGGTTGTCCTGACGTTGGTTACAATTGCCTTGATTGTCTGGCCAATGGTGGCAGGCGGGCAGTACGTTGTTATGGATCCGAAGGGGCCTATCGGCGCATCGCAGAGAGATCTGATTGTTATTACGACACTTCTTTGTGCGATCGTTATCGTTCCTGTGTTGATTTTGTCTGCTGTAATCGTTTGGCGTTACCGCGACAAGCCAGACAACAAAAACGAGTACCAGCCAAACTGGGCTCACAATACGAAGGCGGAAGTTATCTGGTGGACCATTCCGATTATTGTTGTCGGGCTGATTGCCATTATTACAGTTCGCTACACGTATGACCTTGAGCCTTCCAAGCCGCTGGCTCATGAGAAAGCACCAATTACGATTCAGGTATCTTCACTGGATTGGAAATGGTTGTTCCTGTATCCTGAGCAGGGCATTGCAACGGTTAACACGCTGAATATTCCGGCAGACCGGCCTGTGAAATTTGAGCTTACTGCGGATTCACCGATGAACTCATTCTGGATTCCGCAGCTGGGTGGACAAATTTACACGATGTCAGGTATGGCGATGACCTTGTATTTGCAAGCAGACCATGAAGGTAAATACTGGGGCTCGGGAGCTAACTTCACCGGTGAACACTTTGCGCAGATGCGTTTTGATGTAAATGCGACTTCGGATGAAGAGTTCGACCAATGGGTGAGGGAAGTTAAAGACCAATCCCAGCCAATGACACAAGAAACGTATGATGCTCTGGCGAAGCCGGGAACAAGTAATGTTGCTTATTACTCTGCCTTCCCTGAAGGTTTGTTCCAGAACATCGTGACTAAATATGTTGTTGACGGCAAAAGTGCTCACAGCAAGCATGAAAGTTCAAGTTCGAACGAAGCTGCTGGAGACAAATCCTTATCTGTACCGAAAGTAAATACAAGTACGAACTAAAGATTGAAAGGAGGCCCCCAATGTTAGAGAGATTAAAGGAGTTTGCATCGGAGTTTTTTGTAACCGGCGACCCGCTGATCTATGGAGCAGACGTGGCGATCGGGATTACGATTATTGCGATCGTATCGGTGCTGACTTATTTCAAAAAATGGGGCTGGCTCTGGCGTAACTGGTTAACTACTGTCGATCATAAAAAGATCGGTATTATGTATATCATTGCTTCCATTATCATGTTGTTCCGTGGTGGTGTGGATGCATTGATGATGCGTCTGCAGCTGGCTATGCCTAATATGGATTTCTTACATCCAGAACACTATAATCAGGTCTTCACAACACATGGTACGATCATGATCCTGTTCATGGCGATGCCATTTATGTTCGGTTTGTTTAACGTCATTGTGCCGTTACAGATCGGAGCAAGGGACGTGGCATTCCCGTTCCTGAACGCACTGAGCTTCTGGTTATTCTTCCTGGGCGCAATGCTGTTCAACCTGTCCTTCGTCATCGGTGGTTCACCGGATGCTGGATGGCTGAGTTATCCGCCTCTATCGGAGCTGTCACACAGTCCGGGGGTAGGACAGAACTTCTATATATGGGGTATCCAGATATCGGGTATCGGTTCCCTGGCGACCGGTATCAACTTTATGGTTACCATCATTAAAATGCGTGCGCCAGGCATGAAATGGATGAAACTGCCGATGTTTACATGGTCGGTATTCTCCACTTGTATTATTATCTTGTTTGCTTTCCCGATCTTGACCGTGACACTTGCACTGCTTTTCCTCGACAGATTTGCCGGGGCGCACTTCTTCACACTTGATCTGGGCGGCAACCCAATGATGTATATCAACTTGATCTGGATGTGGGGTCACCCTGAGGTATACATTGTCGTCTTGCCGGCATTTGGTGTGTTCTCCGAGATCGTAAGTACGTTCTCTCGTAAAAAACTGTTTGGTTACAAATCGATGGTATTCGCGATGCTGATCATCAGCTTCCTGTCCTTCTTTACATGGGCGCATCACTTCTTCACGATGGGTTCCGGGGCGGACGTCAATGCATTCTTCGCGGTAACTACGATGCTGATTGCGATTCCGACAGGGGTTAAAGTCTTTAACTGGCTGTTCACGATGTATCGAGGCAGGATACGCATGGCTACACCGATGATGTGGACCATTGCCTTTATCCCGTGCTTCATCGTCGGGGGGATGACAGGTGTTATGCTGTCCGTAGCTCCTGCTGACTTCCAGTTCCACAACAGTTACTTCCTGATTGCTCACTTCCACCAAGTGTTGATCGGCGGCGTTGTCTTTGGATACTTCGCAGGTCTGTACTACTGGTGGCCTAAAATGTTTGGTTTCCAACTCGAAGAGAAACTGGGCAAATGGGCATTCTGGACTTGGAATATTGGTTTCTATGTCTGCTTCATGCCGCAGTACGCTGTCGGTCTGATGGGTATGACACGTCGTCTGAGCACATATGGCTGGGATACTGGCTGGTGGGAACTCAACTTCGTATCCACAATCGGGGCATTCCTGATGGGTGTCGGATTCTTGTTCCAAGTTGCACAAATTGCAGACGGTATTCGTAAATACAAAACACTCAAAGCATCTGGCGATCCATGGGATGGTCGTACGCTTGAGTGGTCTATTCCTTCACCAGCTCCGGAATACAACTTCGCTGTTACACCGCGCGGAGATGATGTGGATGAGTGGTGGGAAGAGAAAGAACGTCGTGCGAAAGGTATTCATCCGCCTGAGCCTGTATATGAGCCAATTCATATGCCGAAGAATTCCTCGATTCCGTTCATTATGTCTGTCTTCTGGTTCGTAGCCGGTTTTGGCTTCGTCTTCGGATGGCTGTGGATGGCAATTCTCGGACTTGCTGGCGTAGGTATCTGCATGATCGCTCGTTCCTTCTCTTACGATACGGATTATTATATTCCGGTCGATGAAATTAAACGTACCGAAGCGTCGTTAAGGGGGTCGGTATAGATGGCTCAAGCAGCCGCTAAGCACGGTGAGAATCATGCACACGGTCATGACCATGGCCACCATGATCCACAGGAAATGAAAATTCTCGGATTCTGGTTCTTCCTGATTTCCGACGTTATCCTGTTCTCCGTATTGTTCGCAACCTTCATTGTGCTGCGTGACAATACGGCGGGCGGACCGATTTTGTCTGACTTGATCAAAATGCCTGGTGTAATTGCCGAAACCTTCCTATTGCTCACAAGTTCCTTTACGAGTGGACTTGCGGTTCTGGCAATGAACCAGGGTAAAGTAAAACAATTGATTAACTGGCTTATCATTACAGCTGTTCTGGGTGCAGGCTTCCTTGCACTGGAAATTTATGAATTTGTTGAGATGGTTCACGAAGGATTCAGCTACACAACGAGTGCTGCTTCCGGCGCGTTCTTTACCCTCGTGGGTACTCACGGACTCCACGTATCGCTCGGTCTGATCTGGATGATCGGACTGATGTTCCAACTGAAAAAACGGGGTATTACCGATGTCACTCGCGGTAAAATCAACGTAATCAGCTTGTACTGGCACTTCTTGGACGTCGTATGGATTTTCCTCCTGACGATCGTCTATCTGATGGGGGTGATGTAGATGGCAGAGCACAACGCACATGATTCCCATGGACACGAACAACATGGCTCACTGAAGTCCTATGTCGTCGGTTTCATTCTGTCCATCGTTCTGACCATCATTCCTCTGGTCGTGGTGCTGAACGATATGATGGGCAAAACAGGAACAATGGTTGTTATTCTTGGTACAGCGGCACTTCAGTTTGTGGTTCAACTCTTCTTCTTCATGCATATCCGTGAAACAGAGAAGCCTCGCTGGAATGTGATGGCCCTTATCTTCGGATTGCTGATGATGTTGACCATCGTCATTGGTTCGATCTGGATCATGCTGAACAACGCAGTAGCACATTAATATGTAACATAGAGAACCTTCTCGTCTGTCATTCAGGCGAGAAGGTTCTTTTTTATTTTTTTGTAAGTAGTGGTATGGAAAAAACGATCATATGTGCTGTTATAGGTGGTTGCATAGAATGTTTTTAATGTTACGATGTTTATATAATGGAATGTTGTTCCAGCATACAGCGGGAAAGACTTAAGAGCTTGGTTAGGAGAGAGAGTAGAATGAGAGCAAAGGTCATCCGATATTATCGTTTTGGGGAACCAAATGAAGTACTGCTTGTGGAAGAAAAAGAAATACTACCGCCTGGGGAGGGCGAAGTAAACGTAAGAATGTTGGCCAGACCTATTAATCCATCCGATCTTATTCCTGTTCGAGGAGCCTATTCACATCGCACGCTGCTGCCGGCTGTTCCTGGTTTTGAGGGTGTGGGAGTGGTAGAGGCTGTCGGGAGCGGAGTATCACATCACATGCTGGGGCGTCGTGTTTTACCGTTAAGGGGAGAGAATACGTGGCAGGAAGTAGTGAAGACTTCTGCTAGGCATGCAGTCATCGTGCCTGATGAGATCTGTGACGAAACGGCATCTCAGATTTACATTAATCCCGTAACTGCTTGGCTGATCTGTAACCGTATGCTGCATCTTACGTATGGTAATACATTGATCGTCAATGCCGGCGGCTCTGCAATTGGGCGTGTATTTGCACAATTATCGAAAATTATCGGTTTTCGAATGATCGCGCTTACAAGGAGCGATCGGCACACTGCTGACCTGCTCCGTCTTGGGGCGGATGTCATCGTGAACACAACAAAGGAACAGCTTCAGGAAAGAATCATGACAATAACAGAAGGACGAGGCGCTGATGCAGCCGTGGATTGTATTGGCGGAACGGATGGAGAGCAGCTCGTGAGCTGTCTTGGACAGAGCGGTATGCTTATCAGTATTGGACTGCTTTCAGGAATTACCCCATTGTGGCATGAGTTAACCCGAGGAACACAAGTTCAAGTGAAGCTCTTCTGGCTTAAACACTGGGTGGAACGCTGTTCACAGGAGGAGTGGACGCAGGTATTTAATGAGGTAATGACGCTGATCCGTGCTGGGCAGCTGGTCATGGCAGACACGAGCGAGAACTATGAGTTAACGAATGTGCATCAGGCTGCTGCTGCGGCGGAAGCGGGTTTGAAGGGGAAAATACTTTTGAGGAGCTGGAGGTGATTGAGTTGGCAATTCTGAAAAAAATCATGTGTCTAAGTATGTTATGTATGGTTCTTCTTGTGCTATCTGCTTGCTCGGAAAAAACGGAGAGCAGCCTGGTGACGGGAGATGAGGAGCCGAGTCTTCCGGCGGTTGAAGTTTCTTTGCAGGAGGCGGAAGCCAGGGTTCCTTTCAAAATTAAACAGCCGGTCGTCCCGTTTGAAATCACCGAACAATATACTCGAATTTTAGAAACGAATGGAACATACGAAGCAGTGGAAATGACGTATGCAAACAAGGACGAGGATGCAAACTTAATTCTGCTGATCACCAACTCCAAGGCAGATACCCCTCCAAAAGGGAAAATAGGTCGTAAGTTAACCAACGGTTCACAAACCTGGGACCAAGGGAATGGAGAAATAAGTGCCATCTACTGGAGAGATGAGGGGTTAACTTATGCTCTTGTATCCGGCAAAAATAACAATCTTGAACCGCTGTACGACTACACAACATTATTAGAAATAGCGAATACGATCTAATGATTTTCATTTTTCTTAAAATAAGGGTACACAAAAGATACAAAATGAACTAAAATGAACTTATATGAACTTTAACAAACATTAATGAACACGATTGACTGTCAGAAGGACTCAACAAGGCTCGATCCTAACATTATTCATAAGACGAAAGGGATGGATTACAGATGGAAAACCGTTATGCAGCACACCCGAATGAAGTGAAGACGTATGATACAGCTCGTTTGCGTGAGGAATTCCTTATGGAGCAGTTGTTTGCCAAAGACGAACTGGTGACTGTGTACTCTCATGTGGATCGTTACATTGTGGGAACTGCAGTGACACACAGCAAGGACATCACCCTTGAAGTAAACTTGAAAGATATCGGAACGGACTTTTTCTTGGAGCGCCGTGAAATCGGTATCATTAATGTGGGTGGACAAGGTACTGTAACAGCGGACGGAGAAGTGTACGAAATTGGAGCGAAAGAATGTCTTTATATCGGTAAAGGGGTCAAGGAAGTTGTATTCAAGAGTAATGGCACCGAGCAAGCGGCTCAGTTCTATTTCGTTTCTACACCAGCTCACCATACCTATCCGACAGTAAAAGCAACCCAAGAGCAAGCACAGCCGAACCATCTCGGCAGCATCGAAAGCTCGAACGAACGTACCATTTATCGTTACATTCACCAGGGTGAAGGCGGAATCAAGAGCTGCCAGCTCGTGATGGGTATCACGGAATTGAACAAAGGAAACATGTGGAACACGATGCCTGCACATACGCATAACCGTCGTTCTGAAGTATACCTGTACTGGAATCTGCCTGAAGATGGCGTTGTATTCCACATGATGGGTGAACCGAACGAAACACGCCATCTCGTTGTACGTGATCGTCAAGCGATCATCTCTCCAAGCTGGTCTATTCACAGCGGTGTGGGTACGAGCAATTATACATTCTGCTGGGCCATGGCTGGGGAAAATCAGACGTTTGAAGACATGGACGGCGTAGCGATGAAAGATCTGAAATAAACAATAATCCAAGAATCAATACATGAATAAATACAAATAAATGATTGAATGAAGCAATGAACCATGTACAATGAATCTACCAATGAAGTAACCGATGAATGTTCGAATTTAAGCCGTCTGATGTGGAAGTGAATGGGAATGTGTCATTCAAACACGATATTCATTTTTGCATTCAGAAATAGGAAGTTGATTAGATGAATCCATTGAAACGACATGAAAAAATAATGGAGGCTCTGCTGGAGCGCCAGGAAGTCACCGTCAGCGATTTGAGCGAACTGCTGCAGGTGACAGGCAAAACGGTACGAGAGGATCTCGACAAGCTGGAGACTATGGGACTGCTTGTACGTGTACATGGCGGGGCCATGCTTGCTCAGAACGACCAGTATGGCATTTTGAACAGCAGGGGAGTGCTGGAGAAGCGCCAGTCCGAGAAAACCGAGATTGCGGAGCGGGCGCTTGCTTACATCAAACCGGGTGATATTGTCGCTCTGGATGGTGGAAGCACAACGCTGGAGATGGCGAAACGATTGGAGAATCAGCCGTTGACAGTGATTACGAGTGATTTGTATATCATTGCAGAGCTGACGAAAAAGGAACAGGTACGGCTGGTCGTTCCCGGTGGAGCGCGTGTGCGTAATATGTTGGTGGGTGAGGATACAGCGGCGTTTATCTCCGGTCTGAATATTCACAAAGCCTTTATTTCAACCACGGCGCTTCATCCCGAATTTGGATTGTCCATCTATACAGGGGATTTAGTTCCCTTGAAAAAAGCGATGATTGCTGCCGCACAGCAGGTATTTGGTGTGGTGGATCATTACAAATTCGGGCAGTTTGCTCTCCGTACTTTCGCGCAGTGTTCTGAACTGGATTATATTATCAGTGACCGACATCTGGAAGAAGAGACAGCGGATCTATACAGGCAGCTTGGTGTCAATGTGGATTACCATAGTTAACTTCATATCCTTTTTACGTAATGAAATAACGAATGATTAATGTTGTTGTTTGCATATCAAAGACATGCGGAGGAATTGTTCATGAACCCATTTGATTTAAGCGGACAAGTTGCCATGGTGACAGGTACTTCGGGAGGACTCGGGCAGGGAATGGCTGTTGGCCTTGCGGAAGCTGGGGCTGATGTGGTGCTGGTGTCATACTCCAAACCGGCAGAGACAGCAAGTGCTATTGAAGCGCTGGGACGCAAAGCGTATATCATTGAAGCTGACCTGAGCAAGGAAGAGGAGCTTTCAGCTGTATTTGAAAAAGCGCTCGCTTTCCAGGGCAGAATTGATATTCTCGTCAACAATGCCGGCATTATTCGCCGCACTCCGGCAGCAGATCACGCGCATCAGGACTGGCATGATGTTATTGCGCTGAACCTGAACAGTGTATTTTTCCTGAGTCAGCTGGCAGGCAGACATATGATTGAACGTGGAAGCGGCAAAATCATTAATATCGCATCGATGCTTTCCTATCAGGGCGGCATTAATGTACCGGGATATACAGCTAGTAAACATGGCGTTGCCGGGTTGACGAAGGCGCTCGCCAATGAATGGGCTGGCAAGGGTATTCAGATTAACGGAATTGCCCCAGGTTATATGGAAACCGATAATACAACGCAAATTCGTGCGGACGAGAATCGTTACCGCGATATTACGGCACGTATTCCTGCAGGGCGTTGGGGAACTCCTGAGGATTTGAAAGGTCCGGTTGTGTTCTTGGCTTCTGCCGCATCGGATTACTTGAATGGTCACGTACTGAATGTGGATGGCGGATGGATGGCACGTTAATCGGGCTTTCGAGATTCGCTCTGCAGAAGGAGGCAGTGAGATGAAACTTGGCATTCTGGCCCATACGTTTGGTAAACGGCCTACAGCTGAACTGGCACAGACGATTGCGGATAATGGATTCAACTCCGTGCAGCTGGCTCTTGCCAAAGCGTTGTCGGATATGGATTCAGCGAATGGCAAATTGAGCCCTGGATTCGCTAATGAGGTAGGAGAACAATTTGCCAGCCGCGGAGTGAAAATTGCTGTTCTGGGCTGTTATATCAATCCGATTGATCCTGATCCTGTGAGCCGTCGCGCAGACATTAACCGGTTCAAGGAACATTTGCGATATGCCCGGGATTTCGGGTGCAGTATGGTGGCAACAGAAACAGGAGAACGAACGACTTATCGGGATACTCATCCAGACACGTATGATGAAAAGTCATGGAGTGTTCTGAAGGACACGCTGGAGGAAATCACGGAGGAAGCCGAGAAATGGGGCGTACATGCCGCCATTGAACCTGTAGCGACACATACGCTTCATACGCATGAACATATGACCCGTTTGTTTGAAGAGATTCCATCATCTAATCTGGGTATGCTGTTTGATCCGTGCAATCTTATTAAACAGCATCATACAGCAGATCAAGGAGCTTTTCTGCGCGAAGTCATGGAGAAGCTGTATGAGAAGATTATCGTGATTCATGCAAAGGATGTAGCTTTCAATGTACAGGGGGAGAAGTATAATCCTGTTCCTGGTGCGGGAATTCTGGATTATCCGTTGTTCTTCGAATTGCTCAAGACGTATAAACCACACATTGATATCTCGCTGGAAGGTGTGAATGCAGAAGAGGCTGTTCCTGCTGCCAAGCATCTGCGTGAGGTGTGGAATGCTGTAAGGGTGTGAAGAGTTGAGAAGCTCGTCTGCTCATGAAGCTCACACTTATGATTTTGAGTTATATATTGCAAGTTAAATGATTGAAGTTGATTGAAAGAATCGAAAAACCTTTGCTGCGGCGAAGGTTTTTTTGCTGCAGGCGATGTGAGATTTACATATTTATATTTCTTATCGGAAAAATCGGAAATAAACTCTTTTCAAAACCGACATCTTGTGAGAGAATATGGAAAACATAAGCTGTCATGAACAGATATCAGTAAAGCAGGAATTGAGAATCAACACACACACAAGAATGTATATATCAAGGGAGGATTCAGAATTATGTCAAACGAACGTGAGCTTTCATTTGAAACATTAGCTATTCATGCAGGTCAAGAGATTGACCCTACAACTCAATCTAGAGCTGTACCCCTGTACCAGACCACATCTTATGGATTCCGCGATACGGAGCATGCCGCTAATCTGTTTGGTTTGAAAGAGTTTGGCAACATCTACACACGTCTGATGAATCCGACAACGGATGTATTTGAGCAGCGGATTGCGGCGCTGGAAGGTGGAGCAGGCGCATTGGCTACAGCTTCGGGTCAGGCTGCTATTACGTTCTCTTTGCTAAACATTGCTGGTGCTGGAGATGAGATCGTGTCCTCGGCGAGCCTGTACGGTGGTACGTATAACCTGTTCTCTACAACACTGCCGAAACTGGGTCTTGATGTGAAGTTCGTAGATTCCAGTGATCCAGAGAATTTCCGTGCGGCAATTACGGAGAAAACAAAAGCGTTGTACGCTGAAACGATTGGTAACCCGAAAGGTAACGTACTTGATATTGAAGCCGTGGCAGCGATTGCTCATGAGCACGGAATTCCATTGATCGTGGATAACACATTCCCAAGTCCGTATCTGCTTCGTCCAATTGAGCATGGAGCGGACATTGTCGTTCACTCTGCGACGAAGTTTATTGGCGGACATGGTACGTCCATCGGCGGTGTAATTGTAGACAGTGGTAAATTCGACTGGAAAGCAAGTGGCAAATTCCCGGGATTGACTGAGCCAGACCCAAGTTACCATGGGGTTGTGTATACAGAAGCGGTTGGCCCGATTGCTTATATTATTAAAGCACGTGTACAGCTGCTGCGTGACCTCGGTGCATCCATCTCCCCATTTAACTCATGGTTGTTAGTACAAGGTTTGGAGACACTGCATCTTCGTGTGGAACGTCACAGCAGCAACGCTCTGGCCGTAGCGGAATATTTGGAGAAACATGAAGATGTTCTTTGGGTGAGCTATGCAGGTCTGCCAAGTCACCCATCTTATGAGCTTGCACAGAAATATCTGCCAAGAGGGCAGGGGGCAATCTTAACGTTTGGAATTAAAGGCGGCGTAGAAGCAGGACGTAAACTGATCGAAAATGTAAAACTGTTCTCTCACCTCGCCAACGTGGGCGACTCCAAGTCATTGATCATTCATCCGGCAAGCACCACGCATGCCCAACTGACGGCCGAAGAGCAGACCGCAGCTGGCGTAAATCCGGAGTTGATCCGTCTGTCCATCGGTACAGAGAACATTCAAGATATCATCTATGATCTGGAGCAGGCGATTAAAGCGAGCCAGGGTGCAGGCGTAGGGGCTTAACGCGTAAGATAAATTAAAAGGTTAAAGAATAGTCAATGTACAGCATAAGGTCAGAGCCGTGTTCAGCGGACTTTGGCCTTTTTTGCGGGCCATTTTCGGTAGATGTCTGGCGAATTGCGTGTCTTGGTGAAACTTCACCAAGCGGAATGAGAGGATAAGAGTGTAGAGCGCTGTGTTTACTTTTGATATGCTTAATGTACTATAGTTCCCCTAGGAAGGAGGCGGACAGGATTACATTGCGTATAGGTTATGCTGTTCCCATTCTAATCTTAGCAGCTGCTGATATTGGCCTGTTGATCTTCATTATAAGCAGCTTTCAAGGTTTATCTGAGACAGGAAGGGCAAGTTTGCTGCTGCTTGTATTTGCTTTGCTGACTGCATTAACAATTATATCTATTGTTCGGTATATTTCATGGATTAGGGACAAAAGAATTTGATGTTTTTATGCAGGGCATGATCAGACAGGATAGGTGATTATATTTCTTTCTTGTGACTTTTGGCTGCTGTTAACGGGTTTGATTCCCTATTCAAGTTACTATTCAAGTCGCTGCTGGCGGCTTTTTTAGTATCTACGTTTGATGTTAAGTCTGGAGTTTTATTTGGGATATCCATTTACAAATCCACGACACAGGCATATAATAAAACAAAAGTTGCATTGAGTAAAAATAATTGCATAAGCACAAAAATGATTATCATTCTCACTGAATAATTGATTCATTGAGGATGCGAAATCATCTCTAAACCATGCTGCTGCGGGATTTCCGCAGCAGCATGTGCCATTTTTAGGGCAGTAACAATGGCTCTCATTCTCAATACAACTTAGGTTAAGACAGTCAGATGAGAAGCGGAAACCAGCAGCAGTCGAAATGTTCGATTCAGCGAAGTCCAACGAATAAGCAGAAACCAAAGCCAAAGCAAAACCAAAAGCGAAAGACAAAATGCAGTGTCGTTACGCTCAAAAACCCATACGGAAGGAACGTGATTTATATGCAAGCGATACACCAGCCTTTACAAGGAAAACAGCAAGCCAAGCAGCAATCGACCCATACTCCTGGTCCTAACCGGGGCAAGAAGCCGGACTTCCGAGTCATGCTGCAGAACAAGGAGATGCAGGCGGCTTTAGGCAGCGGTCTTATGATGCTGATTGCATGGGGGATTGCTCCTTACTTTGGGACAATGTCTGTCATACTTTACATTGCAGCTTATGTTATCGGGGGCTGGACCAAGGCGAAGGAAGGCATTGGAACGCTGGTCAAAGACCGCGACCTGGACGTTAACCTGCTGATGATTGCCGCATCACTCGGAGCAGCGGCTATCGGGTACTGGAATGAAGGAGCAATGTTGATCTTTATTTTTGCCCTCAGCGGAGCCTTGGAGAGTTATGCGACGGAGCGCAGTCACAAAGATATTTCATCCCTCCTGGCACTTAAACCCGAGACGGCACTGCGGATTGAAGATGGACAGATGAATGTGGTAGCTATTGAGGATTTGAAGCCAGGGGATCTGCTGCTGGTGAAGCCGGGAGAGCTGATTCCAGCGGATGGGGTGGTTTACCGGGGAAGCTCTTTTATCAACCAGTCGTCTATTACAGGAGAATCCATGCCGGTGGATAAGAACATAGGTGACGAAGTTTATGCAGGTACGGTGAATGGCGAAGGGGCAGTATATGTCGAGGTCACCAAGTCAGCTGAAGGTTCGCTGTTCGGCAAGATTATTAAAATGGTGGAAGAAGCACAGGCTGAGGTGCCGGACTCGCAGCGTTTTATGGAACGCTTTGAAGGTATTTATGCTCGCATCGTTGTAGGAGTTACGATTCTGGTTATTGTAGGAACACCGTTGATCTTGGGATGGACGTGGAATGAAGCTTTCTACAAAGCAATGGTTTTTCTTGTGGTGGCTTCACCATGTGCGCTTGTTTCATCGATCATGCCTGTAATGCTGTCCGCAATGTCGAGCAGCGCCCGCCGCGGCATTTTGTTCAAGGGTGGGGCGCATATGGAGAATATTGCTCATACCAAGGTGGTTGCTTTTGACAAAACAGGTACGCTCACGATGGGAACACCCCAAGTAACAGATATTCTGACTGCACCGGGCATAAGTAGGGAGCAGCTGTTATCTGCGGCAGCGTCCATTGAAAATCTCTCGATGCACCCTCTTGCCCGTGCTGTTGTTGAACAGGCCAATAAGGAAAATCTGCCTTTGCAGGAAGCAGAGCATGTGCAGTCCATTACTGGACACGGCATTGAAGGAACGTTGAACGGCATCGTATGGAATATTGGAAGGCTGGATGGAACAGTGTGGGCACAAGATACACGAGAGATGCAGATGGAAGAGAGGAGAGCCGCGAAAACCCTGGGGCTAATGCCGAACGGAGAATCGAAGGATAGTAATTCCCTGGAACCCACAGCCGATGAAGTTGAAAGATCCGTAAACCGTGCTCCAGAGTGGGGAGAGGTATGTGCTGCGCTGGAGCAGGAAGGGAAAACGATATCCGTTGTAACCGTGAATGGTGAGTTTGCAGGTTTGATTGCGATGCGGGACAGGATTCGCCCACAGGCAGCAGCTGCTGTACAGAAGCTGAAGAGCATGGGGGTCGAAGCTGCGATGTTAACCGGTGACCGTGCCCGTTCCGCCTCGGTGATTGCTGGCGAAACGGGAGTTAGTCTGGTTTATGCAGATCTGCTGCCTGAAGACAAGGTGAAACAGGTACAATCGCTTCGCGAGCAGTACGGCCATGTGCTGATGGTTGGTGACGGGGTCAATGATGCCCCAGCACTTGCGGCAGCAACCGTGGGTATGGGGATGGGCTTATCAGGAAGCGGGACGGCCATTGAGGTAGCCGATGCAGTGCTTATGAATGATAACATTGAAGAGATTGCGTGGGTGATTGGGCAGGCTCGACGGGCAGAGCGCACGGTGAAGCATAATATGTGGTTTGCCATTACAGTTATTCTGGCATTGATTGCAGGAAACTTCCTGCAGGATGTCGCCCTTCCGCTTGGCGTGGTTGGTCATGAAGGAAGTACCATTCTGGTTATTTTGAATGGACTTCGGCTGCTGCGTTAAAGTTAATCTGTCATCAAGCTTAACGTGATAGCTTTATAAAACAACTTGCAGCGCCCGGCAGCTCCCGTTTGAACCTGTGGTCAGAGGGTAATAGTCGTAGAGACGATACAGCGTATCTCGCTAATGATAGTTACTCTGATAATAACTTTGAATAATAAGGGAGCTGTGAAAAAATGGGCCGTTACGTACAAGTTGAACCGAGTGTAAAAGTATATGTTGAAGATATTGGTGAAGGGACTCCGGTGCTGTTTTTGCACGGCTGGCCTGTCAATTATAAAATGTTTGAATACCAGTTGAATGTGCTGCCGAATCACGGGATTCGTTCAATTGCGATGGATTTCAGAGGTTATGGCTTATCGGATAAGCCGTCAACCGGTTACGACTATGATCGCATGGCAGACGATGTTCGTGCGGTCATAGATGATCTGGGGCTGACGGATGCGGTGCTGGCCGGGTTCTCTATGGGTGGTGCCATTGCTGCACATTATATGGCGCGGCATCAGGGGCACGGGGTATCCAAGCTGGCGCTGCTGTCGGCAGCGGCACCTGTATTTACCCAGCGTGAAGGTTATCCGTATGGTTTGACGCCGGATGAACTGAACGAGAAGATTATTGAGCCGATTTTCACGGACCGTCCAAAGCTGCTGGATACGTTTGGCGGGATGTTTTTTGCGAAGGAGCACAGCCAGCCTTTCATGCAGTGGTTCCATGCACTCGGCATGGAAGCTTCTTCTTATGGTACGATCAGCAGTGCCATGGCGCTGCGGGATGAGGATTTGCGCGGGGAGCTGGGAACGATCCAGGTGCCTACAGCCATTTTCCACGGTAAAAAGGATGAAATCTGTCCGTTCGAATTCGCGGAGGAGATGCAGAAAGCGATCCCTTCGGCTGAAATGGTTGTTTTTGAAGAGAGTGGACACGGTGCATTTTACGATGAGTTGAACAAATATAATGCCGAACTGATTCGCTTTATCCAATCTTGATCTTGATGTTGTAGATGTTGATGTACTAGTTAAAAAGAATAAACGGAACGCCCTACCGAGGATATAAGCAATTTCAGTAATTTCATGGAATCTTCATTTGTGGCAAAATAAAGAACCCGACTTCAGCGTGCAGCTGTTGTATCGGGTTCTTTTGGCTTTCCGTTTTGACGTCTAGCTTTTTTCGTTTATGTTCCATTTAGAACAGTTCGGTCAGCCCAATCATCGTAATCAGCCCAAACAGGAACGAGATTGTCGCTGCGCGTGCATTGCCGTCTCCGTGGCTTTCGGGAATCAGCTCTTTATAAACGATGAACATCATCGCACCTGCTGCAAACGCCAAACCGTATGGTACAAGGCCAGCCACCAGACTGCTGAGCGTATATCCGATCATAGCGGTAATAATCTCTACAGCTCCGGTCAGAGTTGCAATACCAAGCGCCTTGAAGCGGCCGATATTTTGATTGACGAGAAAGAGAGCGACCAGAAAGCCTTCGGGTGCATTTTGCAGACCGATAGAAAAGGCGATCAGATTCCCCAGATTCTCATCTGTACTAGCGTAACTTACACCGACAGACAAGCCCTCCGGCAGGTTATGCATTGTAATGGCTGCGATAATCATGAAGGCTTTGCCTTCAATTTTGAAAGGCATCTTCTCGGGATTCTCCAGATCTACGTGCGGGATCCGCATCTCCAGCACAAGCAGCACCAGGCTGCCGAGCATAATGCCAAACGCGAGCACGAACAGATTGGACTGTCCGAGTGCTTCGGGAATGAGATTGTACACCGAGGCCGAGGTCATAATGCCCGCTGCGTAAGCGAGCAGAATGTCGCGCAGACGATGTGATATTTTACGCATAAATAAAATCGGTACGGCTCCAAGTCCGGTAGACATGGCCGAAATAATGCTGCCTAGTAGAGCGTCGTTCATGCTTCCATTTTCCCTCCTGATGAAGACTTCTTCATAATCGCTGCCGAGCATTGACACCGTACATAAAAGAGATCATAATGAACAACAGATTAGAATGATTATAAATTAGAATTCCGTTTCTGCATAGGTGAATCGTCATATTCGCAGGCAGTTTATGGACATGACATGGGCTATTCGTTTTAGTGTATGCAAAGGCTCGCGCTTTTGATGCCGGAGAACCTGACCTTTTTGCAGAACCTGGGGGAGGAACTATACATGTATAAATCAATTATTATTGGAACAGGCCCTGCTGGGCTGACAGCAGCAATCTATCTGGCACGTGCTAACTTGAATCCGCTTGTTATTGAAGGACCACAGCCGGGAGGACAGCTGACAACAACGACGGAAGTAGAGAACTTCCCGGGTTTCCCTGATGGTATCATGGGTCCTGAGTTGATGGATAACATGCGTAAGCAGGCAGAGCGTTTTGGTGCTGAATTCCGTACAGGTTGGGTAAACAATATCGACATGAGCGAGCGTCCATTCAAAATTCAAGTAGAAGGTATGGGCGAACTTGTATCGGAAACGTTGATTCTGTCTACAGGTGCTTCCGCTAAATATCTGGGTATTCCAGGAGAAGAAACAAACGTGGGACGCGGTGTCAGCACATGTGCGACATGTGACGGATTCTTCTTCCGCAACAAAGAAATCATCGTTATTGGCGGTGGCGATTCCGCATTGGAAGAAGCAAGCTTTTTGTCCCGTTTCGGTTCGAAAGTAACCTTGGTACACCGTCGTGAGGAACTGCGCGGTTCCAAAATCATGCAGGATCGTGCACGCAGCAACGAAAAAGTAGAAATGGCTCTGAACCGCACACCACTTGAAGTTATTGCTGGCGACAACGGCGTAACTGGCTTGAAGGTACTCAACAACGCAACAGGTGAAGAAGAAGTGATTCCGGCAAGCGGCGTATTCGTAGCCATCGGTCATACACCGAACACAGGTTTCCTCGGCGGCCAGATTACGACGGATGAGCATGGTTACATTTTGACAACACCTGGTACTTCTGAAACCAATATCCCAGGCGTATTCGCATGTGGTGACGTTCAGGATACACGCTACAAACAGGCGATCACAGCTGCAGGCAGCGGATGTATGGCTGCGATGGATACAGAGAAATTCATTGAAAGCCTGGAGCACAGCGCGGTTGCATTGTAATTCGCAAGTTCAGTGTTTAAAGAGTGCTTGATTAAGCTTATTAATTATTAACCATATAAATCAAATAATCATTATGAGGTGAATTGAACATGGAAAACGTAATTGTATACACATCCACGAACTGCCCGAACTGTAAGTCTGTTAAATCTTTCCTGGCTGACAAAGGCATTGCTTACGAAGAGCGCAACATCGAGACAAGCGATGAGTTCGCACAACAAGTATGGGACATGGGCGTACGTGCAGTTCCTTTGACAGTAATCGGTGAACACCGCATCCTAGGTATGAATAAAACGCAATTCGCGAAAGTACTGGACGCTTAATTCATGCTCTTCTAGTATGTAAGCTTACTGTGTAGTTTAAAAGAAATGAAGCTATTCCGGTTCGCGCGAGCCGTTTGAATATAGAAGTGAAGAGAGGAAAACCGTACCTGATGAGGTGCGGTTTTTCTGTTTTTTGCATTTTGAATGGAGTGGTGAAAGAGAAACAAAAAGAAGACGCGTAAAGCAGCGTCTGGGGTTCAAGACGTTGCGTATAAGCGTCTTCTTTTTCCGTTTGTACAAAAAATCCTATGCCTTTACATCCGTTGAGGTGTTAAGACGTTCTCGCTAGAAAAAAATACTCATAAACGTCTGAAATACGACATACACCAGCAAGCCTGACAGCATGTACATGACACCAGCCTTCTTTTTGCTCTGAAAAAATCGAAGTATGCCTAGGCTGAACAGGGGCGCAAGCACAATCAGGAACAGGAGTACGGTGACAAACACTGGCGCCGAGATATCTGATGTATCCACGTAGGTCACGAGTTTTCACTCCGTTTCATTATCGGATAACACAGCAGCGCGAGCGCTGCCATGACAAAAATCACATAACACCATTATACCTCTGGATTTCTTTAACAAAAAGGGAGGAAATGGGGCGAAATCTTGTCAATTTTATATGTTTTTGTGCTGAATATTAAACAGAGACGCGCACATTACCTAAGAACTGGGATATTGCAGCGTAGGCTGCCCCGATTCGGGTCGAGCGGCTGCCGAGCGCAGCCCATTCCACCTGCAGACTGCGGCGGTGATATGGCAGGGTTCGTTCCTCAACCACCTGTTTGAGTGCAGACTCAATCCAGGGTTTGGCTTCTGAAAGCGGGCCGCCAATAATGATGCGTTCCGGGTTAAAGCTGTTGACAATATTGGTAATGCCGATGCCGAGCTTGCGTCCAACCATTTCGTACAAGTTCAGTACAGCTTCGTGACCCTCCTGAGCCAGTTCAATCAATTCCTTGGTAGTACGCCCAGGCAGATGCTCCTGATCCGGGTGCTCATATACTTTTTCCGAGGCATACAATTCCCAGCATCCCCGATTACCGCAAGAGCAGGGCAGGCCCTCTGCTTCAATGGACATATGTCCAGTCTCACCCGCATACCCCCAGGCTCCCTTGTATAATTCACCGTCAACGATGATACCTGAACCAATCCCGATGCCTGCACTGATATAGATTAAATGACGCACGCCAATACCTGCACCAAAGTTCAGCTCGCCCCGCGCTCCCGCATTGGCTTCATTATCAATCGTAACAGGAAGCTTGAAGCTGTCCTCCATCATCGCCCGCAAAGGAACCATCTCCCACTTCAGGTTGGGTGCAAACAGCACAGTGCCCTGCTCATCGACCATCCCGGGAACACCGATGCCAATGCCGATCACGCCATGAGGGGAGGGAGGAGCCTGCCCGATCAGGTAATCTGCTGCCAGCTTTAATTGTTCGAAAACAGACGCTGCATCATGCTGCATCAGATCGGCGGCATATTCGGCAACGATTTGGCCCTCGAGGTCGGAAAGCACGCCTTTCAAACGGGTGACCGTCAGCTCCAGTCCGACTGCATAACCCGCTGTTCCGCGAAAAGCAGCATCAACGGCTTGCGCCCCCCGCTGGACTCTCCGGGGCCAATCTCCTGCACGAGTTCGTCACTGATCAGATCCGCGACCAGATTGGATACCGTTGCTTTGTTCAGACCCGTCACTTCGGACAATTTGGCCCGGGAAAGGGGGGCATGGCGCCGGATCGTATCGAGTACGATCGACTTGTTTATTTTTTTGACCAGCATCTGGTCGCCAGTAATTTTCATATCGCTTAGGCACTCCTATTCTTCGTAACAAAGGATTTCATGTATATCCGCTAAGAAGCTATTCGACTATTATAGCGTAAACGAACAAGGAAAAAACAATTTTATTTAACTTTGTTTAACCGATAGACAAAGTTAAAATGATGTGTTAGGATAACGTTGTAAACGATTTCTTATACAAACTCTTTTAAAACTTTTGAGGAGGCATTTATCACATGGCCTATTTTGAATCCGTTAATAAGATTGCATTCGAAGGTAAAGATTCCAAGAATCCATTTGCTTTTAAACATTATAATCCACAAGAAGTTGTCGCTGGCAAAACGATGGAAGAGCACTTCCGTTTCGGTATGGCATACTGGCACACATTAACTGCAGGCGGAAGCGACCCGTTCGGTGCTGAAACAGCAGTACGTTCATGGGACAGCTACTCCGGTTTGGATAAAGCGAAAGTTCGTGTAGAAGCGGCTTTTGAATTCATGGAAAAAATGAATCTGCCATACTACTGTTTCCACGATGTAGACGTGGCTCCAGAAGGGGCATCACTGCGTGAATTCTACAGCAACATCGATACAATCGTTGATTTGCTCGAAGAGCACATGAAAGCAAGCGGCAAAAAGCTGCTCTGGAACACGGCTAACATGTTCTCCAATCCACGTTTTATGTTCGGTGCAGCATCCACTTGCAACGCTGATGTATATGCTCATGCAGCAGCTCAGATCAAAAAAGGTCTGGAAGTAGGTAAACGCCTAGGTGCAGAAAACTATGTATTCTGGGGCGGCCGTGAAGGCTACGACACATTGCTGAACACAGACATGCAGCTGGAACAGGACAACATCGCTCGTATGTTCCACATGGCTGTTGACTATGCGAAAGAAATCGGCTTCGACGCTCAGTTCCTGATTGAGCCTAAACCAAAAGAGCCAACAAAACACCAATATGACTTTGATGCAGCAACTTCGATTGCTTTCTTGCAAAAATATGATCTCGACAAACAGTTCAAACTGAACCTTGAAGCGAACCATGCAACGCTGGCAGGTCACACATTTGACCATGAAATCCGCGTAGCACGTATCAATGGCATGCTCGGTTCCCTGGATGCCAACCAAGGCGATCTGCTGATTGGCTGGGATACGGACGAGTTCCCGGTTGATATGTATGATGCTACTCTGACCATGTATGAAGTGTTGAAAAACGGCGGTCTGGGCAAAGGGGGCGTAAACTTCGACGCTAAAGTTCGCCGTGGCTCCTTCGAACCTGAGGATCTGTTCCTGGCTCACATCGCAGGTATGGATACGTATGCGAAAGGTCTGAAAGTAGCTTCCAAGCTGATTGAAGACCGCGTATTCGATGAATTCATCGAGCAGCGTTACAGCAGCTTCAACGAAGGCATCGGTGCAGATGTTGTTGCAGGTAAAGCAACACTTGCTTCATTGGCTGAGTATGCTTTGAACAACGAAAACCCACGCAAAAACCAATCCGGACGTCAGGAACTGTTGAGAGCAAAACTTAATCAATACATCTTGGCTGACTAATAACAGTCTTAGAGGAAGAGTAGATTCATGTCCGAACGAACTGCCTATGATTCTATGACTAGATCATTGCCGCAGATAAAGCAGGAATCATACCTCTTCCTACTAGGTGCAAAAGTATGCTGCACCCTGGACGTTGAATAAGCGTGACATTCAAACCGTCCCCGCTTTCCTCTGGGAAGGCGGGGACGGTTTGTTGTCATTGTTGGAGCCCGAGCTGCCTCAAACGAGAACGGTTGTCCCGTTTGAAAGCAACGTTACAAGGGGCATGCAGAAACGGAGTGGGCAGAAAGAACCCGGAGAAACGAAGTGTTCGCATTTACAACCGGATTTCACCCTTGGAAAAGGGGGAATAAGGAAATCCGGGGTAAGGGCGATCGAAGGGTTTTCTGCACACGGAATGGCCTTCCATGCCGACCTAAGGTTTCAATCCTGTATAAACGAAAGGAGTATACTTATGAGTTATGTAATCGGCGTCGACCTCGGAACGAGTGCGGTCAAAACCGTTTTGGTTAATCGCGAAGGCAAAGTGGCATTTGAGGCATCAGAGGCATATCCTTTGTACCAGCCTAAGGCTGGATATAGCGAACAAAATCCAGAGGATTGGGTGGAGCAGACTATTGTGTCGCTCCGCAAGCTGCTGGAAGTATCGGGTGTGCAGCCATCCGAGATTGAAGGATTAAGTTTCTCGGGACAGATGCACGGGCTGGTGCTGGTGGATGCAGAAGGCAAACCGCTGCGTAATGCCATCCTGTGGAACGATACCAGAACGACAGCGCAGTGCCGCCGGATCGAGAATGTACTGGACAGCAAGCTGCTCAGCATTGCCCGGAACCGTGCACTGGAAGGTTTTACACTGCCCAAAATTTTGTGGGTACAGGAAAACGAACCTGAACTGCTTGAACAAGCGGCTTTATTCCTGCTGCCAAAAGACTACGTCCGTTATCGCCTGACGGGGGATTACGCCATGGATTATTCCGATGCAGCAGGCACATTGCTGCTGGATGTGGCCGGCAAACAATGGAGCTCAGAGATTGCGGCAGCATTCAACCTGCCGATGTCCCTGTGCCCACGTCTGGTTGAATCCTTCGACGAAGTTGGCACGCTGCTGCCTGCGATTGCGGAGCAAACCGGTCTGGCGCAGGCAACCAAAGTTTTTGCTGGCGGTGCGGATAATGCCTGCGGAGCCATTGGCGCAGGTATCTTAAGTGAAGGACAAACGATGTGCAGCATCGGTACGTCCGGAGTGGTCCTCTCGTACGAAGAACGGAAAGACCTGGATTTCGAAGGGAAGGTTCACTTTTTTAATCACGGGGAGAAAGATGCCTTCTATATTATGGGCGTGACATTGGCAGCAGGATACAGTCTTTCCTGGTTTAAAGATACGTTTGCCGCAGACAAATCATTTGATGTGCTCCTGCAGGGCATTGATCAGATTCCGGCAGGAAGTCATGGTCTCTTGTTCACACCATATATCGTCGGAGAGCGTACTCCTCACCCGGACGCGAATATCCGCGGCAGTTTTATCGGCATGGATGCCGGGCACAAACTGGAGCATTTCGGACGTGCCGTTATGGAAGGAATTACGTTCTCCCTGCGCGAGTCAATCGATATTTTGCGCAGCGCAGGCAAAACCGTAAACGAAGTTATTTCGATTGGTGGCGGGGCTAAGAACGAAGCTTGGCTGCAGATGCAGGCCGACATTTTCAATGCCACGATTGTGAAGCTGGAGAGCGAGCAGGGCCCGGCAATGGGCGCAGCGATGCTGGCCGCTTATGGAAGTGGCTGGTTCCCGACGATGCAGGAGTGTGCGGCGGCATTTATTCGTCCGGCGAAGTCCTATGTACCGAATCCTGAGACGGCAGCGGTATATAATGATTTGTTTGCCCTTTATCAAGAGGTGTATGGACAGACACGTGGTATAAATGATCGTTTGGCGGCATATCGCTAAGTGGAATTTTGGATCGTGGTATTTTTCATATGATATAAGTTACGAGTCCATGGATAGAGAACGTATTCAGGAAGCATTCGCACAGGCGAATGCTTCTTTTTGTTATGAGCCGCAGTAAGGCCCTATGAAAAGAGGTAACGATATGGTCGCTGCACAGCAGGAAACATATGTTTCTTAGGTCATCTCAATGATTGTACCCTGCATAACCGCATCCGGGCTGAGCATAGATTGGATATAGAGTGTTCAGAAGAATTGCATCAATAAAGTGTTCAGAAAAATTGCATTAAACGTTCAGAAAGATTGCATTAATGGAAGAGAAACAGGAAGTACGGGGGTGAGGTTTTGGATGGAACAGGAGCAGCCTGCCAGAAATAGTCCGCATATCACTTTATCGATGATTGTTCGCAATGAGGAGAGACGTTATCTCAAAGAAGCTCTGGAGACGCATCGTCCTTGGATTGATCAGGCTGTCATTATTGATGATGGGAGTACGGATGGAACGGCGGCGTTGTGCAGGGAACTTTTAGATGGAATTCCGCTTGTGCTGGTAGAGAATCCGGTGTCCCGGTTTTCTGATGAGGTAAGGCTGAGGAAGCAGCAGTGGGAAGAGACAACGGCGGTTAACCCGGAATGGATTCTTAATTTGGATGCGGACGAGATTTTAACGCAGGACTTCGGCATTCTGCGTGATGAGTTATTAAACGGACCGGAAGAAGCCATTTATTTCCGTTTGTATGATATGTGGAGTGAAACCGCGTACCGGGAGGATGCATTTTGGCAGGCGCATGCGTATTATCGACCTTTTCTTATTAAATATCGTCCAGGGATGGTTTATGAATGGAAGGAAACACCGCAGCACTGCGGCCGATTTCCTGTGAGCATTCAGCATCTGCCTTATGCATGTCATGCCCCAAAAGTGAAACACTACGGCTGGGCCAGGGAAGAAGATCGTATCCGTAAATATGCGAGATACCAGACATTGGACCCGGAGGCACGGTATGGCTGGAAGGAGCAGTATGAGTCGATACTGGATGCAGCCCCGCGGCTTATTACATGGACTGATTAAGCAGAAGGGAGTGGGCTCGTTGAAGAAAGAGCAGAAGGAAAAGAAGCGGCTGGCGCAGGAGGATGAAAACCCTACACACGATTTGCAAAAGCTGAAAGATCTGCAAGACCACCAAGACCTGCAAGACCTTCCGAAGTTAAAAGACGGCCAAGATCGTATATTGATCGCCAGCCCTGTGCGGCAGACAGCGGTGATTTTGAATGAATTTCTGGGCTCCCTGCAGACGCTTGATCGAAGTACTGTTCAGACAGCATACCTGTTTGTGGACGACAATGTAGAGAAGGCTTCCTCCCAAATGCTGCATGATTTTATACTTCGACATGACGGGACGGTAATTCAGGCCCGTGAAGTGACAGATGTGGAATGTACGGAGGACCAGGGGAGTTACAACAAGGATGAAGGAGGGCACTACTGGAGGAATGAACAGGTATGGCGCGTTGTCAAACTGAAAAACTACATTTTACATTTTGCACGTGAACATCACTATGATGCTGTGTTTCTAATTGATTCCGACTTGGTGCTGCACCCGCGAACCCTCGAACAGCTTGCCTCCAGCGGCAAAGAGATCGTATCCAACATTTTCTGGACACGCTGGCAGCCGGGAGCCAAGGAAATGCCGCAGGTCTGGCTTCAGGATGAGTACGCACTCTATCGACGAGGCGGTTCAGCTCCTGCGGGAACGGAAGCGGAAGATGAGGACGCACAGACGAATGCTTTTCTTGAACAGCTGCGCATCCCGGGATGTTATGAGGTAGGCGGGTTAGGTGCCTGTACACTGATTCGGCGGTCTGTACTTGAAGCAGGAGTGAATTTTGACCGGATTCCGAATGTATCTTTTTGGGGAGAGGATCGTCATTTTTGCATTCGTGCTCAGGCATATGGATTTCAACTGTATGTGGATACTCACCTGCCTGCCTACCACATCTATCGTTTATCCGAGCTGCCGGGGGCGCTTGCCTATAACCGCAGAGTCAGACGAGGCAAAGAGGCGATCAGCATAACCTTATGTATGATTGTGAAAAATGAAGAGGCCTCCCTTGCCAGATGTCTGGATTCGGTAAACGGTATTGCGGATGAGATCGTCATCGTGGATACAGGCTCTACCGACCGGACACGTCAGATTGCTTCGCGTTACACCGATTGCATTTTTGAGTTTGAGTGGGTAGATGATTTTGCTGCGGCACGGAATTTTGCATTTGATCAAGCATCCTGCGAATATATTTTGTGGCTTGATGCTGACGATGTGTTTGAAGCCGTGGACCGTGCGAAGCTGATTACGTTGAAACGCTCGCTTGATCCCGCGGTGGACAGCGTGACCATGGATTATAACCTCTCCTTTACGCCAGAGGGCAGGGTGGCGTACAGTCTGCGGCGGAATCGTCTGGTACGGCGTGATCGCCATTTTCGCTGGATCGGGGCGGTGCATGAATACCTGGATGCAGCAGGCAATCTACTGCACAGTGACATCGCTGTGACCCATAAAAAAGACAAGGTGTACACAGATCGTAATCTGCAGATTTATCGCAAACGAGAGCAGGCTGGTGAAGATTTCTCGCCGCGTGACCTTTATTACTTCGGCAATGAACTCAAAGACCATGCTCATTATGAAGAAGCGATAACCTATTACGAAAAATTTCTGAATACTGGACTAGGCTGGGTGGAGGATCGGATTGCAGCCTGCCAGAAAATAGCGGATTGCGAGGCATTCCTGAAACGGCCGGAGCGGGAAGCAGCTGCGTTGTTTCGAGCCTTTGCCTATGATCTGCCGAGAGCCGAGGTGTGCTGTCGTCTGGGGGGATATTTTGCCGATAGAGAAAACTACCGCCAAGCTATTTTTTGGTATGAACAGGCCGTGCAGGCGATCCGTCCTGCGGATCCGATGGTTGTGTTAAACGAGGCTGCATGGACCTGGATGCCCCATCTGCAGTTATGCGTATGTTACGACCGAATGGGTAATCGGACAAAGGCCAAGGAGCATAATGATACTGCACTGGCTTATCATCCGACTCATCCAAGCATGCTCTACAATGATCGATATTTTAAGGATTTGGAGAAGGAAAGTGTGCTGGAGAACGCATAGCGTATGGGCAGAAGGACTTCGATAGCGGCATGTTAGCAGCGGGTAACAGTACTCATTGTTACTCCTCTTTTCAGATAACTATAATGAACATGGATGTTACCGTAGACGGCCTCTTTGCGATAAAGAGGTTTTTTTGTATCGAATAATACACTAAACGGACCTAACGTGATGGTTAAAAGGCATGATATTTCCTGTCTGAAACACAAAACAGAGGGAAGTGCAACAGGAACGGGCGAAAAAAAGTCTTTAATCTAACCAAATACGTTCAAAAACAACAATATAGAAAGCAGTACAGGAGCAGCGGGGTATATATAGAAGGAGTTTGTTTGATATTTATATCACAAAAAGTGAAAATCATTTAACGCACAGTTGATTATGACATCGTATGATGAACATATGGCCATTAGCGGAAAGGAGAGACGCCTTGTGAAAGCGAGAACGATGATTGGTGGTATGCTGGCTGTGGCTGCGGTAACGGCGGGAGGTTTATGGAAGGCGGCGGTAAAAAGCCAGACACCCAAAAAAATTCCGATTACGATAACACCGCCCATGCCCTTTGAGGACATTACCTTTGAAAGTGGAGGAGGACGAGTGCAGGGCTGGTTTATTCCAGCGAGACCCGATGTTCCCAAGCCTTGGCCGCTCGTCATTATCGCACATGGCTGGGGTTCCAATCGTTCGCGTGTGCTGCGATATGCACGCCCGATCTGGGAAGCGGGATATGCTCTGTTCATGTATGATGTTCGGAGCCACGGCGCCAGTGATCCAGTTCATGCTGCTTCAGCATACCTGTTCAGGGATGATCTGCTGGCTGCACTAACCTATGTATCCGGCCGATCCGAGATTAACCCGGAAGCTGTTGGTGTGTTAGGTCATTCTCTAGGTGGACTGGGGACAATTCTCGCACTGACAGAAGGCATTCCGGTATCAGCCGTCATCACCGACTCCATGCCATCCCAGTTTCAGGTCATTGTCAGTTCGGAGCTGAGACGCCGGCGTCTGCCTTTGTTTCCTCTGGCGCAATTAATTCCCCGCATCTGGTTCTGGCGGTTGGGTGAATCCCTGAAGACTTATCGGCAGAATGATCCGGTCATGCTGCTGAATGAACGGCGAAAAGGCGTGCAGCTGCCGCTGCTGATGGTGCATTCCAAAGGGGATAATTTTATTCCGCCGAGTGAGTTGGAATATTTTATGTCCAAAGCGGATCCGCCTGTAGAGCATCTTTGGGTTAACAGCAAAGGACACAGCTGCTCCGAGGAAGACCCGGCTTTCTGGAACGCGGTTATTCCGTTTCTGAAAACGCATGTTCATTCCGTTTCACAACCGGCTGCTGCACATGATGAAATTGCAGCAGAGCAGACCAGTACAGATCTTAATGCAGGCTGAAGGTAAACCTAAACAGAATATCCAAAAAGACAGCTTATAGATGGATACAAAATAGCTGAGAGATAGAGAAAAACGCCGGCAAGATTGGCGTTTTTTTGTTGCTTCCAGCCATATACATAAATTCACAATCGTAAAATTACCCGGAAAACAGCGATTAAAAAGGAAGCTTATGGTATCATAGAATAGAATGCCAATATTCATACAAGATCATTTATGATGCATTCTGTATGAAATTGAAGGGAGAGGTAACCATTTTGAGTTGGGATTGGAAAATGAATGGAAAGCTTAAAACGTTCACAGCCAAAGCCGCAGCATCAGCAATGGCAGCATTACTGTTTACGACACAGGCTCCGGGTTTCACAGGCAGCGCATTCGCTGCTCAAGCTGGAGAAGGCTCAGTGAGTAAAGCCGTGACGGGGGAAAATGAACAACTAGACGTAACAAGCAATGACGTGCCAGAGGGTGCAAAGATTTCATCCAGGCAAGCCGCTGAAAATATATTAAAGCTGTTTCCGTTATTAAAAAAAGCAACGATCTCGTCTGCGAATTTTGATTCGCCGAATTCCTATCCGCCACCGGATTACAAGGCATGGGATATCGGATTTCAAGTCACACAGGGCAATCACACAATGGGGTTCAGCGCAAATGTGCATGCAGGTACAGGGGAAGTACTCAGCGTACATCTGCCATCTGAATTTTTGGAAGGGCGATTATCCGCAACCGATGTTCGGCTGACCAAGGAAGAAGCTGAAAAGACAGCTGTGGAACTGCTGTATCAGGCGATCCCTGGACTTGAGGAAGGCCAGTATGAATCGCTTGGAGACATGTATTCACCGATGGAGCAGCAGGCGCTGTTTGGCCGCGCTCAATATCAGTTTGGTTATAACTTAAAACATGATGGAATATTGTCGGATGCAGAGACAGTCTACATAAGTGTGGATGAAAGAGGGCAGGTCGTATCCTATTCAAGGTCGACGATCTCGGCGAAATATCCATCCTCCAAGCCGAAGGCATCGGAAGAGAAAGCCAGACAGATGTTTGAGGATGGATTAGATGTAGAATTGGCCTATATTTCCAAAGAGCGTTTTTCTTCGAAAAAAGGTCAACAATATGTTCTTGGTTATTTGCCAAAAGGCGACAGCATTGGACCGATTAACGCGAATACGTTGGAAAGAATTGATCCGCTGACTGGTAAGGCTGTGAACAAGGACAGCCTGTATCTTAATAAAAAGGTGACAGGAGATGCAGCTGCATTTGCAGCGGCAGGCGGTCAGCGTTTGAATGTGCAGCAGGCGGTAGATCGAGTTGCAGCTCACTTTGATATTCCCAAGGATTACAAACTGCAGCACAGCCAGTTAACCAAAGGGAATTATGGTGACATGAACAATCAGGTGTGGAGTTTGAGCTGGAGCAACCGGAATGCAAACATATCGTATATGTTTATGCGCGACATCTCTGCTCAGGTCGATGCAGTGACAGGACAGGTGTACAGCTATACGCTGATGCAGCGGGTTGGACCAGAGATGGGGCAGGAGAAGCCATCTCAGGAGAAGGAGAGCAGGACTGTTACTCCGCAGCAGGCTGAGAAAAAAGCGATGAATACGATCATTGCAGCTGTTCCGAATGCAAAAGAGCAGTATCAGCTGTCCAGAATCATTGAAACGAAAGATGCCCGTACGTTCCTGTTCCAGCGTTATCTGAATGGAATTCCGGTTCAGGATGATACGGCGCAAGTTCAGGTCATGAATGATGGGGCCGTTACGGAGTTTTATACGCGCTTGGCGGCATCGGCGGAACAACTTCCGACAGATATCAAACCTGCGATTAGTTACGAAGAAGCCAAGGAACTTTATTTGAAAAAATACAAGCTGATGCTGAATTATACTCGCCACGGCGGATATAGTCTGGGCAGCAGTGAACCTGTACCTTTCGGAGTAAACCTGGCTTATGTACCTGTAAGCGGTAAGAAATCGATCTATAATTCTGACGAATTGCTGGATGCAAATACAGGAGAATGGTTCTTCACCTACGGTGGGGTAGATGCAGCATCTCAGGTAGAACCGACAGATATTGCCGGTCACACTGCTGAATCAGCTTTGCGTAATATGACCAAGCATAACGTACTGCTGCCTGACGAGCAGGGGCGTGTATTCCCGGACCGTGTCATTACACGTGGGGATTGGTTCAACTATTTGGCAAGAGCTCTTAATCCGAACATGGATATGTACTATAACAGCGACAGCAATGACAGACTTTTTGCTGACGTATCTCCGGACAGTCCGTATTACAAAGCAGTGAAGGTGTTAATGGATCAACGCTGGCTCGAGGGAGCAGATCCTGAAAAGCAGCTGAAACCCGAGGAAGAGCTGACACGTGAGGAATTGGCTGTGCTGCTTGTGCGTATTTTGCGTTACGAGAAGCTGGCAGGATATTACATGCAGCCGTCAGACCTGCCGAATATTGCTGATGCTGGTGCAATCAACAGCAAGGGTGCTGTTTCTCTGACTCTGAAGCTTGGTTTGCTTCCTTCTATTGAGGGAAGATTTATGCCTGCACGCAAAGTAACCGCAGCTGAAGCTTCTCAAGTCCTTGAACGCCTTGCCAAGCTGCAGGGAAAGACAGATACATTTATGAGCGGCAGCCGCCTATATTAATCCGGAACGAACGAAGTTCATAACTTGCAGTGCAGGGACATAGGATGAAGAGAAGCCGGAAACGTGATGACTGCAGCTGATAATCAAGGGGCCTTCCGTGGAAGGTCCCTTTTAAATTTGACTGCACTGGTATGAGAAATATAGAACAAGGAATGCAGCACTTTTTATGATACAATAAAGCATAAGAATGCTGTAAAGAGGGGTGGTTCCTTTCATGGCCAAGAACGCTAAACGAGTGATTACCTTATTGCTGGCCGGCTGTCTTGCTGCGGCCTGGCTTCCACGTACGGTTGATCTGGATCAATTGTATGCTGCCTCGGGTACATCCGAATTATCCACAGTGAGGGATTTGCGTCAGACGCTGTTAAACGCGATGTCACAACGTAAAGAGGAACTAGTGTTTACCTATAAGGGCAATGTAAAGGGCCTGAAAAAACAGCTGCAGACCTCTATCGACGAAGCAATGAAGAGCGACCCCTATATTCAATATACGGTAAAAAGTTATGCTTTTAACTATAAAGGCTCGAATACATCAGCCGAGGTGAATGTGACCCTCTCTTACCGGGAGACGAAAGCACAGACCGATTACGTCAATCGGAAAGTCGCCAATGTTCTGAAAGAAATTATCAAACCCGGTATGAACAACCATGAGAAGGTCAAGGTGATTCATGACTGGATTGTGCTGAATGTCTCTTATGATACTTCATTGCAAAAATATACAGCTTACGACGGATTAGCTACAGGCAGTACTGTGTGTCAAGGATACTCGCTGCTTGCATACCGCATGCTGGAACGGGTAGGGATCGAGAATCGTATTGTCGAAGGTACAGCAGGCGGACAGCTTCATGCATGGAATCTGGTAAAACTGGATGGCCAGTGGTATCACATGGATACAACATGGGATGATCCGACACCTGACCGTAAAGGCAAGGTGAGTCATAATTATTATTTGCTAAGTGATAAAGAGATGGCGCGTGACCATGTCTGGACAGGCAAAAACAAGTACCCTGCGGCACCTGCGCCTTATCGTGATGCGCTGCTTAAGCTTGTGAAAGCACCAGGGAGCAAGCAGGAGGTATATCAGAAGCTGTACCACGCATTGGAGTACTCGCTCTATGATGAACAGGATGCGGTTAAGGAGCGGGCAGTGCTTAAAACCAAAGTCCAAGCTGTAATTAAAGAGGGCGGCACTTCGCTGACGTTCAGATATAAAGGAACAGAGAACAGCCTGATTGAAGATTTGCAGGACTTGTACCAGCTTGGTATGAAATCTATCTCTTATTTTGTCTCCAAGATGGAGGGTACGGCCGATCTGCGTGTCAAAATTAATTGGACATTATAGCGGACGCAGCATATTCACACGAAATACAATAAGCTTCAAATGTAGATATTATCAATCTACAATCTATGTGCTGCAGGATCAACAATCTGATAGCGTAATAGGAGCGCTCCATATGAGGGGCGCTCTTTTTGCTGTTCTGTTTACGAAAATGTATGTTGTCTATTTTTTGTATATGTTGCCCTGTTATTCTATTCCTCGGCGTCTGCCAACATTATGAACGAGGAGGATATGTGGAACATGAAGAGACGATTGGGCATCATGTTGATTGCACTATTGCTCATTACGCAATTGCTGCAAGGGATGGTGTTAACATCAACCGTGCATGCTCAGGATGACACAAATCATATGTCAGCCGGTACATTGAATGATCCAGCATCACCATCTGCACTGGAAGAGGATACGCTGCCTGAAGAACAGGTCAGCACGGAAGCTGGTGCAGATGAAGAAGCAGTCCCGGAAGCAGAAGAAGTGGACCCCACGGTGTCTGCAGAGGAAATGAATGAAGCAAGCATAAGCCCTATGGCTGCTCCCGCTGCGGCTTCGGAGATTCAGGAGAACCTGATCACGAGTGTGCAGATGTACAACCAGAAACCGGAGTACAACGGCAGCGGTCAGATCGAAGTTAAAGGAGACAAGATCGAAGATATTCGTCCGCGGATATCAGATGAGGTTGCGGTTGTTTTTACATGGGGATTCGGTGATGATGCCCATTCTTACGGAGACGGGTCAACCTTTACATTCCGTCTGCCTGACAAATTTATTATAGGCTCACAGCTGAAAGGGAACCTGGACGGGGGAGTCGGGGAATATGTTGTGAACCCGGACGGTACCATTGTATTTACCTTTAATGAATTGGTTGAACATGCCAAGCTGGAAGGAAACTTCTATGTCTGGCTCAATTTTGACGAGAGTAAAATGGAAGACGGACTGAAACAGAAGATCGACTTTAGCGGCGCAGGTCAAGGTATCATTGATGTGAATTTTGCAAATACCGCGAAGGATGGAATTCAGAAGTCAGGGAAAGCCAATAATAATAATTTTAACTCGGATCATATTGATTGGACGGTCGATTTTAACCAAGGCGAGAAGAGCATGACGAATGTTGTTCTGCAGGATACACTGCCACCAGAGCTTTCACTTCAGGGGGATATTGAAATCCGTGAGCTTCAGGTGCAGTTAAACGGTTCTGTGAAGGAAGGACCGGTGGTCGATAGAGCATCCCAGTTCCCGGTGAATCTTGGGAATATCGACAAGGCATACCGGATTACCTACAAGACCAGCATTAAGGCACCGACGAGTGCTCCTTATACAGGAGTCCTTTATACCAATGAAGCAGCGATAACAGCAAATGAGAGTGAGTATAATGAATCCGATGTTGGCCGTGTAACGGTCAGCTTCAATGAGCCGCTGAACAAGTCGGGCCAGGAAAGTGCATATGACCCGGTTACGCAGACGATTACATGGAAGGTGCAGTACAACTATAATCAGCAGAGCATCACACAGTCCAATGCGTGGCTGGAAGACCGTTTTGATACAACCAGACAGAGACTGGTTGCAGATTCAATTAACGTATATGAAGTTGAGATTCAATCTGGTGGTCGTCCTGGGACGAAAACATTAGTTGGTCCTGAAAACTATACCGTAAGTGGTGTTGATGACGGCTTTAATGAAGGTTTTAAGCTTCAGTTCAACAGCGGTATTAACAAAGCTTATGAGATTGAATACAAAACCCAAGCGATACCGCGTATATACGAGAATGAGACTGTAGTTAATACCGTGAATACACAGGATGGCACGACCAAGGAAGGCCGAAAAAATATTGAGGAAGTCATTTTAGCCAAAAGTGTAAAAAGTGAAAATTTCAATACCAAAGAAATCGAGTGGCAGATTGTGCTCAATCAGGATCAGAAAGAGATGACTGATATCGTCATCACAGATGACTATACAGGCAGACATATGAAGCTCATTCCAGACAGTCTGCAGATCAGTGGAGATCAGAAGGATCAGTTCGAGGAAGCACCACTGGCTGACCCGGAAGATGCCAATTTCGAAAAAGGCTTCACGATTCGCCTGAAGCCGGGCGGTATGATCGATAAACGGCATGTGATTACGTACAAAACAAGCTTTGATCCAACGGCAGGAATGCCGACAAATAATGAATATCGCAACACAGCAGCGTTAGACTGGAAGGAAGCAGGCGCTGCACAGACCACCATTACCAAGTCTGCTGTTGTCAGACCGCAGAATTACACCATTGAGAATGGGAACAAGCGGGGCGAATACAGCGCCAAAGACAAGGCGATCACGTGGACAATTGATGTGAATTACAATCTCTATGATATTCAGGATGCTGTTCTCAAGGATACCTATATCGGTAATCAATCCTTTGTGGAGGGCTCATTTAAAGTGTATGAGCTTGAATTGAGGGGCGCCAACAATGTTACTTCTGTTGGTGATGAAGTTGTGCTGACATCAAGTCAGTTCCAGCTTAATCCCGATGGCAAAGGTTTTACACTGAATCTGGGTAACATCGGCAAAACGGCTTACCGCGTCGTATATCAAACCAGTCTGGATGGAGCTTATGCGGTGGAAGGCTCATACAGCAATCATGCTGTTTTGACGGATGGGGATGGCGGACCTGTTCGCTTTGACAAGGAAGCTGTGGTTACACCTGCCCATGGCGGAGTATATGTGAAGAAGACAGGACAGCAAGTGGGGACATCCGATCTGGCTTCATGGGTCGTGAACGTGAACCCGAGTCAGTCGTTCGTTGCGGCAGGTTCCCAACTATCAGACACATTATCCAGCAATCAAATTTTGCTTGCCGACTCATTAAAGCTGTATGAAGTCCAGCTGCCTGCAAACAATTCGGGCAATATTTCGGTAAAAGCTGGGCTGGTTGATCCAGCGGAATATGAATTGGTGGTAGAAGGCAACACCTTCACCTTTACTTTCAAGAATGACATTAACACAGCTTACCTTCTGGAATACCAGTCCTATATTAACGCGGATGACGGCGATAGAATCGAGAATAAGGCCGAATATGCAGGACAGTCTTCTTTCGTTGTGGGAGAAGGGAACCAGGCAGGGATTCGAGTATCGATGGCTGGTGCAGGTGGAGGCGCATCGACGGGTCTCGGCAAGATCAAAGTGCATAAAGTGGATGACAGCGGTGAGCCGCTGAAAGGAGCCATTTTTGCCATCTACAATGCTTCCGGCACAATTCTTCTGGAAACGTTGGAACCGACAGATGAGAACGGAATGGCGGAAAGCAGCCGAAATTACCGTCTTCACCTGACCAACGGTGTGCCATACCGTCTCAAAGAAGCTGCAGCGCCTGCGGGATATCTCGCTGACCCGGAATATGGTTCGGCTTCAGGACAAACGATTTTGTTTAAGGATGCAGCCGCAGCCTTCGAGATTGTAAACGAAAAGATTCGCCAGGGATTTGAACTGAAGAAGCTGGATGCAGCCGATTCCGCCAAAGTGCTGGAGGGGGCCGTGTTTGAACTGTATCGCATACAGGGCTCAACACGTGAGAAGCTGGATGAACTCACGACGGGAGTAGACGGCAGAATTGCTAAGGGTGATTTGGAGGCAGGAACGTATGAATTAGTTGAAATTCAGGCTCCTGACTTCTACACCGTGGACAGTACACCGATTTCCTTCACGATTACAGCGAACCAGACACAGATTGTGACACTGACAAAGACGAACCAGATCGGTACAGGAGGCAAACTGACTGTAACGAAAGTGAACGCCAAGGATCAATCTCCGTTAAGCGGGATTGAGTTCGAACTGCGGGATTCTTCCAACAGCATTGTAGATAAAGGAGTAACCAATCAGCAGGGCATCATTGAGTTCAGCGATCTGGCTTATGGTGTGTATAAACTGGTGGAAACCAAAGCGGAAGGTTTTGTCATTGAAACACCAGAGACTTCGATCTCCATTACCAAGCCAGACAATCAGGTCAAGATTGAAAACAAGGAAAATGACCGTTCGGTAAAACTCGTGAAATATAATACAGGCCGAACACAGCATCTGCAGGGAGCCGTTTTTGAGCTGCGTGCTCAATCGGAACTTATGGGACCGGATGGAGAATGGTTGTTTAACAAAGTCACAGGCATCGATTCTGCGCTGCTGATAACCGATGTTCGTGGTGAAATTAACCTGAAGCAGCTTGAACCGAATACGTATCAATTGGTTGAAGTTAAAGCCCCGGCCGGATATCAACTGGACCAAACACCGGTTGTGTTTGAGATTACAGCTCAGCAGACCGAACCGATTGTTGTAGCAAAAACTAATCAGGCTGTTCCGGTATCAGGTGGACCAGGTGAACCGTATAATCCAGGTACGCCAAGCACTGGCGGCACTCCGGAACCAACGAAACCTAACACTCCTGATTCAAACAAGCCAAATACTCCTGTAGAAGAAAAACCAGGGATAACCGTGCCTGGTACAGTGGTCACAGACCCTTCACAACCGGCAGAACAAAACGGGAGCACAAGCAAACCGGATGATGATTCCGAAGAAGTACCTTCAACTCCGGCAGTACCTTCGACCCCTGAGACAGGTGAAGGAAATGAGACAGAACCTCAGGTGACAGAAGGTGATGATGCGGGCGAAGATGGTGAGCTTACCCCTTCTACTGGCACAGAATCTGAAAGTGAGGTTTCATCAGGAAATGGCAGTCATTCGTCAGCTCAAGGTATGCTGCCGAAGACAGGTGAAGAGAGCTCCATCGCTTACACGGTCTCGGGCTTAATGCTGATGGCGATTGGGAGTGCAGGGTACTTATACTTCCGCCGCAGAGAGAGATTCCAACGCTAAAGTGAGACGCTGACACTAACCTGAACTAATATGTATAACGTATAATTAAACACCCTCCAGCCTATGCCGCGAAGAATGGATCTTCGTGAGCAGGCGGGAGGGTGTTTTGACGTTTCTTTGGTTCAGGCTGGATGACGGTGAAGCAGTCTATTCAAGTGTTTACTTTTACAGCGCGTATAATGAGCCGGTGTGTAGCATCGATCAGCGGATCGCAGGTAATTAAAGTTAGAACTTCTCCAAGTCCCGGGTCTTTCAGTACAGATACATCGGAAGGCTCCACCACGGTAATCTTGTCGATTTCGTAGTGTATGGTTGTTTGATTGGCAAGTGTGATTTCTACGGAATCACCCAGTTTAAGCTCACCCAACCGGTTGAATAAACGACCTTTTCGATGAGCACGATGAGCAGCAATGGCCGCATTACCCGATTGTCCGATCGAAGCAGTCTCCACCAGATGGGCTGCAGCAAACTTCATATTTTCCTGAGTCGCACCTTCCAGAATAGGCAGACGCACATCAATAACCGGAATAGAGATAATTCCAAGTGTTCCGGGAGCGGGAGAAAGTTTGGCAGCAGCCTGAGTTGTTCCTTCTTGGTCTGCATGACCGGTATCGACACTGCGTTCAAAGGTATGATTCAGCTGGGACAAGCCCGACTGAAGATGTTCCAGTTCATCCAGGACTCGGCTCTGCTGCCAGTCATAATACATTCCCTGGAGCGTGGGAAAGCTGATCGTCAACAGGCCTAACAGCACAAGCAGGACAGACCATTTTTTCAAAGTACAGCTCTCCTTCGGTTGAGGTATAATAGATGCTCCTTTTCTATTGTACGGATCAACCTATACAAAATATGGACAGAAGAGTGTGAGGTGCTTAAAGAAGAAGGCTGTGCTGATTATATATAATCCCACCCAAATATCGGTCTCAACATTCTCCTTAGCCAATAAGCGAAGATCATGATTGGGGTCCATGAGCCGCGATTTAACATGTCATCCTGGTATTGATCATTGATCATATAAGTCCATGTGGACGGAAAATTTTTAAGTCCGAACTTTTCCCACACTGCCGGATCATTGGTACCTTCCAGTTTGCGCAGCATCTCTGCCGACATTCGATCTATTTCAGCCGGTATCCGCTCGTATGCCTGAATAATCTGCTCATGGAATTCATCAATCGGATTCTGTTTAACAAGACCTGTCAGATGAATGCTTTCACGGATGTAGGAAGCGTAAGCCAAATGTTCAGCCCAGAGCTTATCTATATAGAAAAGCCGCACCCGCTGTTCTGAAGGGCTCATCGGCACTGCTCCCTGTAAGATTTGCATTCTCTTCTCGTGTAAGATACGTCTCTGCACCTCAATTATGTCAGAGTAATTATTCAATTCCTGCTGGATGTGGAAATGTTGAGCCATAATTCTAAGCTGAATATAGTCTATTTTTTCGCGGAGTACTGGATCTTCAAGCGGTTCGTCCTGCTTAAAATTACGCTTTGTGAGATCAGCGCCGAATTGAAGCATCAGCTCATCTTCCAAACTTAAGAAAAAGACGGAAGCGCCGGGGTCACCTTGTCGACCCGCTCGCCCGCGCAGCTGGTTGTCGATCCGCACGTTTTGGTTCATGCTTGTGCCAATGACATACAGACCGCCCAGTGCAGCTGCAGCTTGATGGTTCGCAGTACCGCCACCAAGTTTAATATCGGTGCCGCGGCCCGCCATATTCGTCGAAACGGTTACAGCGCCGATTTCTCCCGCTTTGGCAATAATGTCGGCTTCCTCCACGTCGTTCTTTGCATTCAGAACATGACAAGGCACATTGGCACTGGCGAGTGATTCCGCCAGAATAACAGACTCTTCAACACTCGATGTGCCGATCAGTATTGGGCGTCCCGTTGAATGTACAGACCTAATCTCTTGAACAAGTGCTTTAAATTTGGCTTCCTTATGGGTATAAATGCGATGCGGATAATCGATTCGTATGTTTTCTCGGTTTGGCGGAATTTGCAAGACCTGCAGATTATATATATTCTCAAATTCGAAAGCCGAAGCCTTTGCAGTAGCAGTCATCCCGCAAATCTTCGGATACAGACTAATAAAGTGCTGAAGAGTGATTGTGCCAAGCACATTTCCGCCAGTCTTAGAAGGTAATCCTTCCTTGGCACAAAGCGCTGTCTGCAGTCCCTCGGGCAAATGCCTCTTCTCCGCGACACGGCCGGTATATTCGTCGATCAGCTTGATTTCGTCACCTTGAACAAGGTAATCGATGTCTCTTTTCAAGAGCAGTACTGCATGCAGCGAACAATTCAGCGACATCAGCAGACCACTATTATATGGTTCGTACAAATCACCGCACTGCAGCAGCGATTCTACTTTGGCCGAGCCGGTCTCATTTAAGTAAACATTCCGTTTGAACTCATCAAAATGATAATGCTCATTCTCGAGCAGCTGTTTGACCACATCTGCTAAAGGGTACGCTTCGCTGCGGGTCGTATCCGGTTCGCCAGCGATAACTAGCGGCACACGCGCTTCGTCGAGCAGCAGTGAATCTGCTTCGTCAACGATAACGTAGTGGAACGCACGATGTACAGTATCGGTTTCCACCAAAGCGATGGTGTCTCGCAAGTAATCGAACCCCGCTTCTTTGGCTGTAACGTAGGTGATATCCGCAACGTATGCTTCCCGTTTCTGCGGCATACTCATGCCGGTTTTAACGGAATGAACCGTTAATCCAAGCAGGGAGTAGATGGGCCCCATCCATAAAGCATCACGATTAGCCAGATAGTCGTTAAAAGTCAGGACATGAACACCTCTACCTGTGAGTGCATGGAGATATGCGGGCATAACCGCCGAGAGCGTTTTACCTTCGCCCGTATGCTGCTCGATCAGGAATCTCTCATGCAGCGCAATAGCCGCCATGATTTGAACATCATAAGGTTGCAGACCCAGGGTTCGATGTGCTGCCTCGCAGACCAATGCATACGCATCAATAAGCAGCTCGTCCAGAGAAGCACCTGCTTTTGCTTCCTTTATTAGCCGGAGAGATTCCAGCTGCAGTTGGCTATCATTCCAAGCATGCTTATGGTGCTGCTGCTGCCGGATGAGAAGTACTTTTTCTCGATAACCTTCCAGTCTTAACCGATTTTCGCGATTCCTGAATTTCTGAAAGAATTTGGCGGCTGCATTCCGGGGCATTGAATTCCTCCTCGTGTCTATTCATCTTTTAATTTTCGCTGGTATAGAACAACAGATCCGATCGTTACTACAACCGTCCATGCCAAAATAAAGAGAAGAGGTTTTGTCAGTTCTTCCGTCGTAAACCCTGTATGGGGGATGTTCAGCAAATGCACAAGCTGGCTGCTTGGCATATAATCCAGCACTTTGAGGATCGGATACTCATTCTCAAATACCGCTCCCCACGGTGCTCCAGTAAAGAGGGTTGATACTGGCAGGATGGAAAAGGAGGCATCAACCAGCGTTTTGCAGTACAAACCACAAATTGTTCCGAGTGCTGTGTATAGAATAATCGAAAAAAAGTTGGCTGCCGCAAACGCCCACAGGCTCGGCGGCTTATACCCCAATATAATGATGGAAATACTCAATACCACAGCAGACATCACAAAAACGAGCGCACTTTTACCGATTAATACATCAAAGGTTGTTGCCGGCGTCATCATTAAGGAACGCAGCGTGCCGCGTTCCTTTTCTTCTGCCAATAAACATGCTTGTGCGAAACATGTGAAAAGAACAAAGGAAAGATTGAGAAGAAAACCGATTGCTCCAGGCAAATTCGGACCTGCACTCCGAAAAAGGACAGCAAAAATAATAGGGACCGTCAGCATGAAGGAGAGACCGTAATTTCGTGAGAACTCTTTATAGTCCTTCATAAATATGGCTCGTGTGCGTTTCAAAGATATATTCATAGCAGCTCACTTCCAGTCATTTTGATAAAAATATCGCCTAGGCTGGGTTCTTTTGTTTCTATACGGTCAATGAATTCCGATTTCATCCAACGAGCGATTTTGTCAGCCGTTTCCCCATTGATTGGAAGCTCATATGTTTCCGCATTTGTTAATTCAATAGAAACGATATGCTCCCGATGCTGCTTTTTAAGCTCCTTGGGCGTGCCGATGGCTTGGATTTGTCCCCGATGCAGGATCGCTACACGGCTGCACAGCAGTTCGGCCTCTGCCATATCATGCGTCGTTAGAAAAATCGTTGTTCCGTTTGCATTTAAAGACCGTAATCCTTTATAAATATGGGCTGTGTTAACCGGATCTAAAGCTGAGGTAGGTTCATCCAAAAATAACAGTTCAGGTTCATGAATAATTGCGCGTGCTAACAGGACACGCTGGCGCATCCCTTTGGATAAGAATCTCACCTTCTTTTTGCGTTCTCCACTCAGGTTTACAAAATGCAGTGCCTTATCAATTGAAGACTTCGGTAAATCGTACAGCTGGCGATACAATTGCAAATTCTCCTCAATTGTTAATCTTTCATATAAACCGCTGCTATCGGCCAAAATGCCAAAACGCATCTTTTGTGCTGACTCATGCATCTTGTCCGCTGGCTCGTTAAAAATGTATGCTTGTCCACTTGTGGAATTTAACTGTGCTGTGAGCAGCTTCATTAATGTCGTTTTTCCTGAACCGCTCGGTCCAAGAAAACCCAAAATCTCTCCCTTTGGAATGGAAAAAGATACGTCGGATAATACAGTTTTAGGTCCGAACTTCTTCCCGATATGTTTTACATCGATAACTGCCATTCACACCACTTCCTTAGCGTTTATGGCTTAACTATATAGAGGGTGCGTGCCGTTAGCGATCAAAATCCCCTGAAATGCAGCTATTTTGCGCTGAATTGTACCCAGAAATGGTTGACTGAGCCGTCTTCGAACACAGAATCAAAGGTTAAGAAGTGTTTTTAAGTCCTGTAATTTGGTTCGAGATAACGGGACAACGGTATCTTTGCCTGTATGTAATCGAAGACTGTAGCTATTTTTCGACCATGTAATGATTTCTCTAATTTTCTGTAGATTAACAATGTAAGACCGATGGCATCTAAAGAATCCGAAATTCGCTAGTCGCTGTTCAAGCTCAGTAAGCGTCAAGCTGCAGTTATAATTTTCCCCATCTACGTGAACAAGCACGGAACCGTCTATACTTTCGATAAAATCAATTTCAGGGGGATTGAATAGAATCACCTTGTTATTCCTTTTCGTATAAATTTTTTGCAAGGTAATATTGAGCGTGTCTTGATCCTGAGTATCCTGCTGCTCCTCTTCGGCATCCTGAATATCCATGTGCTGAAATCCAAGCTCATTTAAACGGTAAATGACACCACAGCATATAAGGGCATCCTCGGCATTTGAAGTGATAACCAAAATGTTTTTCTCTTTCGAGAGATCATCCACAATACGTTTGAATTGACGACGATCCTGTTCCTCTAAATAAAAGAAGGGCTCTTCCAGTACAAGCGTAGGCTGATGAGCAAAATAAGCACGTAATAAAGTCACATACATTCTTTTGGATGGAGTAAGCTTTTTAATGTTTAACTTGCGACTTTCTTTTAATGCGAAATATTCCAGTAGTGCAGATGCACGTTCATTACGCTCGGTGACGTTAATTAGAAACGTAATCAATTCCTCTACGGTTAGATGCAAATATTCATTTTGCTGCGCTCGAAAAATATAGTACTGTGAACGGTCCTGCAGCTGCTCGATTAATACCTGCTTGCGCTTCAGGTCTGTTATAATGCCAAACACCTGGCTGCATGTCATATTCAATTCGAACTCGGGTAGGATTAAATCCCCACCATGATACACAGGTTGAAATTGCATACGGTCCTCCTGGGGTTTCGTAAATATATGAAACAACAGTAATCATTATAATGTTGGGATAATTCGTTGTCAGCTTCCATTAAAACATAAATCTAACAATGGTATAAGGGAACATAAAGTATCTGAGGTGATTTGGGTTTATTTATATCTCGTTGAAAATGGAAAAACCCTGTTCTGCAGAGAGCTGAACTCTCAGCAGAACAGGGGAAAGGATACCTTAAAGCTTATTTATTCATGCCGGATGAATCAGCAGGGGAGAAGTCGCATTCCTGCAGCGGAATAACCTTGGTCTTTTTGATCCATTTGTAACCAAGCCACAGAATCACGAACAGCGGAACACTCAGGTAAGCAACAAGGACCCCGCTCCAGTCGATCAGGTCGCCTATAAATGCCTGATAGTTCTGTCCCAGAATGACGATGATGCACAGCACAAAAGCAAAGATTGGCCCAAACGGGAACCATCTTGCGCGGTAAGGCAGGTCCCTGAGGTCTCGCCCCTGCGCAACGTAGGCGCGGCGGAAGCGGTAATGGCTGATTGCAATTCCGAGCCAAGTAATGAAGCCGCACATACCCGATGCATTCAGAAGCCATGTATACACGATGCCGTCACCGAAGAGCGAAGCGAGAAACGCGAGCATGCCAACGGCCGTGGTGACGAGCAGCGCATTCATCGGAATGCCGCGTTTGTTCAGCTTGCCAAGGAAACGTGGGGCCTTCCCGTCCCGGGCAAGAGCATACAGTACCCGGCTAGAAGCGTACATACCGGAATTGCCGGCAGAGAGCACGGAGGTCAGAATGACGGCGTTCATGACGGAAGCCGCAATGGCAAGCCCTGCTTTTTCGAAGACCAATGTAAACGGACTTACTCCGATGTTTTCCAAGTCACCTTTGAGCAAATTCGGGTGTGTGTATGGAATAATTAAACTGATTACGGTAATAGCCAGGATATAAAAGATCAGAATGCGCCAGAACACCTGACGGATGGCACGAGGCACATTTTCACGAGGGTTCTCGCTTTCACCCGCGGCAACGCCAATCAGTTCTGTTCCCTGGAAAGAGAATCCGGCCGCCATAAACACACCCAGTACAGCGAAAAATCCGCCGTGAAACGGTGCATCCCCGATGGTAAAGTTGCTGAAACCAACAGCTTCACCGCCCAAAATACCAAAGATCATAAGTACACCGACGCTCAGGAAGATGATGACGGTAGCGACTTTGATAATCGCAAACCAATATTCCGATTCTCCATACCCTTTGACGGACAGAATATTCAAGGCAAAGATCAATACCAGAAACAGCAAGCTCCAGAGCATGGATGAGCTGTCCGGGAACCAGTATTTGATGAGAACTGTAGCAGCAGCGAGTTCGGCGGCAATCGTAACCGCCCAGTTATACCAGAAGTTCCATCCCATGGCGAAACCCAGAGCGGGATCAACGAAACGTGCGGCGTACGTATTAAAAGAACCGGAGTCCGGCATAAAGGTTGCAAGCTCTCCCAGACTGGTCATGAGGAAATAAACCATAATACCAACGGCCGCGTAAGCAATTAATGCCCCGCCGGGACCGGCAGTCGAGATGGCTGTACCACTTGCCAGAAACAGTCCGGTACCAATCGAGCCGCCCAGGGCAATCATGGTCATGTGGCGTGCACGCAATCCTTTTTTCAGGGAAGGCTCGCTGGTAGTTGTTGTTTGTGATTGGTTGCTGCGGTCTTGCATGGTAACACTCCTTCATTTGTATTGCTGATGCTGTTACATAGGTCCATAAACAAAAAAAGACCACAGGCATAAGCCAGCGGTCTTAAACTTCAATATCCGCACCATATCCCAGATGATTAAGATAGCTCAACACAGCAGAATCCATACCTTTTGAACAAAGATAAAAATACGTGCTGTGACAGTTCTGCACCTTTCGGTCGGAGCCCCAGCTCACCGGACCGATAAAGGAACGTCCAGTGAACTTCGGCGGGTACACCTTTCGGCTGATCTCAACAGCGGCTCCTAGCGCCTTCTTCAGCTTACTGATCGCACCCGCGACCTCTACCTCACCATACAATGGATGAGGTGTATCTATTGTTTATGAAATTGAAATGAGAAATCACGCTTCGAGCAGCGTGTAACCTGTTAATCAAACAGACAACAAGTATACCGCTCATCGTTTTACAGTGCAATGACAAATGTTGGAGTGTATCTGTAAGGCCCCACTAAAGGAAGAGCTGAAGAAAAATCTAATCCTGCTTTTTATTCCTTCCTGCCATCTGCTGCCAGACGGTTCCGGCAGCCTGTTCGCCTGACTCGATGCGTTCCAGGGCCATTTTGGCCTGCAGACTCACTTCAAACTCAGGATCTTCAGCAGCGAGCCGGAGTGCCTGCTCGGCCTCCTCGGTCCCAACTTCATAGAGGAAGCGGGCTGCGCGCCAGCGTACAAGCTTGCTCTTGTCAGTTAACGTTTCGATCATAGCTGATGTAGCGGCAGGATCCCCAATGTCTGACAGCGTATCTCCCGCTGTGCGGCGCACGGCAGGAGAACTGTCCCGCAGCGCTTCATATAGAAGTTCCATCGCCTCAGGTGTGCGAATATCGCCAAGATAGACCACAGCCAGACGCCGAATTTGCATTTTGCTGTCCCGCAGCGCCTGAGCGACAAGCGGCAGTCTTTCCTCTGTTGGCTCCATACCATCCAGTGCAGCATACCGTACATTCCAGTCTTCGCTGCGAAGTGCTTCTTCCAGTTCGGCACCCTCCAGCGCACGGCGGTGCTCAATGAACTCCTCTGTATTGGTACCATGTGCAATAGCCTGCTGGATGACCTGCTCCAATCGTTCAGGTGGATACGCGGCTTCCAGTTCCTGCTCAACCTCACGCGCGATATCCGGCAGTTCACCGTACCGTACCCCGTAATCGCTCAGTTTGCGCTCTTTGATCAGCGTGGCACTGGCAACCTCGGTAACCGCTTTGACGAAACGGTCCGACAGGGAAATGCGTTCTTCGTTCGTACCGGCTTTGACCCGTATCTGCATCGGCACTCCCCGGAAGAATTGTACAAATACTTGTGCTTCTCCAAAGTGCTCACCTGAAGCATCTTCAGATTCAATCCAGTCCAGATTTACGCCTTCCTGACCCAGACGACTCTGTACTTCACCAAGAATGACAGACCAGTCAGCATTCCCCTTACGGTCCAGTGCAACGAAATCAGTGGTGTGGAACACACTTTTCACGCCCGGAATGTGAAGCATCTGACGAATAAACGCCGGAGCTGAACGTTCGTTGTCCAATGTATAGGTTCTGCGAATCCCGTCCTCCAGACGTTCGTCAAGATGCAGCATCATCGTATTTGGACTCGGTGTTGGTTCAATGGAAACTATATTCATGGGTGCAACCTCCTATAATACCAAATTGATACGTAATGTCCCGTAAAGTAAATCACACGGGTTATCTCTATTTTACATGAATTCAGGAAAACTGCGAAATGCATAACGGTCGGGAGATGCTCGGAAGATGGATGTGAAGAAATGCGAAGATTGTTAACACTTCTTTCATGTCCACGCACAAACATTCTTAAATGAAAGCTGACACAATGTAGGGAAGAAGCTAATGGAGGTTATACTTATGGAACCTGTTACTGTGCTAACGGATGGAGAGCGCTGTATCAACTATGAGAAAATCAATCAGTTGTTCGAGGATTGGATCGCTGCTGTGCCATCAGATTCAGTAAAGGAAACAGGAAGAGGAGACTGGGAAAATTCACGTTTTTGTATAGTGGATTACAGGAACGCCGAACAGGCTGTATCTGCAGCAAAGGCCATTCGTGCTTTTGTACCGGACGTTCCCGTACTGGTTATTACTGATTTTCAATCATTGATTCGCAAACGCCATCTGCGGGAAATTAACGGTACTGGTGTTGTGAAGATGCTGCTCTGGGATGAACAAGATCCTGACCATGTGGTTAGAAGCATTGAGCGGTGGCTGCACACTTTTGGATATGAAGCACCCTTAACCATGCCCTCCGTTCTATATTTAAGGTAGAATGGAAAAATCATGGTAAGGCTGCTGCTGTTTATCAGCTGTAAGACAGCTTAATGGATGACCAGCTAGACCATATATTTATAGCCTGTACCCCATACCGTTTTAATATAACGGGGATTTTTGGGGTCGGGCTCTATTTTTTTGCGCAGACTGGAGATATGTACGTCGATGGTTCGATCCAGATAGGCACGTTCCGAGCCTTTAATCCGGTCCATCAGTTCATTGCGGGTAAACACTTTGCCCGGATTACGATACAATTCCTTCATAATTTCGAATTCTATATGAGTGACCTCAATTTCAACCCCATTGACAAAGAGTGTTCTTCTGTATTCATTGACATTGATCTGACCCTTAACTTCATCCGCCTGATTCTCTTTTACAGGTTTATCCTGGTAAGTAATAACGGACCTCCGCAGCAGCGCTTTAATTCTGGCATCCAGCTCTTTCAGACTAAACGGCTTGCAGAGAAAATCGTCCGCGCCATTATGTAATGCACGCAATCGGTCATTAAGCATTGTGCTTGCGGATATCATCAGTACAGGAACGGTAGAATTTTGACGAAAAGCATCAACAAGCTCATTGCCATCAATTTCGGGGAGCATTAAGTCCGTTACAACAATATCGGGCTGAAACTGGGGAAATAGATGAAGTGCTTCACGGGCATGATGTACCCGTTCCGTTATGTATCCTTCCTCCTCAAGAAAAAAAGCGATCATATCAGCCAAATTTTTCTCGTCTTCTATAAGAAGTACTTTGATAGACACTGCCTCACACTCCTGGGACAAGAATTTGTTAAGAAAATACGAAATAAATCATTTGAAATACCGCAAAATTTTTAATGTTTGTATTCCAGAATATAGGAAGTATACGCATCGTGCGAAAATACTGGAATAAATGTGACTTTAGTTTAACATGGGTATCATCTATTTCCGAACAATAAAAATTCCCAAACGTACGCCGGGTGTTACATACAGTATAATAGACCAGACGAGTGCACGGGGAATAAATATAGTGAAACCGTTCACACATGAGTGGCAGATCGCTTTGCTGCCCTTGTTATGACATCGTTCTGTGCAAGGAATCGGCTGTGGGTGAGGAAAGGTGCGCATGTATATTGTAAAAGCAAAAAAGATAATGGAATGGATTGCACTGAAGCTAAGAGTGCCTTGGATTGGGACCCTCTTATTGATTACGCTCGGTTCTTTGAGTGCAATCTTCCCATTTACGTTATTTTATGGAGTGCAGTTTATGCTGATCAGCGCTGCGGCTCTGGTGGCTCTCCGCTTATACGGTGCCATTTACGGATTCATAACTCTTATTGGCATTCATCTGATTAAAATTATGATTGTGGGGTGGGAACCGCTCACTGCACAAATTATTGCTGTACGGTTCATAGAGCTGTTCTGGATGCTGGGTTGGCTGAGGCGAGGAAAACTTGGAAGTTTAATTAAGGCTAACGCGATCTTCTGGATTGCCATGTTAATTCCTGTAATTGCTTTTGGTCATCTGATGATGGGATTAAGTATTGAACAGTTAAAGTACGAGTACATGTACATGGCTGTGATCAGTATGGTTAATGCGATGTTCGCAGGAATTGTAGTTGATTTCTGGTATACTACCGGAGGCCGTCAGTTGGGCCACTCCGTCACTATCCCCCTAAAAAGGATTGCATTCAAATACGTTGTTGTTTTTGTTATTTTTGTTTCCCTGCTGCTGCTGTCTGTGGACAGCCGGAGGCAGCTGCAGCAGATGAGCGAGATTATTTTTTATGATTTGAATCATGCGGCTAACGCGGTAGTACAGGATCTAAATGAACAATATGTTAACTCGGATAATTTAGAGATTACGATGAAGCGTTATCGTCACTTATTAGATGTTAATGTAATTCTCCTTGACCGAAAAGATACCGTAATTGCCGCGGGAATAGATACACTCCATAGAGGTGAGTATCTGGACATAAACAATTTCCGACTGCTGAAGGCGGGAGACAGCTCGATTCTGTTCAGTTCGGATCGGATATCCGGCAGCACACATTATAGTGATGTACTTCATTACTGGAGACAGGCATCTTTTGTGTATCAGGCAGACGTCGCTGCGGGAGCTCCTTACCGTGTGTTAGTACAGACCGATTCGGACCGTTATTATTCGCGTATTGAATCGATTTACCTGACAACGCTGCAGACCTTATTTTTCATCATTGTAACTTCAATGATTGTAGCAGCACCTCTGAGTAATAAAGTCGTCAGTCCTCTGCTTCGATTAACAAGAATGACGGGATCTCTTCCCAGAATCTTATTTCGAAACAGGCAGATGGAATGGCCCAGCAGTCATGTTACTGAAGTCCAGATCCTGATTGGCAATCTTCGAAAAATGGCTGACGTACTGCTTGAACAATTCGAACAGATCCGGTTGGATAAATTAACGCTGGAAGACCGGGTTATAGAACGAACCAAAGAGCTCAAAAACAGTGAAGAAGTAAAACGGGCCATCATTGATTCCTCCATCGATGCAATTATCGCAGTAGATGCCAGCGGATTAATTGTAGAGTTTAACCCGGAGGCTGAGCGAATGTTCGGACTTGGGCGGGAAGAAGTTGTACTTCAGAAGGAAGCTTCTTCTCTTTTTCAAGGGGCAAGCTTTCAGGAAATCAAAGAAATGCTGAAGGAAAATGAGTACAACGAAGGCAGGAGATATACCACAGTCGAGGAGATTTCAGGAGTCCGAAGAGAGGGCTCTGCCTTCCCGATTGAATACAAAATTGTAGAGGTTCAGCTGGGAAGCCATGAGTCTTTATATAACCTTTTTATCAAAGACATCACGGAACGAACCAGAGCCGAAGAAGAACGGGTAAGGCATGCGCTTGCGCTGGAGAAGCTGAATGCTGAGTTGATTCGTGAGAAGGTTGCTATTCAGGAACAGCGCGATATCAGTGAACAATTTATTGAATCGGTTCGCGAAGGACTTGTCATGTCCGACCGCTCAGGGACAATCACGATCGTGAATCGTAGAATTGAAGAGATGTTTGGGCTTGGGAATTTCTTGGGGGAATCGATTACCGACTTGGCTCAAGCGATTGATTCCATGGTGCTGACCGATAATTTCAACCTTACGGAACAGACCAAAGCCTTCTTGAATGGAGAACAAGCATTCATCGAGACGAATTTCTTTTTTGACAATGTAGAACAAAGTGTGTTTTCACTGTACATGAAACAGATGGACGTGCCGGGGAAAAAACATGGATTCCTGCTTGTCTTTCGCGACTTGACCGGAGAAGAGCGGCTAAACCGGATGAAAAATGAATTGATCAGTGTTGTCTCTCATGAACTTCGTACACCTGTAGCAACCATTATGGGATATGTGGAGCTGATGCTGATGTACGATCTCCCGGCATCTCAGCGGAAAGAGTTCATGGAGACCATTTCATCTGAAGGCAAACGTCTGAGCAGCCTGCTGGATGATGTACTTGATATCCAACGACTGGATAATGAGGGGATGACCTATCATATGACCTATGTTCCACTTGTGGATCTGGTTGAAGGTGTGGCCGAGCAGTGGAACATGAAGTCTTCTCAACGGATCTACGTACATGTCTTTAATGGTGATCTTTTTGCTTATGCGGACCAGAACAGGATTGTTCAAGTACTTCATAATCTGATTGGCAATGCGGTGAAATACTCTCCTGGAGCAGAGCGAATTGACGTAACGTTATGGGAAGAAGAAGGAGCACTTTGCATTGATGTAAGGGATTATGGGATAGGTATTGCCGAGAGCGAGAAGGAACTGCTGTTTAACAAGTTTTATCGTGTAGATAATTCGGATCACCGTCAGATTGGCGGAACGGGCCTCGGTTTATATATTTCCCGCAAAATTGTGGAGGATCATCACGGGAGTCTGACCTTCATGTCGGCCCCGGGTAAAGGCAGTACGTTCAAAGTCCGGCTGCCCAAACAGGACGTTGTCCTCTAGTGTGTTTACCGAAAGTTGATATGGTATGGAGAGCTTTTATCTTTTGGCACGTGTCGGTGCGGAAAGGTAAAGGCTTTTTTATTTTTATTTTTATTTTAAGCATTCAAGCTTTATTTTTCATCATTAATATTGTTTTTTCGTCATCTGGGATAAAAAATCGGGAACTTTTGCACACTGTATATAGAGCCATAATTTGCATCCTGTGCAAAAAGGAGGGCAACACGTATATGTTTCGCAAACAAGAGAAAAAACTTATCATCGTCTGTCTTGTGGCAGCGGTGGCTGTGCTGTATGCCGTGGTCAAAAGCATCATCCGTATTATGAGTTATTGAAAATCCGTTCAGGCAGAACGAATCCGCTGTTGTACATAATCTATCATTATACAGCTGAACAACGATAACGATTACGCCGAAAGAGGAGTGTGCCCATGTCATCTCTGGACCCTGTACTGCTCAGCCGGATACTGACCGGTCTGACCCTGTTTGTGCATATTATTTTCGCTTCGATTGGCGTGGGTGTACCGCTCATGATTGCATTGGCTGAATGGCGGGGACTGCGCACCAATGATATTCATTACACGCTGCTGGCTCGCCGGTGGGCCAGAGGTTTTGTGATTACAGTGGCTGTGGGTGTTGTCACAGGGACGTCCATCGGGTTACAGCTGAGTCTGCTGTGGCCGATGTTTATGCGAGTCGCAGGTCAGGCCATTGCGCTGCCGCTTTTTATGGAGACGTTTGCCTTTTTCGTGGAAGCCATCTTTCTCGGAATATACCTTTACACCTGGGATCGTTTCAAAAAGAAATATACGCACATGCTGCTGCTCATTCCGGTAGCTCTCGGCTCATCCGCTTCCGCGATCTTTATTACAACCGTGAATTCTTTCATGAACCAGCCGCAGGGTTTCACCTTGATTAACGGCATCATGAAGGATATTGACCCGATCGCTGCCATGCTGAATCCGGCGACGCCAACCAAAGTATCCCACGTGCTTGCTTCCTCTTATACTTTGAGTGCGGGTGTACTGGCGGGTATTGCGGCGTTCAGTCTGCTGCGCGGACGGGACCATGTGTACTACAAAAAAGCACTCAAGCTCACAACGGTATCTGCGCTTGTATTTGCGATCAGCACCGTCATGATCGGTGACTCGTCCGGTAAATTTCTGGCGAAATATCAGCCGGAGAAGCTGGCCGCTGCCGAGTGGCATTTCAAAACGATGAAGGAGGCACCGCTCGTTTATGGCGGTATTCTGGATGAAAACAACGAGGTCAAATATGCCATCGAGATTCCTTATGCGCTGAGCATTTTGGCAGGCAATCGCCCGGATACGGAAGTGAAGGGACTGGAGGAATATCCGGCAGACCTCAGACCACCGCTGTCCATTCATTACATGTTTGACCTAAAAGTGACTACCGGGGTCATCATCCTGCTGATTCCAGTGCTCTACGTACTGCGCCGGTGGATGCCTGGACGTAAACCTTATCCCAAATGGCTGCTGCTTGGTATCGTGTTCCTTGGCCCACTGGCGATGATTGCGATTGAGCTTGGATGGATGTTTGCCGAGGTGGGCAGACAGCCCTGGATTTTGCGTGGATATATGAAGGTGTCCGAGGCGGCAACGACCTCCACATCCGTCGGTTGGATGCTGGTGCTGTTTATTCTGCTGTATCTGGTGCTGTGTTTCTCATGCATCCGCGTCATCAGCAAGCTGTTCCGCAACAAAGAGGCGGAGAAGGAACTGGATTCGCTGGGTCTGGAAGGAGGCATCGTGCATTGAGTTTTGAAATTGCGGGTATCGCGATATTGTGGACGTTCCTGTTCGGTTATCTGATTGTGGCGTCGATTGATTTCGGTGCGGGGTTCTTCAGCTTTTACAGCATTTTGACCGGACACGAAAACAAAATTCATAACATCATTCAGCGTTACCTGTCTCCGGTGTGGGAGGTGACGAATGTGTTTCTTATTTTCTTTGTGGTGGGTCTGGTCGGATTTTATCCCGACAGTGCGTTCTATTACGGGACAGCCCTGCTTGTGCCGGGTTCTCTGGCGATTGTCCTGCTGGCAATCCGTGGAGTGTACTATGCATATAACACCTACGGCAACCACGGGAAAAACAGCAAAATCTATCTAGCGCTGTACGGCGCAACGGGACTTCTGATCCCGGCGGTATTCTCCACCATTTTGGCCATTTCCGAAGGAGGGATCATTGAGCAGGCAGGCGAAAAGGTATTTTTTCGCTGGCGTGAATTTTTGACGAATCCCTACACGTGGTCTGTTGTGCTGCTGGCGTTGGTGAGTGTGCTGTACATTTCGGCGATGTTTCTGTCTTATTATGCGAAGCGGGCGGGCGACGAGCCAGCCTTTGGCGTCCTGAGGGAATATGCGCTGCTGTGGAGCCTGCCCACCATTTTCGCGAGTTTTCTGGCTTTTCTGCAAATTAACAAACAAAATCCGGCTCACTTCGAACAGATGGTCAATATGTCGTGGATGTTCATCGCATCCTTTATCTGTTTTGTCATTGCAGTGTCGCTTGTGTGGAAAGAGAAATATCTGGGATGGTGTTTCGTCGCAGTGATGCTGCAGTTTGCCTTCGCCTGGTACGGATACGGCCGATCGCATCTTCCGTACATTCTCTATCCATACATCAACATCTACGATAGCTTCACGAACCGAACGATGGGTATTGCATTGATTACGGCATTCAGTCTGGGGCTGCTGGTGCTCATCCCTTCGCTGGTGCTGATTATGAAGCTGTTCCTGTTTGATGCCAATTATGTACGCGGTAACGCCGGAAAAAAGAAAGGATGACTTCGCCATGTTCGCGACGATGATTTCGAATATTCTCTATATGCTGTCTGCTCTGCTTCCCCGGCAGCTTACGGTGCTGAGATCTGCATGGCCGACAGGCATCTATCCGGGACTGCACCTGCACCCGCTTTTGGAAGAAGGGGTGAAAGGCATACCGGGTATCACGGGGCTCAGCTTCTTTGAGACCTTTACGATTATGTATGCTCCGCCCCTGATTATGGTGGCTGCCATTGTTTTTCTGTTTGTGTATATGGCGGTATACAAAAATCCAAAGGATTGATCTCATTACAGCTGTGCTTCATGGCAGGTGGTACGACCGTTCGGGATGCGGGTAATCTGATGTTAAGAACCGAGGAAGGGAGGAGGCCCCTTCATGCCCAAAATTCGCTATAACAATATCGATAATGTCAGTACAGACAAAACGTTGAAGGAGTTCAAGCAGTGGAGAGAACAGCGCCGGCGCAAAGTCAAGGACTATTCCTACAAAGTCCCGAAGCATGACCCGGAGCTGGACTATTTACATGCCAACCGGGAAGAAACTACAATAACGTGGATCGGACACTCCACCTTTTTCATCCAGTATTATGGACTGAACATCGTGACTGACCCGGTATGGGCCGAGAAAATGGGATTTCAACGCAGGCTCGGTGCCCCGGGTATTCCGATTCAGGATGTTCCGCCGCTCGACGTTATCCTGATCTCTCATTCACACTATGATCATCTGCACCTGGCTTCCCTGCGCAAGCTGGTTACAGCAAAGACCCTTCTGATTGTACCGGACGGCTTGAGACGTAAAATGATCCGGAAGGGATTTCACCGATGTCATGAGATGAAATGGTGGGAGCACCTGGTGCTCGGTGGAGTGAAAATTACGTTTGTGCCTGCCCAACACTGGACACGCCGAACGTTGTTTGATACGAATACGTCTCATTGGGGCGGTTATGTACTGGAGCCGAATCACGCCGTACATGTGTCAGAAGAGAGCGCTGCGGCAGCGGCGAGGGAGACGGCCGAAGGATCTGTTTCTGCCGATTCAGATTCGCATAAACCCAGCGGTGGAAAACCGGCATTCGGAGAGCCGCCTGTCCTTTATTTTGTCGGAGATACCGGGTATTTCAAGGAATTCAAAACGATTGGTGAACGTTTCGACATTGGTGTCACGCTGATGCCGATTGGCGCGTACGATCCGGAATGGTTCATGACTTCCCAGCATGTGACACCGGAGGAGGCTCTTCAGGGATTCGTGGAAACGGGTTCACAGCTCATGGTACCTATGCATTATGGAACCTTTAAGCTGGCGGACGACACACCGAAGGAAGCACTGGATCGGCTGGAGACGGAGCGAGAACGGCTTGGAATCGCCAAGGAACGGATTCGGGTGCTGGGACACGGCGAGACCCTTCGCATCCGGCATGAGACTGCCGAGACAGAATAAAGGGGCTAACAAAAGCCAGCCAGATATGGTAATCTATAAACATACGTGCATGAACAGCATATTTACCAAAACTTTAATCCGTAAAAAGCGGCTGATTTTCGAATTTGCCGCTTTTTTGTGTTATAATATGGTGCCAGAATAGGCATCGGATATTGAATCCATGATTTTACGCAGGTTGCTATTCATGCAGTATGCAGATTAACCAATAAAGGATGGTATGCTTAATGATCAGTACAAGCGGCATCACGCTCCGCTACGGAAAACGTGCGCTTTTTGAAGATGTGAATATCAAATTCACGCCAGGCAACTGTTACGGCTTGATCGGTGCGAACGGAGCCGGCAAATCAACGTTTTTGAAAATTTTGTCCGGTGAGATTGAAGCCAACTCGGGAGAGGTGCACATCACCCCGGGCGAACGTATGGCCGTTTTGAAGCAAAACCACTTTGAATATGATGAGTACCCGGTTCTCGAAACCGTAATTATGGGTCACTCTCGTTTGTATTCCATTATGAAAGAGAAGGATGCCCTGTATGCGAAGGCAGACTTCACAGAAGAAGATGGCCTGCGTGCAGGTGAACTCGAAGGTGAGTTTGCTGAGCTGAACGGCTGGGATGCAGAACCGGATGCAGCAGCACTCCTGATTGGTCTTGGAATCGATCGTGATATGCATGACAAAAAAATGGTAGAGCTTAGCGGTAACGAGAAAGTCCGCGTATTGCTGGCACAGGCACTGTTCGGTCGTCCGAATAACCTGCTTCTCGATGAGCCTACCAACCACTTGGACCTCGAATCTATTCAATGGCTCGAGAACTTCCTGATGGATTATGAAGGTACCGTTATCGTCGTATCCCATGACCGTCACTTCCTGAACAAAGTATGTACGCATATCGCGGACATCGACTTTGGTAAAATCCAGCTGTACGTAGGTAACTATGACTTCTGGTATGAGTCCAGCCAATTGGCACTTGCTTTGCAGCGGGATGCCAACAAGAAAAAAGAAGAGAAGATTAAAGAGCTGCAGGCCTTTATTCAACGTTTCTCCGCGAACGCTTCGAAATCCAAACAGGCGACTTCCCGGAAGAAGCAGCTCGACAAAATTACGCTGGATGACCTGCGTCCGTCGAACCGTAAATATCCATTTATCAACTTCAAACCTGAACGTGAAGCGGGGAAACAGCTGCTTACCGTTGATCGTTTAAGCAAAGCGGTTGAAGGTGAAAACATGCTGAACGATATCAGCTTTGTGGTGAATAAAGGCGACAAAATTGCTTTTGTTGGCCCGAACGGTAATGTCAAATCGTTACTGTTTGATGTCGTGATGGGTGAAACTGAAGCAGACAGTGGTGAGTACACTTGGGGGGTAACAACAACTCAAGCGTATTTCCCGAAAGATAACTCGAAGTACTTTGACGGTGTAGAGATGAGCTTGGTGGATTGGCTGCGTCAATACTCCAAAGATCAGGACGAAACATACCTACGCGGTTTCCTGGGCCGTATGCTGTTCTCCGGAGAAGAAGCTTTGAAAAAGGCAAGTGTGTTGTCCGGGGGAGAGAAAGTCCGCTGTATGCTGGCAAAAATGATGCAGACCGGTGCGAACGTGCTCATTCTCGATGAGCCGACGAACCACTTGGATCTCGAATCCATCACTGCACTGAATAATGGTTTGATCGACTTTGACGGCACGATGCTGTTCACATCCCATGACCATCAGTTTATCCAAACGATTGCTAACCGCATCATTGAAATCACACCTACAGGTCTCATCGATCGTCAGATGAGCTATGATGAGTATCTGGAAAGCGAAGAAGTGAAAGAGCTGCGCAGCAAAATGTATCCAGTCGAAGCATAAAATCGCTTTTAAAATAAGAACAAACCAAAAACCGCAAGTCCTCCATAAGAGGGCCTGCGGTTTTTGGTTTTTCATGCTGGAGCTGAATAAACCGCCCCGGTACTCCAGTACATCTGTCTGGAACTAAGATCCGCCTGTACGACGGCGCTGGTTGTTCGGCTTTTTGTTGTTCTGGCTCTTCATCGCTTTAGGGCCGCCTTCAAAGTAAGCACCGGACTGGTTACCGGAATTTTGCTGCTCTTTCTTTTGTGCCAGCTTTTGACGGATTGCATCCTGCAGGCTGACCTTTTTCGGTTCTTTATTTTCGCTCATTGTATATCCCTCCCGGTCTTACAGTAAGCCGTCCAAATTGGACGGGATGTACTCATTTTATACGTTTTATAAAAGCCTCACAAGGGCAACCTGATAAAATGCCGGTTTTCACCAATTTTGCCTGAACCAACATTGTTTCTTACCTTCTACAGCCCTGCCTAATGGAAACTTTGTTTCAGCCTGCCTACAGCGATGCGGCTTGGCAACACTGTTTCTGTAGACCCACACGACCTGCATTTGGTAATATGAGAAAACCGTTATTGGAAACGTGAAAAGGAGTGTCGTCCGATTGAACGCTTACGAAGAAATACGTAAAGGAGAGCGGGGAGCCTGGATTAGTATTGCAGCTTACCTCGTATTATCTGCTTTTAAGCTTATCTGTGGATATTTATTTGCTTCCAGCGCTTTGCTTGCAGACGGCATCAATAACGCCACAGATATTGTGGCATCTGCTGCAGTGTTAATCGGGCTGCGCATCTCGCAAAAACCGCCAGATTCGGATCATGCTTATGGTCACTTTCGGGCGGAGACGATCGCGGCACTGATCGCCTCATTTATTATGGCTGTTGTAGGACTCCAGGTGTTGGTTGAAGCAGTTCGTTCATGGTACGCGGGTGATTATGCTGCTCCAAACCTTTGGGCAGCCGGTGTAGCCGTAATCTGTGCTGTGGTCATGCTGGGGGTATACCGCTACAATTCTCGTCTGGCCAAACAAATTAACAGTCAGGCTTTGCTGGCGGCAGCCAAAGATAATCGTTCGGATGCCTGGGTAAGTATTGGTGCTGCCATCGGTATTGTCGGTTCACAATTTGGACTACCGTGGCTTGATAAAGTGGCTGCACTCCTTGTAGGTCTGCTGATATGCAAAACAGCTTGGGAAATTTTCCGTGATTCCACTCACCTGCTCACGGACGGTTTTGACCAGAAGCAGCTGAATGATTTGAGGTCTGCCGTTGCCCGTGTTCCTGGTGTCGAAATCATTAAGGACGTCAAAGCACGAGTACATGGCAGTCATGTACTGGTGGATGTGGTGATTGAAGTGGACGGAGGATTAACGCTGATAGAGAGCCATGAAATATGTGATCAGGTTGAGGAACGTCTGAAACGATCACATAATATTATGCATGTTCATGTGCATGTTGAGCCGCGATCAGAAGAGACACATCCGAGCTAATCCACGAAACAGAATTTTTAGACCGCGTACATCAAAAAAAAGGACAGACGCAATGCTGCGTACTGTCCTCTTTACATATGTTATAAACGATTATACCATATTATTGAATAGCAACATGAATCCAGGCTTTGCCTTTCCATGTGTACACTTGAACCCACTCACCGCCGTCAAATCCGTCAACCACTTCACCTGTCGTATCGATGACTTGGGCTGCCAGTGCACCGATTGGTTTGCCGTTTGGTGCATCATAGAACCATGTGCGCTCGAGCAGGTTCAGCAGCATTGTTGGTGCAGTAACTACGTCACTTGGTTTTACAAGCGGCTCCTCGAATTTGATATCATCAGTGGACGGTGTTTCTGTTGTAGTTGAAGTACCTTGAGCGCCTGTGGAATCAACGGTTGTACCTGTTACAGTCTCAGCATTACCTTCAACTGTTTCTACAGCAGGTTTGTTGACTTCAACAGCCGGTGTAGTAGTCGCCGGTGTAGTAGTAGTTGCTTCTGTACCAGATGCTGGCGTTGTTACCGTGCCGGTAACCGCTTCCTCAGCGCCTGCAGCAGCAGCCATGGAACCCATCAATGTTAAAGCAGCGGCAAAACTTACGATTTTTTTCATTTGTATTTCCTCCTCGATAGATATGTAGTTTTTGTTGCCCTGTGTTAAAAGTAACCAAGCAAGCATGTGTCTGAATCACAAATTATAACAATATTTTCTTGGTTTCTCCAGAGTCAACTGGCGCATCTGTGGGTATATAACAAGGTTGTAAAATTCATACTTTCGCGGCATACAAACGGGCGGGCTATATCATTAAAGTCCTGTTTTTTCAGGACTCTTCGGGGATTCAGGTTGGAATAAAGCAGAGGGGAGTGTAATACATAAATATAGGAAAATAGGAAGGAGTACCTGGTTTGGAACGAACAAAAGCCGACGTGCCCGGAGGCATCATCGGCTTTCGTATGTAAGCAAGTGAATCCAATTTAGACACTTTCATGTCATCGCATTCGGCTTCTTCCTGTAATGAGGGAAATGATAAAGAGTACAACAAAGATGAAGAAGAGTACTTTTGCAATAGAAGCGGCTGCTTCAACAATCCCGAAAAACCCGAAGATTCCGGCAATCAGTGCAATAATCAGAAAAACGACAGACCATTTTAACATGATAATCATCCTTTCGTAATATGGTTTGTGGCGTGGACTGTTGTGTCTCACTGCCCTGTGTAGTCTAACCTTAACCGAGTGCCAATGACTTGAAACATGGTGTTTTTTTCTACCGCTATACATCGATCGAGGCACATTTTCTTTTGTTTCGCCCGTGAAAGGCCCGGGTAACTATAGCAATAACAAAACCGACGCACTATGGAAAGAGAGGTTGTTCTTAATATGATCTATCAACTAAGCGTGGCCCTGATTGCAGTGGCATTTGCAGTACTTGTTTTCTTTCTGATTCGCACACTGAAATCGGCCCAGGGTTCACTGGATAACGTCTCTCAGACACTGCAGGAAGTGCAGAAGACCATCGATGAGCTCAGTTATGAAGTAAAACAAACGGTAAGACATGCGAATGACATCACGGCTGATGTGCAGCACAAGATGAAGAAGATTGATCCGGTCATGGAATCTGTCGAGAATCTGGGAGAAGTACTGAGTGAAGTGACGGCAGCAGCCAAGCAGGTGTCAACTACTCTCATGACCCGATTTCAGACGAAGCAGCCGAAAGCGGGAACAGGCAAAACGTCTGAATCCCATCAGGTAACGGCTCCACCAGCTACGGCTTCGGAACGTACACTGCAGTCCTATGAAGCCGTATATCATGATGATGCAAAGGGCGGGAAGAACTGGATGAAATATATCGATGTTGCGGCTAATGTATGGCAGCGTATGCGCAAATAACATGACCGTGTTCTGAATGAGGTGAAGCCTTCAGGGCGGTGATGAACCTGATGAAAGGGTGAGAATCATGATGAAACTACTGCTAGTGACGATGTTTAGCGTAATTTCTCCCTTTTCCGTTCAACCGGCAGCACCTGCTGCTCACGATATGCAGTGGACGGTAATGGAGGAACAGAAGCCAGAAATAACTTTGGCTGCTGATCATTCCGAGACGTTCGGGCAGTTTCGGACTCTGAATGGCGTTTCACTGGAGGATGGAAAGCAGAAAGTGTTAGGCAAACTGGGCCAGCCAGTCGATATCAAAAAGGACCCTTATCTGGGATGTCCGGAATATCATTTCCGTGATGTACATGTTGGAATATGTGAAGATACGGGCATTATTCAATATGTGCATGTCGATGGATCACGCGAAGACTTGAAAGTGAATGGGAAATCAATCCCGATGCACATTGACGCTATTCATCAAGCGCTGGGCAAACCGTATTATACAGCTGAGGATGGCGAGGTGTATGTTCGCGGTCAGTATGCAATCAAAGTGTATCTGAAACCGGGCTCCAGTGAGATTGAAGGGGTTGACTTTTTTGACGATGCGGTGTCCTGAGGTCAATAATCCAGCTTAGGTTTCAACGTAAAATAGTATGGTTATATACTATAAGAGCTCGATAAAGAAGATTAAATCAGAGGAGAGTGGAAACGATGAATTCAACCAACACACAGGCTTATGCCAAAGTGGTAGAAAACGGAGTTCAAGCAGTAGAAGCGGTGAAAGAATTGCAGACTACTGGATACTTAGCTGATCATATCTTCGTACTAGCCCACGAGAAGGATCGTACAGATCGGATTGCTGATACGGCAGATGCTAAGGAGATTGGCATGAAAGAGGAAGGTATATTCGATTCCATGGCGAATTTGTTCCGTTCACGTGGTGACGAGCTTCGCGCCAAGATCGTATCGATGGGTTTCACAGAAGCCGAGGCTGACTTTTACGAGAGTGAATTGGATAAAGGCAAGGTTCTCGTTATTGCCAAAAAGAAAGACTAACTTTTAAAGGCTGAACCCAGGGCTGCTTTATCAGTTAATGTCCTGTGGTATAACAGCAAAGGCTCAATCAAAAACATAGATAAGGAATGGGGTGAACCCCATTCCTTATCTATGTTTTTGCAAGTTGTTCGCCCGGGCATGGGCGATAACCAGGTGAGCAGCAGATGCAAAAATGTTACAAAAGGATAGAGGGGAAATCCCTTTGATGGTGCTATTTTCTGATAGTCATTTTCTGGTTTTATCATTATAGTTATACTAGGAATTGTTATGTCTACTGACTCTTTGGATGAAAAATTTGTATAAATAAGGTTGTTCGATTAACTGATAATCATCGACAAACCCGGACGCCACAGATAAGGAGATAGAAATGAGAATACTTATTGTTGACGACAATCCGACAAATGTCATTATCATTCGAGAAATTTTGAAAAAGGAAAATTACCGCGATATTGTGACAGCAAGTTCCGCTATGGAGATGTTCGAAGTATTGGGAATCGGTGAGGATAACAACGAACCGCGTCCGAAAACATCGGATATTGACCTGATTTTGCTGGATATGATGATGCCTGAAATGGATGGAATTGAAGCCTGCAGCATCGTGCAAAAATTCGAAAATCTGAAAGACATCCCAATTATTATGGTTACCGCGATCGGTGATTCCAAAAAATTAGCCGAGGCCCTCGACGCGGGCGCATCCGATTATGTAACGAAGCCGATTAACAAAGTGGAACTGATGGCCCGCATTCGGCTGGCTTTACGTTTGAAACAGGAAAAGGATTGGCACAAGGAACGTGACCAGCGGATTCAGGATGAGCTGAAACTGGCGGCGATGGTTCAGAACGCCGTATTGAGCCATGCGATCGAAGATCCATCGTTCGAGGTGCATGCCATTTATAAACCATCTTTTGAGCTTGCAGGTGATCTGTATTCCTGGTTTCCTCTCGGAGAAGGACGGTATGGAGTACTGCTTCTCGATATGATGGGGCACGGCATATCTTCATCCCTGTTCACGATGTTTATCGCTTCCGTTCTTAAGGATACGGTAACAACGTATGTTGACCCGGAGAAGGTTATTCAGGAGCTGAACCGCCGCTTTAACCAGCTGCATCTTGGAAAGCAGCTGGTACAGTACTACTTTACAGCGATTTATTTGGTCGTTGATACCCGAATGAAGCGTATCGATTATGTGAATGCCGGGCATCCCCCAGCTTTATTTTTCCGCAGTGACGGCAGTGTGACTTCGTTTGACAGCGTATGCTGTCCTGTTGGATTGTTCGACAAAATGGATATTGAACCTCAAACTATTCATTACGAAGGTTCCGGGCATATAGCCATGTATACCGATGGGCTGCTCGAAGCGGTTCAGGGAGATCAGGAGCAGCAGCTGGAATTTCTGAAAGAACAGTTAAAAGGTTCTCATGAGTGGAATGAAGAAGCGATGCAGAAGCTGTTTTTTGATGATGAACTCAATCCGGAACGGGATGATGATAAATGTCTGGTGTGGATTACATTGGATAAAGGGGCGGAAACGGAATGAAAATCAGGAATAAACTGCTGATTGGTTTTACCGCCTTGATGGTCATCATGATTGCCCTCACCTTTGTAAGCTATGAACGGCTTAACAGCAGTAACAAACAGATCGATCAGATGTATCAGGAACGTTATCTTAAAGTCCGATTCACTTCTGCGGCGCGCGGGGAAGTCAACGATATTGCCAAAGTGCTGGCTAACTTGTTATTGAACCCGAACAATTCGGTCAAAGCAGCAGAAACGGACTTGAAGGAAATGAAGGAAAGGGGCGCCGGTTATCTGAAACAAGTCAGAGACCGGGCGGATACTGCCACGGAGCATCAACTTGTCGATCAGGTGAATAACGCGTGGGATGCTTATACGAATTATGCTTCAAGAGTGACTAGCCTGATGTCCCAGAATCGGGTGGAGGATGCGAACAACTATCGCAACTCGACAGGACTTGCGGTTCAGAAGGGAGCGGTGGACACCCTAAATGCGCTGTCTCGTTATCAGGATCAGGAGATTGATGCCGAGATCAAGGACGCCAATGCTGCCTATACGAGAGCGGTCCAGATAACGGTAAGCATCATGGTGGCCGGATTGCTTCTCGCCCTTGGAGTCATTCTCTGGGTGCTTCCAAGCATTACGCGTGGTCTGAACACAGTGTCGATGATGATTACCAGTTTTGGCAAAGGCCGGTACAAGACGATCCGCCGAATACAAATCAAATCGACCGATGAGATTGGGCAGATTGCCACTGTTTTCAAAGATGTCTCGAACGATCTCGAAGAGAAGTTGGAGATCGAAAAAGCATATGTACAGGCGCAGCAGGATCAGAACTGGATGAGCTCCAACATTGCGAGAGTACCTGAGCTGCTTCGCGGAATCGGCTCCATCCGTCAGATTTCCCAGATGTTTATTAGCGAATTCACATCTGTACTTGGTGCGCAGCTGGGCGTCGTCTATCTGATTGACGAAGAGAAACATCCAGATGAGCTGAGACGCTATGGGTCGTACGCTTTTGAAGAGAATGGAGAGCTGGGCAAAGAGGTATATCGGATTGGGGAAGGTTTGATTGGTCAGGCGGCACTGGATATGACCCCAATTGTGCTGGACCACACGCCTGATCAATATGTGAGCATTGGTTCCGCTTCAGGTTCGGCACCAGCTGCGGGAATTATGATCTATCCTGTCGTGTTTGAGGATGAACTGATTGGCGTGGTAGAACTGGCTTCTTTCGAAGGTTTTGGTGAAATGCACAAGCAGCTGTTCGGTCAGCTGATTATGAATTTAGGCGTCATTCTTAACAATGTTCGTCGTCGTCTTCGTGTCGAGGAGCTGCTGCGGGAGTCTCAGGCCCTTACGGAGGAGCTGCAGGTGCAGTCCGAAGAACTCCAGACACAGCAGGAAGAACTTCGCCGCTCCAATGAAAATCTGGAAGAACAGACGGATGCCCTTAAACGTTCTGAGGAACTGCTGCAGCGCCAGCAGGAGGAATTGGAGCATTTCAATACCGAACTGATTGCCAAGACGCGTGCGCTTGAGGAGCAGGTACGCGAGGTCGAAGAGAAAAATGATGAAATTGAGAAAACGAAGACACAATTGGAACAGCAGGCGATGCAGCTGTCGATGACCAGCAAATACAAGTCTGAATTTTTGGCGAATATGTCGCATGAACTGCGAACTCCGCTGAACAGTCTGCTCATATTGTCTCAGTTATTGTCGGAGAACAAGGATGGCAATCTCAGCAGCAAGCAGCAGGAATATGCACAAACCATTTATATGTCAGGCGCAGACTTGCTGAAAATGATCGATGAGATTCTGGATTTGTCGAAAGTAGATGCAGGTAAAATGGACATCAACTATGAGACGGTTCGATTGGATGAGCTGACCCACTTTGTCACCCAAAACTTTGGGCCGATGGCTAACAAGAAGGAATTGGATCTCAATATTGATTTCGACAGTTCGCTGCCGGAGTGGATCTATACAGATAGTCATCGGGTGAAGCAGATTTTACGTAATCTGCTCTCGAATGCATTCAAGTTTACGAATCGAGGTTCGGTGAACCTGATTGCACGTCGTATGAAACCGGAGGAGCTGCCTGGATACCTGAACACGAATCAGGAGTATCTCGGATTCAGCATCAAAGATACCGGGATTGGTATTCCGTCCGACAAGACGGATCTGATCTTTGAAGCATTCCAGCAGGTGGACGGAACGACCAGCCGTAAATATGGCGGTACGGGTCTAGGGTTGTCGATCAGCCGTGAGCTGGCAAGACTGCTTGGCGGAGCCATACAAGTAGAGTCCTCGGAAGGCGTGGGGAGCACTTTCACGCTGTTCCTGCCGGATAATCATGAGGAAGCCGAAATGGCCGAGGAAGAAGCGGCCAGAGAAGCAGCGGTATCTTCAGAACAGCAGCAGGAACAGCTTTCTGATTCTGGATCTGTGCGCAGATCTCAACAATCCATTCTTGCGCCTGATCCGGAACGCAGTCGTGCAGCTGATCTGTCATCAGCTCGCAGCACAGAGGTCACCCGGATTGAAGACGATCTTCACAATATCGTTGAAGGAGACAAAACACTGCTGATCATCGAAGATGATGTGAAGTTTGCCCATATTCTGATGGATATGGCAAGAGGCCGCGGCTTCAAAGCGCTGGTTGCCACTCAAGGGGATACGGGGCTGCAAATGGCCCGCGAATACCTGCCTGATGCTGTTATTCTTGATATTCAACTTCCTGTAATGGATGGATGGACGATTTTGGGCGAATTGAAGAGCAGTTCGGTCACACGTCATATCCCGGTGCATGTCATCTCGGTTGTTGATGATATGAAACAAGGATTGATGATGGGGGCTATTGCTTACCTGAAGAAACCGTCGAGTAAAGATTCACTGGATAAAGCATTCTCTCATATCGAATCCTATACAGAAAATCAGCTGAAACGGCTGCTCATCGTCGAAGACGACGAAATACAGCGTAAAGCGATCATCGAATTAATTGGTCATGATGATGTTGCTATTACGGCTGTTTCTACAGGCCAGGAAGCTCTCAATGAACTTCACAGCCAGCGTTACGACTGCATGGTACTCGATCTGATGCTGACGGATATGACGGGTTTCGAGCTGCTGGATCAGATTCGGGATGATGAGTATCTGAATGATCTGCCCATTATCATTTATACGGGGAAAGAACTGGATTCCAAGGAAGAGATGAAACTTCGCAAATATGCGGAATCCATCATTATTAAAGACGTGAAGTCACCCGAGCGTCTGCTGGACGAGACGACCTTGTTCCTGCATCGGGTAGAAGCCAACCTGCCTGAAGACAAACGCCGCATTTTGCAGAAGCTGCACAACAAAGAAACGTTATTCGAAGGCAAGAAGATTCTGCTGGTTGATGATGATATTCGAAATGTATTCGCGTTATCCAGCGTGCTCGAAGGGTACCGCATGGATGTTACTTTTGCTGAGAACGGCCGCGAGGCACTGGAGACACTGGAGAACAATCCTGATTTTGATCTGGTGCTGATGGATATGATGATGCCAGAGATGGACGGTTACGAAGCGATGACACGGATCAGGCAGAACCCGAAATTCGAGAAATTGCCGATCATTGCGCTTACAGCCAAGGCGATGAAAGAGGATCGCGGCAAATGTATTGAGGCTGGAGCATCTGATTATGTGAAAAAACCGATTCAAACCGATCAATTGTTATCATTAATGCGGGTGTGGTTGTATTCGTAAGCTCATTCTTTGGGTAATGAAGGACAATAACGAATACGCAAGTAACCAATGATGAAGTGGAGAGAAGTTATGACACCGTGGGAACCTAACGAGATGGGGGCAGATACGGTCCGTATACCGCAGGATGAAGAGCGTGAACTGATCGAGATTGAATTGCTTCTGGAGGGAATGCATCGTTTGTATGGGTATGACTTCAGAAATTATGCGCTGCCTTCACTAAGACGTAGAATATGGCACTATGCGCATGCAGAAGGTGTGAAAAGCATATCCGGGCTGCAGGAAAAAGTGCTGCACAACCGTTCGTCATTTGAACGGTTTGTACAGAATTTGTCCATTCCTGTAACGGAAATGTTTCGCGACCCATCGCTTTTCCGCATGTTCCGGGAAAAGATTATCCCAATCCTGAGAACCTATCCGTATATCCGGATATGGCATGCAGGCTGCTCTACGGGGGAAGAAGTTTACTCCATGGCGATTATGCTGCATGAGGAAGGCCTTTACGATAAGGCGCGAATCTACGCAACGGACATGAATGACCGTTCACTGCAGCAGGCTAAGGAAGGCGTATACGGTATTGAGAAAATGAAGTTGTTTACAACAAACTATCTGGAGGCAGGGGGCACAAAAGCCTTCTCCGAATACTATACAGCAAAATATAATTCCGTTATATTTCACCCGTTTCTTCAGAAAAATATTATTTTTGCCGAGCATAACTTGGCAACAGACCGGTCATTTAATGAATTTAACGTTATTTTTTGCCGCAACGTGATGATTTATTTCAATGATGAGCTGCGGAACCATGTGCACGGGCTGTTTCATGAGAGCTTGAGCCACTTCGGCATCCTTGTTCTGGGATCGAAAGAATCCATTCATTTTACAGAATACAGCGATGCTTATGAGCCGTTAGACCGGACCGAAAAAATATACCGGAAGATCAAATAGGGGGTTAGGCTAGCTATGGGGCTCAATGAACCAATCCACATATTACTGGTAGATGACCGCCCTGAGAACCTGCTTGCGCTCGAAGCGGTTCTGGAATCAGAACAGTACAAACTCGTCAAAGCAAATTCCGGAGAAGAGGCACTCCGTTGTTTGCTTAAAGACGAATTTGCGGTCATTGTGCTTGATGTGCAGATGCCTGGTATGGACGGAATTGAGACAGCGAAATTAATCAAGGCACGTGACAAATCCAAGGATGTACCGATTATCTTCATCTCGGCAAACAGCAGAGAGGCGGAGCACTTGTTTGCCGGTTATTCTGCGGGAGCTATTGATTATATGGTCAAACCGTTTATTCCTCAGATTTTGAAGTCCAAAATCGAGGGTTTTGTGGAGATGTTTATTTCGAACAAAAGACTCAAGACACAGACCATGCTGCTTCATCAGAAGACGCAGGAACTGGAGAAGATGAATCAGCAGCTTGTGCAGGCCAAAGAAGAAGCCGAGATTGCGGCTAACGCCAAAACCGAGTTTCTGGCCATGATGAGCCATGAGATCCGTACACCTATGAACGGGGTGATCGGTATGGTTGACCTGCTGATGGAGACCGAGCTGAGAGAAGATCAGAAGGAATATGTGGATATCGTGCGCCGTAGCGCCGACGCACTGGTTACAGTGATCAATGATATTCTTGATTTTACGAAGATGGAGTCTGGCAAAATGGAGCTGGAAGAGCATCCATTTGAACTGGTTTCCTGCATACGGGAAGTGCTGGGTTTGTTCGCTGCAGAGGCAGGTAAAAAAAACCTGGAACTGGATTACTTTCTTGAAGACTCCGTGCCTGAATTAATCTATGGGGATATGGCAAGGCTTCGGCAGGTGCTGCTTAATTTGATCGCCAATGCGGTGAAGTTTACAGATCATGGCGGTGTATATCTCATTGTATCCGTGAACGAAGAGCAGGATGATAACATGTCTCTGGAGTTTGCAGTGAAGGATACAGGAATAGGCATCGCGCCTGACAAAGTGGATCGCCTGTTCCAGCCGTTCTCCCAGCTTGACACGTCGATGACTCGTAAATATGGCGGAACAGGCCTGGGGCTGGCTATTTGCAAAACGCTGGTTGAAATGATGGGCGGCCATATTCATCTGGATACATCGGAGAAGCGGGGAGCTACCTTCGTGTTCACCATACAGGCGAAGCGTTATGTAGAAAAAGAATTAGTGCAGGGTATTGGCGAAGAAAAGCTAACGGATTTGGAAAAAAAGGATAAGCATCCGACCGTGCTAATTGTGGATGACCATCCGATCAACCAGAAGCTGATGTCAATTATGCTGCATAAGCTGGGGCTGCTTTCGGATATTGCAGAAGATGGTCAGAAAGCACTTGAGATGGTGATGGAAAGCCCGTCGCCATATGATTTTATATTTATGGATTTGCAGATGCCGGTCATGGACGGTCTGGAATGTACAAAACGTATACGGGAGAGTGATCCCCAGAAGCAGCAGCCCATCATTATTGCGATGACGGCTAACGTGATGGAGGGTATTCAGCAGCGCTGTACGGCAGCAGGCATGGATGATTATATCAGCAAGCCGGTGAAGATGGGCAGTGTCAAACAGAAGCTTGCTCATTTTCAGAAGAAACGTCAAGTCGTCAATCCGGGTGCTTCAGCAATGAATCAAGCGAATTGAATATTTTGCCAGTTATGTTTCCTGTTTCACTTGAGCATAAGTTGGGTTATAAGTAAGGAAACCATTGATCAGGAGAGAGATGTCTAATGAATACAAATAAAAATGAGAAATTCAATGCAAGAACCGAGACACAAGACGGTGTATGCACAGTGTATCTGACTGGCGAACTGGATTTGTCGGTTGCTCCTGACTTCCGTTTGGTAATGGAACCGCTCGTGGACAACAAGGATCAGGATCTGATTATTAACATGAAAGATCTCAAGTACATTGATAGCACAGGGATTGGTATCCTGTTATCTGTTCTCAAGGCCAGACATGGAATGGAAGCTCGCTTTGAAGTACAGGAAGTTCCTGCGCAAATTCAGAAACTTTTTGATATGACGGGTATAGCCAAATTCTTTGTTACACAGAAGAATTCCCAATAGGAAAGGATCGAAAAAGGAATGAATGCAGAAGTCCAAAGAATTACTCTTAATTTACCGGCGACAGCTGAATATGTGGATATTGTAAGACTTAATCTATATGGTGTTGCGTCCAAAATGGGATTCTCATATGAGGACATTGAGGATATGAAGGTTGCTGTGTCGGAAGCCTGTAACAACTCCGTATTGTATGCCTACTCTCATGAAGGCGGTATGGTTGAAGTGGTATTTGAAGTAGATGGTGATGCACTTGCAATTACTGTCAAAGACGAGGGTGCCAGCTTCGAGAATGTGAATCCTGCTGTATCGCGTTCCGGCCTTCATGACAAGGAACTGACAGACGCTCAGATCGGCGGACTTGGGTTCTATCTCATGCAAGCCTTGATGGACGATGTCAGTGTGGAGAGTGAGACGGGCAAAGGTACGAAAGTAGTACTCGTAAAACGTCTTGCAAAAAGTGAGGAGAAAGTATGAATGAAAAAGTGACTCCCCCAGAGTCCATGTCTGAAGCGATTGGTTTGATCTGGGAATATCAGCAAACACAGGACAACGAAATCGCCACAGTTCTTATCCGCAAGTACGAACCGATGGTCAAGATGGCCGCGGGTAAAATTGCCCGGAATCGACCCGATTTATACGAGGATCTGTATCAAACGGGCCAAATGGCCTTGATCCGATTGCTGAAGCAATACGATATCAATCTGGGGATTCCATTTGAACCGTATGCAATGAAGAGTATGATCGGTCACATGAAAAATTATCTTCGGGATAAGTCATGGTACATTCAAGTGCCGAGAAGAATCAAGGAAAAAGGGGCATTAGTACAGCATGCCATTGATGAGCTGACGGTGAAGCTGGAACGTTCACCCGGGGTTAACGAGATTGCTGAATATCTCGATCTTACACCCGAGGAGACGATTGAGGTTCTGGCCGGCCGTGAGTGTTATCACTATGTTTCTCTGGATTCTCCTTTATCTCAGGATGACAGTGCAGCGACACTCGGTGAACTGATCAGCGCGGATGTAAATGACTTTGATTCGGTTGAAAAACGGATGGATCTGCAGCAGGCATTAGGACAGCTCAAGGAACAAGAGCAGAAAGTACTTATTTTAGCGTTCCAGGACGGGCAGTCGCAGCGAGCCATTGCGCAGAAGCTGGGTGTCTCCCAAATGAGTGTATCCCGAATTCAGAAACGGGCTACGGAGAAACTGAAGCAAATTATGTCCAACGCTTCTATGCTATGATAAATCATTCTTATTGCTGCCCGAATACGGCTTGACGAGGACACGGTATTGCACTGGACTGCATACGTGTCCTTTTTGAATTTAATGGAGTAAGCCCAGGGCAGAAGAAAAATTCGACAGGGGGATGTATAGTGGATCAAGTCAAACTGGAAGCTAGGCGTGATCAGTTATCCTACGCCGAACAGTGGCAGTGGTGGGATTGGGCAGCTCCGGATTCCAGCAGTATGGACCATGCGCTGAAAGATCTGACGGAAGCATTTCCAGATATGGAGTATTGGCTCCGCAAAATTCCGGAGGTTGAATCCAACTATTTGTCCGTGCGTTACATGAATGGAACGGAACCCGTTATTTTTGGTTCTTTCTTATATGCCGTAAAAAATGAGAGAGAAGATACACGCAAAGGGAATCAGATGTATTTTTATGTAGATCAACATCATATGGTTACGCTCAATCTCGATGAGAATACAAGGGAGATTATGAAATCGGGCGAACGTAAGCAGATGCTGCGGCAGTGTACGCAGGCCAGAGAAGGCATGTTTGTGCTCTTTCGGGCAATTCTGCATTACTATCATGTCGGCATGGATCATTTTGAGATGAATTTGCGGGATCTGGAGCGAAGAATGGAGACCCGCAATGCACGTACATTGATGGATCAGATTATGGCCGCACGGTTCGAATTGCTGTACTGGAGCAATCTGTTTATTCCTTATTCCGAATTAATGGCGGCTTCCCGGGAGGCTTACCTTCAGGAAATTACAGAGAATCGTTTCTATCAGCAGCTTCGGTATCGTGTTGAGCGGATGGAGTGTTTGTTCCAGCATTATGAAAAAGAGATTGATACCTTGATCTCAATAGACAATGCGATATCCGGTGTGCGCGGCAATGAAATTATGAAAACTCTAACGATAGTAACTTCCGTATTCACGCCGGCTACAGCTGCTGGTGCGATCTGGGGGATGAATTTCGAAAATTTACCCCTGATAGACAAAACATGGGGAGTAGTACTGGTTATCGCACTGATCATCTGCAGCATGATCAGCATGTATATATGGATGATGATGAAAGGTTGGACGGGAGATTTGCTGAAAGTAAAATCTGCCCAGTCTTCCGCTCCGGGAAACCGGGACAGAGAAGAGGATGGACCGCGGTAGTCATAGACCAGCGGCTCCTCTTTTTATTTTTTGTAATCCTCGATGTAGCCGAGCAAATCAGCAATATATTGGCCCACAATGGGCATATTGACGAATTGACTAAGGATAAAGGCAAGCAAACCAAGTACAACAAACGTACCGACGGTCAATCCGAGTCCGCGTGCCATACCCGCAGTGAAGTTGGTGATAATTCGTTTTTTTGCACTGCTGTAATTTTCAATGATGTCTTTGATTTGTGCTCTCTCCAGACTATCAGCAATCTGATCGAGCCGCGTATTCAGCCGTTTGACCTCGTGCCGCAGTTCGAATGGATGTTCACTAGTATCGTACTGCTGTGCAGGTGTTCCCCCTGTTACCGGGGTATTCCCATTGATCGTGACTTTACTCATAATGACGATTCCTCCGTTCGCTCTGGATAAAAAATAGCCAGCTGAATGCAGCTGGCTATTCATTGCTTGATCCCTTCAGCCTTTACAGGCTGGTCGAGTTCAGTTCTTTACGTGCATCTTCTTTCGCTTCTGCGGAAGCGGCAGCTACTTCGTCAGATGCACGGGTTGCTTCCTCAGCAACGTCAGCAGACGCTTTTCTCACGGAATCCATAACCTCATTACGGCCTTGGTTTACCGTTCTTGCCAGATCGGATGTTTTGGATGACACCGTTTTGGCAAGTTCAGAAGCTTTATCTCCAACAACAGTTGCCACTTCTTTGGTACGGTCAGTTACCATGCCCACCTTCTCGGACAGGTCACCACGCAGTTCGCGTCCTGGTTTCGGGGCAAACAGCAGGGCAGCTGCAGCACCCAGCAGACCTCCGATGAAAATGCCTTTGGCGAAAGTAGAACCAGTTTGTACAGGATATTGCTCTTCTGCTTTATTCATGTCTAATCACTCCTTATTCAAATTAAAAACAATTTACGAAACAACGAACACCATCTAACCCGAATCAGGCAGCCTGTCTTAGCAGTCTGGACACAAGCCCCAGCAAGAAAACAAAGAGCGCTGTACCAATGATGGCGGGGATGACTGCAAAGTTACCGATAACCGGTCCCCAGTTACCAAGCAAAAGTGCCCCCAGCCAGGCTCCGGCAAATCCGGCAATCATAGCACCAATCACACCGCCCGGCATGTTATGACCGGCAAGTGCATCTCCGATCAGACCAATAATGACCGCCATGACAATGCTGATAATAATGCCCCACATAACAACCGCCTCCTTTTCAACTTGATGCAGGATGTTGTCTGTTCGCGTTTGCTTACTTCGTATATAAACGCCGTGCATCTCGGTGAAACAACTATCTGCCCGATGAATAAACTGGAAACAGGAGACAGATGAACATTAAAGGAAACGTTTCATCCCCTGAATCCAGCATAAAATCCAGACGGATCCGGCAGCAAATCCGGCAATCACATCAGTAGGATAATGGACTCCGAGCATGATTCGACTAAGACCGATCAACAAAATAAATGTAATGCCGCAAAAAACAGGAATCCACCTAAGAGCTAAATCTTTGTCTCTCCATTCCAAGGCCCAGACGACAAAAAGCATGCCGTAGAATCCCATTGAAATCATGGCATGACCGCTGGGATAACTGTAGCCATGCACAACGAGAAGGTGATCCAGTTCCGGTCTGCTCCGTCTGAAAATTTCCTTCAATAGGGTGTTCAGTACCCACATCATGCCAAAGCTTATGCTGATTACACAGCCATATACATTTGTTCTGTGACGGCGCCTTGCGAAGCATAACAGTGCAAAGCCGGCTGCCGCGAGTACTGATATTTTGAATGAACCTATAGCTGTGATGAAAGAAGTATAAGGAAGCAGAGAGAGACGTGATTGGGAATGCAGGTAGAAGATTTGCTGTACCTGATTATCCAGCTGAATCAGGCGATCCAGGCCAACCCAGGCTCCTGCACCGGCTAACAACAATACAATGGATGCGCTGAGCAGTGCAGCAATAAGGGTATATTTCAGCAGAAATTGCAAAGGGATGATATGTGGCGGTTCAGATGAAAGATGTTGAGAGCTGCGCAGCATATAACTTATCTCCTTCTATACAAGTGTAGTTCTTCGGTAATGCTGATAAAGCTTTACCCGAAACGACTGTCGAAAAAACTGTAAAACCGTCGATTTTGTACTATACTAATGAGGATATCCCATGCGGCGCCGTGAAGCAAAGCAGAGATGAACTGAATTATATATTAAGTTGAATACTGCTTTTACACTTTAACGGAGAGGACAGAAAAAACCTGAAAAAGCGAAGCGCTCGCCTTTATCACCGGATTTTTCCCTTCGGAAAAGGAATTCAAAAAATCTGAGGATAAGCGCTACTCTCCAGGTTATTCTGTCTTCGGAGTGGACTGTGTAAAATCTTGAATTCAACTTGTATAGTCATGAATTTGGAAATATGAAGGAGAGAAACACGCATGGAGAGTGCTTTATTAGTTAAAGAATACCGTGCAGGCGTGATGGAATGCGCCCATTACGGACACATATGTATTACAGATGAGCATGGACGGGTTGTATATTCGGCTGGTGATCCCCATTTCAGAACTTTTACACGTTCATCTGCCAAACCATTTCAGGCGATCCCGGGTATTCGGGCTGGAATCGACCGTCACTATAACCTTGAAGCACAGGAAATTGCCATCATGGCCTCGTCACATCGCTCAGAACCCGAGCATATCCGAGTGCTGGAACATTTAGCCCGTAAAATCGGACTTGGCGAGGAATGTCTGATCTGTGCACCAAGCTACCCACTTAATGAAGAGAGCCGCAATTCCTGGATTCGTGCACAAGGAGAAAAACGCCGCATACTGCATAACTGTTCAGGCAAACATCTCGGAATTCTAGGGTACAGTCAGATGAAACAGTTTGATTTAAACAGCTATGCCGAGCCGGATCATCCCGTGCAACGGGAAATTCTTGAAACGCTGGCAGGCCTCGCAGGCATTGAAGAAAAAGAGATTCAACTCGGGACGGATGGCTGCGGCTTTCCGGTATTTTCACTGCCGTTGTCTGCACTCGCGAGTGCATACCTGAAGCTGGCTTGTCCCGATCTTATCGCTGATGGCCCTACACGTACCGCTGTAGAAACGATTACTTCAGCTATGAATGCGCACCCTCTGATGGTCGGTGGGTTGAATCGGGTAGATTCGGTGCTGCTGGAGGACGATAACATCGTTGCCAAAGGTGGATTCAAGGGTGTATTTGGTTTTGCGCTGAAAAAAGAGAGACTGGGCATCACGTTTAAAGTACTGGATGGTTCCGAAGAAGAATGGGCCTCCATTACACAATCGATATTGAAGCAAATCGGTTATTCCAACTCCAAAACCGCTGCGAGGTTGGCTGAAGTATTCCCGGCAGCTATCCGTAACGACGCTGGGACTCTCGTAGGGGAAATGGAAAGTGAATTTGTACTCCACTCATTAAAAGATAGCGTGTAACCTTTGGAATGAGCGTGATTAGAATGACCGGACCCCGGGTAAAGATCACATACCAACTGGTATTGACCTTAACTTAATTTTAACACGCATGGATTACTGCCCATGAGGCAGTTCCAATCCTCTGGAGGTGGATGTATATGATTAAAGTAGTGACATCGGAAGAAAGGCACACGTCGGATCGAGGTTGGATACACAGTGAATTCAGCTTTTCCTTTGCAGATTACGAGGATCCAAGCAATGCCCATTTTGGTTGTCTGTTAGCCCATAATGACAACACACTGATGCCGCAGGAAGGCTTTAAAAAACATCCCCATCACGATCTTGAAATCGTCAGTTACGTAATATCAGGTACGCTTAAGCATACAGATAGTATGGGCACGGAACAGCTGCTGAAAGCGGGGACGGTTCAAGTGATGAGCGCTGGGACAGGTGTGGAGCATTCCGAAACGAATCCGGACACGGATGAACCTGTACGCTTTCTGCAGATGTGGTTTCTGCCTTCCCAGCGAATGCTTAAACCGTCTTATGCCTATCGTAAAATAGAAGAGTCTGCACCGCTGAATCGACTTTGTCCAATTGTATCAGGGGTGTCAGATCAGGCGGATGAAATTTCAGAAGAGGGTTCGCTGCGTATTGCGCAGGACGTAACCTGTTATCTGTCCAAACTGGAGTCGGGCAAGAAATTAATGTATCCGCAGCATGAGGAGCGGCGTACACATTTGTTCCTTATTAGCGGTCATCTCGAGATTCAGTGCTCCGATGGCCATTTTAATCTCAAGCCCGGAGATGCGGCTCGAATCCGCAAAAGCTGTGACCTGCAAATGACAAGCGCAGGCAGCGAGCCCGCAGAATTTGTACTTATTGATCTACCTTGACAGGAGCACTGCATCAGAGCGTTGTATTGATCCGTTAGCACAGCCGAACAGGCTGTAAAAAAGGGACCTGTTATACATCAACATACGGATGTATAACAGGTCCCTTTAGTTTGTGTTTCTGCCAGATGTGAAGGCAGAGGTTTACGAATGATGGCCTATTTGCGCAGTCTGCCAAGTTCAGAAGCAACGGCTTCCACTTCCGAGATACTCAGATGCTCTTTACTCATGACCATCTCATACAAATCCTGCAGATCCTCATATTTCTCAAGTGGGAATGCTGAAGCCTGCATAGCGGCACCACTGGCCATCCGCAGTTTGGTCTTGATGGCTTCTATCATATATTCCATATTAGCTGCTGTTGCTTGTGTTAAATCCATCGTTTACTTCATCCTTTCCATCTTCCAGGGATGGTTTGTTCGCTTTTCATAAGAGAAACTCCTGTTATTGTAGCATGAGTGGAAGGAGACAAGCCAATGATTTTGCGGGGGGACGGAGCATCGGTTACAATATGGGAATAGAACTGAACGACTGGCATGAGAAGATCATGCCGGAGCTGTCCATCGTATCCGTTTATAACAGGAGGGAATTCAGCTTGACCTTATACAAACGAGAGCTGGTCCGGCAGCAGAGTCGAGGCATGCGTAAAGGTGTACATAGAGATCAGCTTGTTCTTTTTTTCAAGGACATCTTCCAGCGGCATAATCTCGACGAGATTACGTTTCTCTGTATCGGTACAGACCGTTCGACCGGAGATGCACTCGGACCCATGACGGGTACGCTGCTCGAAGAACAGGGTTTACCCCATGTAATTGGCACACTGGCTGCTCCATGTGATGCAGACACGCTCGAAAAGAGGTTGGCACATATTCCGGCACAGCATACCATTATTGCAATAGATGCCTGTTTGGGCCCGAAAGATGCTGCCGGGACATATTATGTATCCGGAGCGCCGCTTCGTCCGGCCGAATCCGTTGGTGGCAAGCTGCCGCCGGTCGGGCAGTACAGCTTAGCCGCAGTAGTTAATGCTAATGGACCAAGGCCGTATTCGATTTTGCAGATGACTTCTCTGTACCTTGTTATGAACATGGCCCAAACGATTGCCGATTCCATATCTGAGGCCCGGAGTGCACGACAAACGTTTCATTTGTGAGTTGATTGCTTAATAATATACAACCTGAAATATTACATTCGCGCAGAGAGAGGGATTAATATGGAAAAAGTGATGTGTGATGGAACGACGATTTGTTATGCCGAGCAGGGGAAAGGGGAAGCACTCGTGCTGCTCCATGGATACTGCGGCAGTTCATCTTATTGGGATGAAGTGGTGCCGGAATTGGCACGCGGTTATCGTTGTATCGTGCCCGATCTGCGTGGACACGGCAAAACGGATGCACCGGTTGGCAGTTATACGATTGAACAGATGGGCAATGATGTCCTGCAGCTAATGGATGAAATCGGTGTGGAAAAAGCGGTTATTCTCGGACACTCCATGGGCGGTTATATTGCACTTTCGATCGCACAGCATCATCCGGAGCGTCTGAATGCGTTTGGTTTGATTCATTCAACGGCGTTCCCAGACGGTGATGAGGCGAAGGAGAAACGCCTGCGTGCGGTATCCACCATTCAGTCTGAAGGTATTGTGAACTTTGTGGACGGGCTGGTTCCGGGCTTGTTCGCACCGGAGCATGTGGAATCCATGTCTGCACACTTGAATCGTGTGAAGGAAATCGGTTACCAGACTGCACCTCAAGGAGCAGTCGGTGCTGCACTGGCTATGCGCGAACGCCCGGATCGCCGGGATGTATTATCCGCTTCGCCGCTTCCTGTGCTGCTCGTGGCAGGAGAAAAGGACGGTTTGATTCCGCCGGAGCGCACTTTTACAAGTGATAAGCCTCATATTGTGCAGGCCACGATTGCAGGTGCAGGGCATATGAGCATGTATGAAGCACCGGAAGAGCTGATTCAGGTGATTAAGCAGTTTATGGCAGGTTTGACTGATTAAGATGAACTGAGAGAACGTTTGGAAAATGGAAATGAAAAAGACGACCGTATAGGACTTTCTGTTGAATTGAGCGAGTGTCTGGTAGATGACAACGGACCATCGTTTGCATATGAAGACCCCTGCATGTCTATGTGGACAAGCAGGGGTTTTTGATTTGTTTGCTGCCCGGCTTGGAGTTAGCCGGATTTTCGCTTTTTTTTACGGCATGAATTAAAATAAAACGTATAGTCAGGCGGAAGAAAAAGGTTGGAAGATGATAAAGAAATGAGGGGGCACAGCAATGTTCAGGAAGGATTATCTGCTCCGAATGATGGAGGAAATGACAGAGGCGATCGGCAAAGCCTTTACACTCAGACAGCAGCGTAAACATACGGAAGCTTTGTCTGAACTGGACGAACTGATGCGCAGACAATTTGGCATGAATCTCTCGTTGCTGAACTCGCTGCCCGCAGAGGATGTCATCGAAATGTTCCGCTTTCGGGGAGTCATTGAGGTGGACAATCTGCAGCAGGCGGCAAGACTTATTGAAGAAGAGGCTTATATTCACCAGGAGAAGGCCAGAGTTGAAGGCATAGATGATGAGGAGAAAATGGAGGCAGAGGATGCTGCGCTTGTCCGTTTAATGCGAGCTTCACATTTTTACCTGTATGCATTGAATCATGGGGCTAATCCGCAGCTGCTGCAGGCACCTGAACGTGTAGAGGAAGTGATGGAACAAATTCAGGGATATGAGCTTCCTGCCCGAACGGAAAAGCAGCTTGCACTGTACCGGGAGCATCAGGGACGATACGATGCAGCTGAGAACAGCTGGTACCGATTGCTGCATCTTGGCCCGGAGTATCCGGTGCAGTATGAGGATGATGCCAGAGCATTTTATCAGAGGCTGATCGAACTTACGGATGATCAGCTTGAACGGGGCGGCCTGCCGCGAGCTGAGGTTGAAGAGGGGCTGGCTCAGATTAAAGTTTCGGAAACGAGACGTTAGCAGCAGAGAACGTTTTCTGGATTCAGGCTGAAGTATGGAACGTGGACTTACAACACATATGGAGAGCAGGTCCCTCACTTGGAGCGGACACAAAATTATGGTATGGTAACGTGTGACCAAACCAAACCGAAAGTGAGATGTACCCCGTGGATTCGTTGCGAAAGCTTATACAAGATGTTTTTGAACAGAACTCGCTGATTACGGCGACCTGGAGTCAGCTGCGCAGACGGGACAATGTCTCGTTTACCAAAGTGCAGGTGAAGCCGGTAACGCTGAAAAATCAGCTTCATTATCAGTTTGCTTTTCATTATGCGAATAAAGTGCTGCATGAAAACTTGACCCCGGCTGAAGCGATGGCGCGCATGACTTTGTTATGTGAAGAGACGTTTCGTCAAGGGCTGCTCTGTACGACAGAGGCAGATTATCAAATTTTGATCAGCAAAAAATATAAAGTGTCAATTCTGACCAAATCCCCATCCAAAACAGCGGTGGACCTTTCCCACAATCGTAAAAAGCAGTATGTGCTGGAAGAAGGCGTTCCCGTTTCCTTCCTCGTTGAACTCGGAATTATGAATGAAGAGGGACGTGTACTTGCGCGCAAGTATGATAAGTTCAGGCAGATTAACCGTTTCCTTGAGATGGTGCAGGATGTTATTCCTCACCTGCCAGAAGGGCGTCCGCTGACCATCGTCGATTTTGGCTGCGGCAAGTCCTATCTGACCTTTGCCCTCTATCATTATTTGTCTGTACAGCAGCGTCGTTCGCTCAAGATTATCGGTCTTGATTTAAAGGCTGATGTCATTGAACGCTGTAATGATCTGGCTAGACGTCTGCACTATGGTGATCTGAAATTTCTCGTGGGTGACATTGCGGATTATGATGAACTGAATGAAGTGGATATGGTGGTTACTCTCCATGCTTGTGATACCGCTACAGATGCGGCTCTGGAGAAAGCTGTGCGCTGGGGGGCTTCCGTTATTCTTTCGGTGCCTTGCTGTCAGCATGAGCTGTATGACCAGGTTGAATCTTCGGTAATGAATCCGCTGCTGTCCCACGGCATTCTGAAAGAACGTTTCTCGGCACTGGCAACAGATGCGATTCGCGCCAAACTGCTCGATTTAATGGGATATAAGACACAGCTGCTCGAATTTATTGACTTGGAGAATACACCTAAAAACATTTTGATTCGCGCCGTACGTGGTCAGGCGGGTCAAGTGAGTGAGATGTGGGATGAATACACTGCATTCCGCGATTTCATCCATGCCGATCCTTATTTGGAGCGCGCCTGTGCAGACCTGCTTCCGGTTGAGGGAAGCAAGTCCGGAGGAAAAGTAGACAGGGAAAACTTGGAGCGATCTGCCAAGTGCAGCCTCCACTGATCTTGTATTGGGAATGTGATCGATGAGCAAAGGTTGATAAAGATTGAGTAGTAAAACGAGAAGTCGAAGCATCTACCGCATAAGTGGTCTGCAAATGTGAGGAAAAGGACATGCTGGTAAAAGGGTCGTTTAACTCGATGCCAGATCAAAAACAGAGAATTAATGAAATGATGTATCATTAATTCATGAGTGACAGGTCAACGCATAAGTAAAAATGTGTATCTGGAATATCCAATGCGTTGGTGCCGAGTTATTTAATGCTGTTAAATGTGAATATCTTGAATGTGATCTGTGTATGCCTGAATCAGTCAGAGGACAATCAGCATCGGCTGGTACTGTGGAGCATAATTCACAGTGCCAGCTCAGCTGAAAAAAGACAGAAGGACCCGTAATGAGGGTCTTTCTGTCTTTTTTATTGTTTTTGATGAAGAAAGGAGGAGGTGTGGAGTGGAGGAAAAAGAGAAAGTGAATGAAGAAGCAAAAAAAGATAGCAGCAGAGGGGGCGCAGGTCAGCAGGAACTGTTTTATCAGAATGGTGGTCAGGCAGAAGGCAGAGGTTTGGCAGGCCGCTCATGTCAACCCGGACGGTTGGATGAATTACCGGAATACGGGTGCTATTTGGCACATGACTGCAATACATATAACGATACAGCCGGTCCACACAGCCTATGGGTCACAGGACGGGTATCAGATACATCCAGCCGCTGGAGCAGGACGAAGGAAAAGAAAAGCAGGACAGATATGAACCGATCCAATTGGACGGCAGTCTTAGGTATGGGCACCTTGGTTGTATTGCTCGCAGGATGTTTGCGTAGAGGGTTATTCTTTTCGGCTGATGTATACCCCGTTATTTTGATGACCGCGGTCATCGTGAGCATTTCGCTGGTAATGTACATAGAGGGAATGCTGGAAACACAGCCTGCCGGCATGGACATGATACGCTTAGAATTCATGAGGCCGGAAAATCCGCAATTTATCCAGGTGTTATTTCCTTTGGTAGTCATGATGTGTTATGCGGTACATGCCTTGGCCGGCTCGGTAAGTACGCAGGGCAGCATCGATGAAATGCTGCGCTGGAGCCTGCTTGCGATGTTTGCCCTGCTCGCTGCGCTGCTGGCAGCGAGCAGGAATGGTGTGCGGTGGATTGCCTTGGGCTGGCAGCTGGCAGGCGGCCTGCTTGTGCTGAGCGGTATTCTTGCCGTGTGCGGTGTGATGCCGCTGCCTTACGGGATCATGCGCACAGCGGACCCGGAGATCAGCTCCGCCGGCGCTCGGCTCGGCGGATTGCTGCAGTACCCCAATGCGTACGGTGCCGTCGCCTGCATGTACGCATTGGAGCGGCTGACGGCAGCCGCGGGTGTGCTGGCCGGCCGGGCGGTCCCGGCACGCCGGCTCATCGCGGCGGTGCTGCCGCTTATGCCCGCGCAAGCCGCGCTCCTGCTGAGCGAGTCGCGCGGCGCTTGGCTTGCGGCCGGCTGTGCCGCGGCCGCCGCCTTGGCTCTGCAGCGGCGCGGTGCCCGCCTGCCGCTGCTGCTGGCCTTGGCCGCGCCCCTGGCATGCGCGGCCTGGCTGTACCGCCAGCTGGCTGCTGCCCAGCTGGCGCCTGCACCTGTGCCCGGCCTGCTGGCACTGGCCGGGGCATGGGCAGCTGCGCTGCTCGGCACGCTGCTGCTGTGCCGTCTCTGGCACAGCCGCGCCCGTGCTGGCCGCGCCGCTGCCTTGGCGACTACCGTGCTGGCGTGCATCGCCGCTGCACTTATGGCCGCAGCCTCCACCGCCGATCGCTTCGCGGCGGGTGTCGGCACAGGGGCATCCCGCCTGCAGATGTGGCGGGATGCCCTGCAGCTGTGGACCGAGGCCGCATGGCTCGGCCACGGGGGAAACACATGGCGCAGCATGTTCCGCGCCATTCAGTCCTCGCCGTATGTCGGCGGCGAGGTTCACAGCGGGCTGCTCGACCTGGCCCTGGATACGGGCCTGCTCGGCATCGCGCTGATTGCAGGGTGGATGCTCTTCACCCTGCACAGCATGCGACGCTTCGCACCGCGCCTGCTGCCGGCTGTACTTGTCTTTGCCCTGCATGGGGCTGTGGACTTCGACTGGAGCTATGCGCTCAGCTGGATGCTTTTCATCTGGCTTACGGCATGGGCCGCTGCGCTGAGAAGAGAAACAGAGGTAGCGGCACTCTACCCGTACGCGTTCATTAATGGCAGTGTGTCTGCTGCAGCTCCTGCTCCAAAGTCTCTTGTAGATACAGCTTGTGCAGGCTCGATCAATGATGCAGCTTCGCAGCCTGTGAATGCGCTGCAGCAATCTAAGCGATACTCGTACCACCTTACCTTACAAGCAATCCGTTTAAGGCTGGTCCTTGTCCATGCTTCCATTCAAAATTACATCCGTCCCTGTATCCAACTTCTTTCCAGCCCTGCATCACGCCCAATCAGGCGGTATACGGCGGAGTTTCTGCTCGCATGCTGGCTTGGGGGGACCGTCTGGATTACAGCGCATTACATGTGGGCAGCTATACAGTATCGTCAAGCAATTGCGGAGCCAATGGAGACTTCAACAAGTGTCGAATATTTTAAATCAGCATATCACTTGAATCCAGCCCGGCCTGATTTGGCGATTTCCTTTGCGCGAACACTGCCTTATGCAGAAGCTCATTCCATTTTACTGAACGGCTTGTCCTATTCGCCGCAAGATCCTGATCTTTATTTGGAGCTTGGGAAACGGGCATCACAATCAGGCCAAGGGAAACAGGCGGGGACATATTTTATCAAAGCCATCTCCTTAAATCGTTATGAGCAGGAAATTTATAGGGCGGCGGTGCACGAGATGGAACAGATCGCGATGCATGAAATTTCCCATGGAAGAGCCCGGCAGGCGCAGCAGACCGCTGCCGTGGGGGCGCAGATCTACGAGCAGTATAAAAATCTGGCAGCACAGGTCAATGCGGAATATATACGCAGTGATCGTCATTTCCAACTGGACAGTTCTTCTGCCTTATCGGGTGAGAACCTGCGCAGCATTGCTGCAGGTACCTTAATCAAAAATAAGCCTTACAAATCAATTAGATCGTGCATTCGCTGCAATTCACAGAACTGAAATGGCGAGCTGGACCCTGTATGTATTTGAACCTGCTTACCTGCCCGAGCTGCATTTGTTTTGGGATATCATTCGGTGATAACTCCCGATACGTAACGTTCCATGGTCTCTGGCTTTCCCTTTACGATTCATGGTCAAGATATGCTTTGAACAGGCTGACGAGGGAAAACACTGCCCGCCTGTTCCGGTCTTCTTTTTACAGACGATAACCGCCAAAGGCATGTTTGAAGGCTTCATTAAGGGATTCAACCTCTACATCCCACAGTGCCGCAATTTCTGCGCTGACTTCGGTATTCCACCATTCGCACAGTTTTTTACGGTCGCTGCGGTTTTCTCCAATCCAGAGCAGGTTTCCGATGACTTTGGCGTAGTATCGCTCCTCGGCCTGCTTCATGCGTTCTGGCGAAATGTACAATTTCAGCCTTTTGGCTGTACGATACAATTCCTTGCTGCAGGCACGGCGAATGCCTCGGGCAGAAGGAAGGTTTTGACCGGATTGCTTATGTTTGACCGGGGGAGATCCGGGTACAGATTTGAATGACATGTGCTCACGCTCCTCTCCCCATACCATATGCGAATCAGCGGCTGCGGGATACTGTCCCTGTCTCTCAAGTAGCCACGTTCAGGGGCCTGTGATAAAATAAGGACGAACTCCCATGGTGCGGCAGGGCACCGTCATTAAGGAAAAAGAGAGAGGGTTGAGATGGACGTTATTCATAACATTGTCAGCCAATTATTCGACTGGATTCAAAGTCTCGGATACTTCGGCATCATGCTCGGATTAATGCTGGAAGTCATTCCAAGTGAAATTGTGCTGGCATATGGCGGTTTTCTCGTTTCCCAGCATCACATTAATTTCTTCGGTGCGATGATTTTTGGTACAATAGGCGGGGTGCTGGCTCAGCTGTTTATTTACTGGATCGGCCGTTATGGCGGCAGACCTGTGCTTGAACGATACGGTAAATACATACTGATCCAGAAAAAACATATCGATCATTCCGAAGAATGGTTTCGCAAGTATGGTACGGGGGTTATTTTTACAGCGCGGTTTATCCCGGTCGTAAGACATGCGATTTCGATTCCTGCGGGCATCACCAAAATGCACACAGGCAAATTCATTCTGCTCACTACACTCGCTGTTATACCTTGGACTGCATTGTTTATATATTTAGGGATGATTCTCGGAGATCAGTGGAAGCATGTAGATGAGAAAGCGGCACCGTATATTACACCGATTCTGCTTGTTGCGCTTGCTCTTATGATTATTTATTTTGTTATTAAATGGATGAATGTACGTAAAAAGAGAGGAAGTGTGAAGTAATGTCTAAACCTAACTTGTCTCACAAATTCGGAAAAGGCCTGCCTCCGAAGGAATTTATCGCAAGTATGACCAAAAATCAAAGCGAATTTCAATCGAACTATGACAGCTTTGTCTGGGCAAGCGAAGAGGATCGTGAATTTTTTGAGAGTCTGAATCATCGTGACGACCTTCGTGTGCTGATTTTGGCAGCGGATTGGTGTGGTGATGTCGTTCGCAATATTCCGGTTGTATTTCAGGCTTTGGAAATTTCCGGCATCCCGACGGAAGTGCTGATTATGGAGAATCACCCGGAAGTAATGGATGAGTTCCTTACGATGGGCGGACGTTCGGTGCCGATTGTGATCTTTGCAGATACAGGCGGACACGTGCTTGGTCAATGGGGACCCCGTCCGCAGCATGTACAAGAAGTGATGGTGGAGTTCAAACGTCTTAATCCTGACCGTGAAGCTGCAGATTATCAGGACAATATGGCAGAGGCACGCAAAGAGATTCTGAAACGTTACGGTGAAGGAACGGAGTCTCATGCAGTTATCATTCGTGAACTGCGTGAACTGATTTCGGGGCTGTAATTCATATGCTGAACATTCGTACATTTACGCTCGGGCCGCTGCAAACCAACGCCTACCTGTTACAGGGAGAGGACCCGAGTAAAGCTGTTATTGTTGATCCGGGTATGAACCCTGGCCCGCTGCTCAAAGCAATTCAGGATTTGGAGATCGAGGCGATTCTTCTGACCCATGCTCATTTTGATCATATTGGTGGTGTCGAAGAGATTCGTAAGCTGAAGGGATGCCCTGTATATTTGCATGATCTGGAAAGTGACTGGCTGACTACAGCCAAGCTGAACGGATCATTGAATTGGCCGCAGGTAACACCACCGATCGCTGCCGCTCCGGCAGAATTTGCTCTGGATGAGGGTCAGAAGCTGGAGCTGATTGGTCATACGTTTCAGGTGTACCATACCCCTGGACATTCTCCAGGCAGTGTAAGTTTGTTATGCGGGGATGATCTGTTTGCTGGAGATGTACTATTCCGGATGGGCGTAGGTAGAACAGACCTGACAGGTGGACGTGAACGTGATTTGGTGGATTCCATTCAGAACAAGCTGTACCGGTTCCCCGATGAGGTTAAAGTATATCCGGGTCACGGTCCCAAAACGACAATAGGGTACGAGAAACAAAACAACCCTTATGTTCCGGCAATATGATTCGACAGAATATGTGAATTAAGTCTGGACAAGTGTCGGATTTTTCATTAGAATAGCAATTAGTTGTTACAAGCGTTAAGGCATCACTTAACTAAAGCGTTGAATAGATACACCCAAACTCGCGAAGCACGCAGACTGTGGTCCATACCCGGTTTGCGTTCTTTTTTTGTTTTCAGCCGTTTTTCGGCAGAAATCGTAATTATAAAGGCCCAAAATAAGCAGCGCCAGCGAAAGAACATAACAGTGAAGGTTTACATAATAGTTACAGAACAAGAGAACGATTAATTCTAGGTGAACGAGAGTGAGGGAGATCGATGTGGAGAAAATAAACACGTTTCAGCCGAAGCAGCCGCCGGAGTATACATGTCTTGATGATCGACGAATCGAACTGCATTCCGTCATACGTTCCATGATTAAGGAAACAGCTTATCAGAAAGATTACATATGGAATACCAGTCCGATTCATATTTGCAGCCCTGATTCAGCTCATACTGACTCAAGCGGGTCAGTTTTACAAAATAAAAATGCAGATCATTTGGAACCGTTTGATTTAAAAACGGACATGGCGAACAGAGCCCGCAGGCTGCGGCAAAATGTGTGGAACAGCCGTGTGTTGAAAAACGGGGCCCGGAACCAGCGGTGGTTCGACAAACTGCAGGATTACCGAAATGGAGTCTGATTGCCCGAGAAATTGTCGTATGCATTTAATTATTTTTACAAAGATTGAATCCTCAATTGAACGTTTCGGTGGAGCCTGTCGTATAACCTTAAGATTGAGCAGGAAGTGGGTGATCATCATGATGAAAACAGCCGAACTGGAGGAAGTGCGAAGAGCGGCAGAGGGAGACGACAGTGCACTTGCGGCCTTATTGCAGCGCCATTACTCGTTTGTTTATAAATACTTGGTTAAAGTCACGATGGACCCTAACCTCGCTGAAGAGATTGTGCAGGATACGATGGTTCGCTGCATGGAAAACATTCGGCGTTATGATGGTCGTTCAGCGTTTTCCTCATGGATGATCACCATTGCAACCCGGATTTACATTGATCGAACCAGGCGAAGGAAAAGAGAACAGAACTGGCTTGAGCTGATTCGTCATCAGGCGATCCGCCGTTTTCGCTGGCAGCTCGAAAGTCGAAATGAGGAATGGACGGATGTGATGGATGCGATGACGAGGCTTACGCCTGAGCATCGCATTGGTGTGCTGCTGAAACATTATTACGGGTATGGATACGAGGAAATCGGGGAGATGCTGGGCATTCCAGCCGGAACAGCAAAGTCACGGACAGCTTATGGCCTCCGCCAATTGAGAAAGGAGCTGGAATAGAATGAGCAGGCCGAATAATACATCGGAGCAGGAAGTGGTACAGCGATTGCAGCAGTCTATGAAGGCGCTGGACGATGTCTGCGAACCGGCAGATATTCCTTCGCTGGCAGCACTTGAATCTCGTGCCAGAGAGCAAAGACGTATGAAGCGCAGAACCAATATAATTGAAATTCTTTTCTTCTGGCTCACTGCACTGATGGTAATTACTTTGGGTGTGTTGTTATTTCTTTCTTCTCCTGCCGTATACTTGGGGATACAAGTGCTGAGTACAATCATTGCCTTCATTGCAGCGGCGTTCTGGTTTATCCGGCAGCGGAAGGAGGCGGCGCGCCATGAATAAACTTCACTATTCATTGAGCGAAATTCATCCGGTAATGCTGGTGATGCTTGCGCTGCTGCTTTTGTTTCAAGGCACATGGATGTTTCAAGATGCACGTAGTCGCGGCCGCTTTCCTTGGTTATGGGGATTGTGGGGTATTACCAGCGTGCCCGGACCTCTGATGATTTATTGGTTGGTTGTGATTCGTACAGACCGTAAACGACACAGGCGGAAGTAAACATAACAGATGATATGGGAACGAGCAGCTGCGGTTGCGAATATCTTCAGAAAGATTTTGCACAAATATGTTGTTTAAATCTAGTATTCCTAGACATCGCTATTCTTTTCTAGTAGACTATACAAATAAATAATAATGATAGACTACCAGGAGGTTAGACGATGCTGCGATTAGGAGAGAAGGTTGTCATCGTCGCGGATGCGTTTGAGCAGAATCTTCCTGTGGGGGAATATGGATACATCATCGCTTATGACCGGAATCCGGACAATGCGTTCGATTACGTGCTTCGAGTGCCGCTGGTTAATCGGAATTTTTTCGTTCCATCCGGCGACGTCGATCTGGAAGAGGTTCTGCTGAAGCAGGAAGCTGAGCGGGTCGAGCGAGAAGCGTTGATAGATTACGCCCTTGCGACACATAATGAGAGACTGTTTCATCAATTGATGAATGGTGAGCCTCAAGCTGTGGAAGAAGAAGAGGAAACCGCGAATGATGTCATGTCCCAGGCGGATTTTATAAAGCAGGTTAATCTGCGTGCATGGATTTAAACATTAGAATGTTCAGGAGTCGGCTGATGCCGGCTCCTTTTTTGCATTTGCATTGAATTGTCGAACTATCTCACCTATAATTAGAAAAGTTATCTTGAGACTTTAGCCCGTTAAACGAACGCCTTGTTTTCAGTGGATGGTCTCAGGCACAGAACGAATGAAGGAGGCATCCGGTAATGAGTATTTCGAATAATGACGTTCAGCATGTGGCCAAGCTGGCCCGGCTTAATCTGACTGCTGAAGAAGAACAGACGCTGACAGGTCAGCTGAACGCGATCTTAAAATATGCAGAGAAGCTGAATGAACTGGACACGACAAACATTGAGCCAACAACTCACGTTTTGCATGTCAGCAACGTGATGCGTGAAGACGAAACCAAGGAAAGCCTGTCCATAGAACAGGTGATGCATAACGCACCAGAAGAAGAAGACGGGCAGTTTAAAGTGCCTGCTGTTATGGAATAACGGACAATTGGAAGGAGGACAAGTACTGTGAGTTTATTTGAACAATCGCTGCCTGAGTTACATAACAAGCTGCACGCCAAGGAGCTGTCGGTCAGCGATCTGGTGAATCAGGCTTATCAGAATATTGGTGCGCATGATGACAAAGTGAAAGCTTATTTGACATTGGACGAGGAGAACGCCCGCGCCCGCGCCCGTCAGCTGGATGACCGTCTTGTCAGCGGTGAGAAGAAAGGTTTGCTCTTTGGTTTACCTGTAGGCATTAAGGATAACATCGTGACGAACGGACTTCGCACGACCTGTGGAAGTCAATTCCTTCGCAATTTCGACCCGGTGTATGATGCAACGGTTGTCGAGAAGCTTAAGGCAGCGGATACAGTAACCCTGGGTAAACTTAATATGGACGAATTTGCCATGGGCGGTTCCAACGAGAATTCCAGCTTCTCCCCTGTGCATAATCCTTGGGCACTTGATCGTGTCCCAGGTGGTTCCTCAGGTGGATCTGCTGCAGCGGTTGCTGCGGGAGAAGCGTACTTCACACTTGGATCAGACACGGGCGGTTCTATTCGTCAGCCTGCTTCCTATTGCGGAATCGTCGGTTTAAAGCCTACTTATGGACTGGTTTCCCGTTTTGGCTTGGTGGCCTTTGCATCATCCCTCGACCAAATCGGACCACTGACCAAAAATGTAGAAGATTCTGCTTATGTGTTGCAAGCCATTGCCGGTTATGATGCTAAAGATTCGACATCTGCCAAGGTAGATATTCCGGATTACTTGAGCGGACTGACAGGGGATGTCAAAGGATTGCGTATTGCCGTACCGAAGGAATACATCGGTGAAGGTGTAGACCCGCAAGTAAAAGAGAAAGTTCTTGCTGCACTGAACGTGCTGGAGGGACTTGGAGCGACATGGGAAGAGGTATCCTTGCCGCATACCGAATATGCAGTAGCTACCTATTATCTGCTCGCTTCTTCTGAGGCGTCTTCCAACTTGGCTCGTTTTGACGGTGTACGTTACGGTGTGCGTGCGGACAATCCGGAGAATTTGCTGGATCTGTACCACCAGTCCAGAAGTCAGGGCTTTGGTCCGGAAGTAAAACGACGTATTATGCTCGGAACCTATGCACTCAGCTCCGGTTACTATGATGCGTATTATTTGAAAGCTCAAAAAGTGCGCACACTGATCAAACAGGATTTTGATGATGTTTTTGCCAAGTATGATGTCATTATTGGGCCTACTGCTCCTACAACGGCATTTAAGCTGGGTTCTCAAGTGGACAACCCGCTTACGATGTATCTGAATGACATTTTGACGATTCCAGTCAGCCTAGCGGGTGTTCCGGCGATCAGCATTCCTTGCGGATTTGCAGATGGTCTGCCTGTTGGCTTGCAGATTATTGGTAAAGCTTTTGACGAAACAACCGTACTGCGCGTCGCGCATGCGTACGAACAAAATACAGCATTCCACAAGCAGCGTCCGCAGCTGTAGACTGCCCGGAACGGAGGTAAATGAGAAATGTCCGCATCTAAATATGAAACGGTCGTTGGACTTGAAGTCCACGTGGAGCTGCATACCAACTCCAAAATTTTCTGCGGCTGCTCCACCGCTTTTGGAGCCCCGCCCAATACACACACCTGCCCGGTATGTCTCGGACATCCGGGCGTACTGCCAGTCCTGAATCGTCAGGCTGTGGATTATGCAATGAAAGCAGCTATGGCCCTCAACTGCACGATTGCTGATGTCAGCAAGTTTGATCGCAAAAACTACTTTTACCCTGACTCACCAAAGGCGTATCAAATTTCGCAATTTGATCAGCCGATCGGTGAGAATGGCTGGATCGATATTGAAGTCAATGGCGAGACGAAACGGATCGGCATTACCCGGCTGCATCTGGAAGAAGACGCCGGAAAGCTCACACACGTGGATGGCAGTTATGCATCACTTGTGGATTTCAACCGTGTAGGAACTCCGCTGGTGGAGATTGTATCCGAACCGGAAATTTCTTCCCCGGAAGAAGCACGTGCGTATTTGGAAAAACTGCGTGCCATTATGCAGTACTGCGACGTATCGGACGTGAAGATGGAAGAAGGTTCACTGCGTTGTGACGCCAACATCAGCTTGCGTCCGATTGGACAAGAGAAGCTGGGCACTCGTGCAGAGCTGAAAAACATGAACTCCTTCCGCGGTGTACAGCGCGGTTTGGAATATGAGCAGTACCGTCAGGCTGAAATTCTCGATGACGGCGGAGAAGTGGTTCAGGAGACACGCCGCTGGGACGAGTCTCAGGGTAAAACGCTGTCGATGCGCGGGAAAGAACAAGCGCATGATTATCGTTATTTCCCAGACCCGGATCTCGTAAAGCTGCATATTGATGCCGAATGGAAGGAACGCATCCGTGCCTCTATTCCCGAGCTGCCAGATCAGCGTAAAGCCCGGTATACATCAGATTATGGCCTGCCGAGTTATGATGCCGAGGTTATCACTTCCTCCAAAGCCATTGCAGATCTGTTTGAAGACAGTCTGAAATATACGCAGGATGCCAAATCCGTCTCCAACTGGATTATGGGTGACTTGTTGGGTTATCTCAACACTAATAACCTCGAGGTAACACAGGTTCCTTTGACAGGCCAAGGACTCGGCGAGATGATCGGCTTGCTGGAGAAGGGAACCATTAACAGTAAAATCGCCAAAACGGTATTCAAGGAAATGCTGGAGAGCGGCAAGCTTCCGCAGCAGATCGTTGAAGAGAAAGGCCTTGTGCAGATCAGTGACGAGGGAGCGATCCTTGCCATTGTAGAGCAGGTCGTTGCAAACAACCCGCAATCGGTTGAGGATTATAAGGCCGGTAAACAAAAAGCCATCGGTTTCCTCGTAGGTCAGGTGATGAAAGAAAGTAAAGGCAAGGCAAATCCAGCCCTCGCCAATCAACTGCTTGCAGATGTACTGAACCGCTAATCCTTCCGGTGAGGCCGGACAGAAAGAGGCTCGTCCCTGTGACAGCCTCTTTTTTGATATAAAATACTCAGAAGTCCGTTATTCATTTAACGGTTGATCCAGCCTGATGCGAGGAGCTGCTTAACGATGAAAATTCAATCGTTGTCACTGCATGATGAAGACATGTTAGCCCAGTTGTGGAGGCTGCAGCATATGGCTTACCGACTGGAAGCCAAGATTATCGGATTTCAAGACATTCCGCCTCTCCTGGATACGATGGAAACCCTGCAGCACTGCGGAGAAACATTCTACGGAAGTGTTGATGAGCAGGATGGAGAGCTCCTTGGCGCTGTAGCTGTAATGGAGGAAGAGCGGGACACACTAACGATTACTCGTATGATGGTACATCCCAACCATTTCCGCAAGGGGATAGCCGCATCGTTAATGGAGCACGTTTTCAAAGAACATCCTAATCTGTCTCGGTACATCGTTTCCACAGGAACGCTTAATACAGCTGCTGTAAATTTGTATACGAAGTTCGGATTTGAGCCTGTGGAAGCAGCACAGATTGCACCTGGAGTGGAATTAACAACATTTCATAAGAATAGGCTTTAAGCATGTGAACAACTTAGAGGAGGAACTACGACGTTGAGCAATCCTTGGTTTATTGATGAATGGCATATTTTGCTTCGTTTACTGTTGGCAATGCTGCTTGGCGGACTGGTCGGTCTGGAACGTGAGAGATCGAACCATGCAGCCGGGCTTCGAACGCACATTCTGGTTTGTCTGGGGTCTGCACTGATTATGATGCTGTCTATTTATGGATTTAAAGATTTTGCACATGAATTAAATGTACGGATTGACCCGGCGCGTCTTGCTACAGCGGTCATAACCGGTGTCGGATTTTTGGGTGCAGGAACGATTCTTTTCACAGGAAAATCGATCACCGGGCTCACAACGGCTGCTTCGATATGGGTGGTTGCCGCGATTGGTCTTGCTGCGGGTGCAGGATTCTTCTTTGCTTCCATCGTTTCGACCGTGCTCGTCCTTTTAAATCTATGGGTGTTTAACAAATTAGAACTGAGATATCTGCGCGGCAGCAATCTGCATGTCATTACCCTCCACACGTTGTCTGAGCCAGGGACACTAGAGAAGGTATCGTCTTTTATGGAGCAGGAGAAGATCAAAATCCGTAAAATTACAGTGAATGAGCAGGATTTGGCTTTTGCAGAAGTAACCTCTGTTGAACGAAAAATAGAAATTGTGCTGCACGTTCAAGTGCCGCATGAATTTAAAACGATACAGATTGTCTCCAAACTAAGACAGTGGGAACACATGACCAAAGTGTCGATTGAATAAAGGAAATCATAACCCTCCGAGTACAGGAATGGCGGAGGGTTTTTCTTAATATCCATTTTTATTCCAGTTACTCTTCTGGCGCTTTAGGGTACTATCTAACCAAATGCATGATGAGGGGAATCGGTCATTTTCCGATGGAAGGAGCATGTTATGAAGAAGCGTCATCCGGGCAGCAAAGGAACGGGAAAAACGAGACAAACAAGAAAGCATAGAAAGCCCAAAACGGTACAGAAAAAAACACATAAGTTTATTGCCGGGCTGCTGAGTGCCATCATCCCAGGTTTGGGACATATCTATTTACGTCTGTATATGCGGGGGTTGACTTTTATACTGCTGGTATTACTTGATTTGTCTGCTCTTTTGTATTTCTCGTCCATTGGCATACAGATAAATGTACCTCTGTTAATTTTGCTGGCTCTCTGTATTCCGGTCATTTATTTCTACAATGTCTATGATGTGCTGCAGTCGGCTGATTGGGTGATGATGCGCAGGCGCCGGGCTGTAACCCAAGCAAATACGGACAAGCCGCTGTCTGGTGAGCGTTCTGAACGGGAACGAGTGATGGTGTGGGAGCGAGGCATTTCGTTTGGGCTCTTGTTAATTGTGGGAGGATCACTGATGGTGCTGTTTTTCCGGAAACCACGCTGGTTTCAAGAGATTATTGCGATGTACGGCGGATATGCTTTTGCAGTGCTGATGATCGCAGGCGGCTTGCTGCTGTTTGGCCGGGAATTCTGGGTTATGCTGCGCAGGAAGAGAACATAGGGAACGGATAGGGATGGAAGGAGGGAAAGGAATGAACCTTAAAATCCGGGTTGGACGTTTTACGGCTGCAGTCTTGATCGCGGTCATTGGTGTATTGCTCATATTGGATAAACAGTGGGGGACGGACTACCTCTACGAAATAGTGGATTGGTGGCCATTTTTACTTGTGGCACTTGGTGTGGAATGGATTATTTTATTCCTATGGACACGTAGAAGAGGCAGTCGAGATTCAGATCGTTCAGCCCAGTCGGATGAACGTCAAAAGATTCGTTTCAGACCGGATGCCAAAGGCATTCTGACGTCTTTAATTTTGACGGCTTCTGTATTTATTGTGACTGAACAGGATCACTACATGCATCTATGGAACCGGGTTAGTCTGAATTTGGGGGCTGCTTCAATGGACTACAGTCAGGCTGCCGGATACAAGGAAGAGAAAGAAACGATTGGAGTACCTGTTGGTATGGATACTTCGAACATCGTCGTTGAAGGTGTGAACGGAGATATTTCGCTGCAGCGCGGAGATACGGATGAGATTCAAGTGAAAACTGTTGTATGGGTAGACCAAACGTCTGATGTGCAGGCCAAGGCGGTCGCGGCAGCTTCTTTTGTAGAGGCCGAAGGGACCAAGGTCATTCATATTAAAGCGACAGGCAAAGCGTATGGTGAAAATGAAAAAACGCAGCCGCGTATGAATATGACAGTTATCGTTCCAGACGACCGCCGCTTCAATCTCGATATTCGGACATCCAATGGCGCGATATTGTTGAATCGTCCTGAAGCCATTAGTACCATCTTTGCCGAGACGGGCAACGGGCGAATTCGTATTACGAATGCGGTCGGCGATATTAAGGGCAAAACACTGAATGGCGACGTGATCATTGCCAAGGCGATCGGGAATGTGGACATGGACAGCAACCGCGGGGATATGAAGGCACGTGGCGTTTCGGGAGATGTGAATTTGACTACACAAGTAGGCAGTATCAGCATTACTGACTCATTTGGTGAGTTCACAGCTGATACCCGGAACGGCAATATTACGCTGGATGGTGCCAATCTGGGCGTTAAAGCTCAGTCCCTCAATGGCAGTATTAACATCGTCTCTACCAAAGTTGGCGGAGATTGGGATGTGTACAGTGCAGTTGGAGCAATTAACGTTATGATCCCCGAGCGCGGTGATTATAGTTTGACCGGCTCCAGCAGTTACGGTGATTTGCGGACGGATATGCCGTTTAACGTCAAAAACAAAACGATTGAAGGGCAGCTTGGTGAAGGAGAATACACAATTAAAATTGAAGGAAACAGTGATCTTGCAGTGCAGCGTAATCCTGACGTTCCCGTACCTGAAACGAATCGCATCGAAACAAGCGAAACGAATGCGGATGGGCAGCAGGAGACGGATGGAGGGACAAATCCCCAAGGGAACACAACGGAAGTTCCCACATCGCCGCGTTGACAATAAACTTGCAATCGCCGTACAATAAATATACACTGGCAAGGTTACATGACGTGAAAGAGCGTGTTTCGTTGTGAACGGCCGGAAATAACACTCTGTATGGAGGGTGGAGAGATCCCTTTTTCAAGCAGAGAAAGAAAGGTAAGGCGGTGGGCTTTATGGCAACACGTGTCCAACATGCGTTGGAGCAGCTCAAAACGACCGGTGTCCGTATTACACCCCAGCGTCATGCCATATTAAACTATCTGATGGAATCGATGGGGCATCCGACAGCCGATGAGATTTACCGGGCACTTGAACCCCAATTTCCAAGTATGAGCGTGGCGACAGTATATAACAATCTGAAAATGTTTCTGGAAGCAGGTATGGTCCGGGAACTGACCTACGGAGATAATTCAAGCCGTTTTGATGCCAATGTCACGGATCATTATCATGTGATATGTGATCAATGCGGCAAGATTGAAGACTTCAGCTATCCTTCGTTAAAGAGTGTTGAGCTTCAGGCAGAATCGAGTACGGGATTTGAAGTACATGGTCACCGATTGGAAGTATATGGTGTGTGCAAAAGTTGCAGGAACCAATAGAGATGATTTACAATATTGACGTGTGGAATTCAGTATGGATTCTTCACGTTTTTTATTTATAAAGGTATTGGAAGCAGGCGGCCTTATGGTTAATCAATAGTTTTGGGATCTTACTATCATGAATGGAATTTACGGAGGTAGTCGTTTGGGTAGAAAAAGTATATATACGCGTCGTAAACGACGTTCATTTTGGCCGGGATTGCTTGGAGCCTTTCTCGTGGCTGGCGGAGCTTATTGGCTGATTACCAGCGTTTGGTTGAATAAAGTCTATGAAGACCCGGATTGGCTCGGTAGAAATCAGCCTATTTTTGTAGATGGACAGCTTATGGATGAGGAAGCTTCAGGTAAAGGTGAGCAGCTTAAACTGCCTGTAAAAGTACTCCAGGAAACGATTGATCCAGGCATACGATATGAGCCGGATTCAGGTGATATTATTATTGCTTCTCCGGAGCGCGTGCTTCATATGAAAGAAGGCAGCAACCAAGCTGAACTGAATCATCGAGATTATCCGCTGAATGTAAAGCCGGAGGTAAAGTCTAATGAAGCGTATATTCCCCTTCAACCGCTGAAGGAGGTATACGGGCTGGCCGTTCAGGAGGACCCAACAACAGGAGCCGTTATTTTGATGCGGGGTGGAGACACGATCCAATACGCAGCTGTAGATACCTTGTCATCGAAAGAAGATCAAACCGTCCCGTTGTATAAGCGTGGAGCTGAGTCTTCACCTATACTTACAGATATGCAGCAGAACACAAGAGTAAGGGTATGGCAGACGGGGAAAGATCAGAGTTTTGTGCAGATGGATAATGGATATGCCGGATATGTAGATAATGATCATCTCGTTCTGGGCGAGAAAAAGACGCTGGACACACCGAAGTTTACACCCACTGCGGCGGAGAAAAAGTGGAAAAACAAACCTGTGAATCTGGTATGGGAAGCTGTATACAATCGTCAGCCTGACGTAAGTTCCATTGGGAAAATGCCTGGGGTTAATGTAGTAAGCCCAACATGGTTCCATATTACAGATGGGAATGGGACAGTGAAAAGCAAAGGGAATGCATCTTATGTGAACTGGGCCCATCGTTCTGGAATGGAAGTATGGGGGTTAATGGACAACAGTTTTGATCCGGAAATCACCAAGGAGGCGCTATCTACTTACGCTAAGCGTACACACATCATTGAACAGATGCTGGACTATGCCGGAACGTTCCGGCTGGACGGTATAAATATCGATTTTGAGAATGTGCATACCGAAGATGGACCGAATGTGACTCAGTTTGTACGTGAAATGAAGGCGATGGCCCGTATTCATGGATTGATGTTATCTGTGGATGTTACGCCAAAATCGAATAGCGAAATGTGGTCTGCCTTTTTAGATCGTCGCGGATTAGGCGCGTTTGCCGATTATATCGTGGTGATGGCGTATGACGAGCACTGGGCTGCCAGTCCAAAAGCTGGCTCGGTAGCCTCACTCCCTTGGACGGAGTCTTCGATGCGGCGCATACTAGAAGAAGATGACGTTCCTTCGGACAAGCTGATTATGGCTGTACCTTTGTACACACGGATTTGGACCGAGAAAGCGAATGAACAGGGAGAGATCAAGGTATCCTCCAAAGCAGTAGGTATGAACAGCGTTCAAGAACTGATTCGGGAAAAGAAGCTGAAACCTGTACTGGATCAGGCAAGCGGACAAAACTATGTGGAGTACAAGGAAGACGGTGCCGTCAAAAAGATCTGGATTGAAGATGTGGTATCCCTGCAAGCGCGGGTGGAGCTTATTGCTTCGTTAAGACTCGGGGGTGTGGCTGCGTGGAACAGAAGTTTTGCCAATGCCTCGGCATGGGAAACACTCAAACAAGCAGGTTACTCTAAATAATTTTTGAACTCATCATACACATCATTGGCAGTATGGAAAAAGCCCCGGTAGTGGATACCGGGGCTTTTTATGTTACAACTGCTGTGCCAGTGTGCATTGATAACGGATACGCTTACAGGATGTAAATTGCGCATCATGTGCATTGCTGGATACCCTGCAGCCGATCTGGAGGGAAGTTCAGACATCAAGTTGTGGGTCGATGAAAAACAGGACAGTGGAAGAAATACAAAAACGGGATTTCAGAGTGAAGCGCAGTTACTTGGAAGTTGCGGCGGGTGGACTAGATGCCTCCAAAGGTTGACTCATCGTGTTTGCTTTGTTTGGATCCATCGTCAGAATCGTATGACAAAACATGCAGCGATCCGTTTTACCCAGCATTTTGGTTAACTTGCCGCATTCCGGACAATCGACCTGTACAGCACTGGTTGAAAGCATGCCAGCCCAGAAATAAATGATTAAACTGCCAAGCATGGCAATAAGGCCAATTACGAGGCCGATGGCAGCAATGACCTTTCCGGCATGTCCCCAGAACACAATTCCTGCCGTCCCGAGTATCATTAGACCCATCCCTAACATGGTTAACAGTAATCCCCAAGTGCGAAAAGCATTAATTTTAGCTGATTTAAAAATCATGAAAAATGCTCCTATCGTATGAGTAGTATTGGACCCGAAAAAGAAGGAAACGCTGTACTTCATGTAGAATTACATTATAACTGACTTGGCGACATTCTGCCATGAATTGTATAAATTGTATGGAGGGAATCGTGGAATTAAAGAACCTTGCTTTTTTGTCTGAACAGTCGGAAGAGACAGGGGCAGTTGGGGCTATCGCTTATTCCCACCCGGGAGAGCGATTCCACGGCTCCCTGATTCAGGATTTTGACTTGCTTGTACTAATTGTGCATAACACAGATCAGCCTATGTCAATCGTCGAACACTACAGATATGGGGATCTTCGTTATCAGTTGATCTATGCAAGCCGTTCCGATCTGCAGACGACGGCAGTTACCGGAGAACATTATAATCTCATGCAGTGTCTGATAGAAGGAGAGATCATCTGGGAAACGGATCATGAGATTAGTTATCTGCGGGAGGAACTGTCTTCATTCGGAAATGAGCTGCGTGAACAAAAGCTGTTTCATGAGTTTACCCGTTTTTTGAAAATGTACGTTGAAGCAAAACGCCATATACAGCAGGGGCATGTTGTGGACGCTTATTATGATGCACTTGAGGCATTGGGAAATTGGGCAAGGATCGTGCTTATTGAGCAGGGGATATATCCCGATCATGCCGTCTGGACTCATGTTGAGCAGTTGGATCGCGCTTTGTGGAAACTGTACCAGGAGCTGACGGTAAGTTCGGAGACGTTGGAGCAGCGTGTTGAGCTGGTACTGCTTGCCTGTGAATTTTCCGTTATGTCCAAAATGGGAGAATGCTCCGAGCTTCTGCTGCGTGTAATAAGAAGTCGCAAAGAGCCATGGAGCATTAATGAGCTTGTCCATCATCCTCAATTAAGGTTTGTTCGTAATGACCTGCCTTTGATTCTTCGTAAGCTGGTGTTTCGTTCTATTGTAAAAGAATCAGCAGGTTGGCCTTCTCTGGAAGGAGAAGGACGGGAAATACGTTATTGGATGGAGACCTGAACCACTCCATTGATCGAATATGTGAAGCTGTGTATAAAGGAGGGGAAACCTTCCTTTTTTGTTTATTTAATAATTTATATATTTAGTGTTGACTCTAGTTATCGTAATATGGTACATTATATTTCGTTCCCCAAATGAGTTGATTCGTGAAAATGATAAAACACATTTGGATGCGGAATGAAGAAAATTAAGTTTTAAAAAAGAATTTTTTAAAAAAGTTCTTGACGAAAACAAACGAAATGTGTTACATTATTCAAGTCGCCGCTGAAACGCGGTAAGACAATGAAGAGGTAAACAAATCATGTTTGATCTTTGAAAACTGAACAACGAGTGAGTAACGATCTTGCTTGCAAGATCGACGCTGAGAAATCGGTATACGTCTTCGGACTGTATGATTTCGAAAGTGAAAATGAGATTTTTAATCTCGTCAGATTCAAAATGAGCTATTCGCTCTTTTCAATACCCCGATGGGTTCCGCAGCGTTTAACCACGCTGACGAAATTCATCTTTATTGGAGAGTTTGATCCTGGCTCAGGACGAACGCTGGCGGCATGCCTAATACATGCAAGTCGAGCGGACTTGAAGAGAAGCTTGCTTCTCGGATGGTTAGCGGCGGACGGGTGAGTAACACGTAGGCAACCTGCCCTCAAGCTTGGGACAACTACCGGAAACGGTAGCTAATACCGAATACTTGTTTTCTTCGCCTGAAGGAAACTGGAAAGGCGGAGCAATCTGTCACTTGGGGATGGGCCTGCGGCGCATTAGCTAGTTGGTGAGGTAACGGCTCACCAAGGCGACGATGCGTAGCCGACCTGAGAGGGTGATCGGCCACACTGGGACTGAGACACGGCCCAGACTCCTACGGGAGGCAGCAGTAGGGAATCTTCCGCAATGGGCGAAAGCCTGACGGAGCAATGCCGCGTGAGTGATGAAGGTTTTCGGATCGTAAAGCTCTGTTGCCAGGGAAGAACGCTTGGGAGAGTAACTGCTCTCAAGGTGACGGTACCTGAGAAGAAAGCCCCGGCTAACTACGTGCCAGCAGCCGCGGTAATACGTAGGGGGCAAGCGTTGTCCGGAATTATTGGGCGTAAAGCGCGCGCAGGCGGTCATGTAAGTCTGGTGTTTAATCCCGGGGCTCAACCCCGGATCGCACTGGAAACTGCGTGACTTGAGTGCAGAAGAGGAGAGTGGAATTCCACGTGTAGCGGTGAAATGCGTAGAGATGTGGAGGAACACCAGTGGCGAAGGCGACTCTCTGGGCTGTAACTGACGCTGAGGCGCGAAAGCGTGGGGAGCAAACAGGATTAGATACCCTGGTAGTCCACGCCGTAAACGATGAATGCTAGGTGTTAGGGGTTTCGATACCCTTGGTGCCGAAGTTAACACATTAAGCATTCCGCCTGGGGAGTACGGTCGCAAGACTGAAACTCAAAGGAATTGACGGGGACCCGCACAAGCAGTGGAGTATGTGGTTTAATTCGAAGCAACGCGAAGAACCTTACCAGGTCTTGACATCCAACTAACGAGGCAGAGATGCGTTAGGTGCCCTTCGGGGAAAGTTGAGACAGGTGGTGCATGGTTGTCGTCAGCTCGTGTCGTGAGATGTTGGGTTAAGTCCCGCAACGAGCGCAACCCTTGATCTTAGTTGCCAGCACTTCGGGTGGGCACTCTAAGGTGACTGCCGGTGACAAACCGGAGGAAGGTGGGGATGACGTCAAATCATCATGCCCCTTATGACCTGGGCTACACACGTACTACAATGGCCGGTACAACGGGCAGTGAAGCCGCGAGGTGGAACCAATCCTAAAAAGCCGGTCTCAGTTCGGATTGCAGGCTGCAACTCGCCTGCATGAAGTCGGAATTGCTAGTAATCGCGGATCAGCATGCCGCGGTGAATACGTTCCCGGGTCTTGTACACACCGCCCGTCACACCACGAGAGTTTATAACACCCGAAGTCGGTGGGGTAACCGCAAGGAGCCAGCCGCCGAAGGTGGGATAGATGATTGGGGTGAAGTCGTAACAAGGTAGCCGTATCGGAAGGTGCGGCTGGATCACCTCCTTTCTATGGAGAATCGTCTTCTGCAATGAAGACATTCAAATTTAAAATCTAGCCAGGTCGGCTAGTTGCTCACTCGTTGCTCAGTTTTGAGAGCTCAAACTCTCAATCATCTCGTTTTTTCGACGGACACCGATGGTGAACGGCCCGAAGAAACCGATTTGTTCTTTGAAAACTAGATATCGAAACGAAACAAACGCGAATTAGAACATTCCTTTTAGGGATGAATGCTGGCTCGGTTCAAGTAACCGAACAACAATCATCCGAGCTGAACTTGTGTCAACAAGTGAAAGTGTTTTTAAGGTAGATTGCTGGAGCGAGTGATCGAAATGGAGCGACTTTTGGCTTTGAACGAAGTTCAAAACAAGGGAAGCGACAGCTCGAACACGAGCGACTTGGTTAAGCTGCTAAGAGCACACGGAGGATGCCTAGGCGCTAGGAGCCGATGAAGGACGTGGCGAACAACGATACTGCCTCGGGGAGCTGTAAGCAAGCTTTGATCCGGGGATGTCCGAATGGGGAAACCCAGCTGGGGTAATATCCAGTTACTCACAACTGAATACATAGGTTGTGCAGAGGCATACCAGGGGAACTGAAACATCTAAGTACCCTGAGGAAGAGAAAACAATAGTGATTCCGTCAGTAGCGGCGAGCGAACGCGGAGAAGCCCAAACCAAAGAGCTTGCTCTTTGGGGTTGTGGGACGTCTCACATGGAGTTACAAAGGAGTCAGTTAAACGAAGAGGTCTGGAAAGGCCCGCCAAAGAAGGTAAAAGCCCTGTAATTGAAAGTTGATTCTCTCCGAGACGGATCCCGAGTAGTGCGGGGCACGTGAAACCCCGTATGAATCCGGCAGGACCATCTGCCAAGGCTAAATACTTCCTAGCGACCGATAGTGAAGCAGTACCGTGAGGGAAAGGTGAAAAGCACCCCGGAAGGGGAGTGAAATAGAACCTGAAACCGTGTGCTTACAAAAAGTCAGAGCCCTATGTTGCGAACTTGTTCGTCAACAGGGTGATGGCGTGCCTTTTGTAGAATGAACCGGCGAGTTACGTTCCCGTGCAAGGTTAAGGTGAAGAGCCGGAGCCGCAGCGAAAGCGAGTCTGAATAGGGCGAATAAGTACGTGGACGTAGACCCGAAACCGGGTGATCTACCCCTGTCCAGGGTGAAGGTGCGGTAACACGCACTGGAGGCCCGAACCCACGCACGTTGAAAAGTGCGGGGATGAGGTGGGGGTAGCGGAGAAATTCCAATCGAACTCGGAGATAGCTGGTTCTCCCCGAAATAGCTTTAGGGCTAGCCTCGGAAAACAGAGTCGTGGAGGTAGAGCACTGATTGGGTGCGGGGCCCGCAAGGGTTACCAAGCTCAGTCAAACTCCGAATGCCATAGACTTACTTCCGGGAGTCAGACAGTGAGTGCTAAGATCCATTGTCAAAAGGGAAACAGCCCAGACCATCAGCTAAGGTCCCCAAGTGTGTGTTAAGTGGGAAAGGATGTGGAGTTGCACAGACAACCAGGATGTTGGCTTAGAAGCAGCCATCATTGAAAGAGTGCGTAATAGCTCACTGGTCGAGTGACTCTGCGCCGAAAATGTAACGGGGCTAAACACACCACCGAAGCTATGGCTTGATGCTTGCATCAGGGGTAGGGGAGCGTTGTATAAGGGTTGAAGGTGTACCGTAAGGAGCGCTGGACATTATACAAGTGAGAATGCCGGTATGAGTAACGAAAAGATCAGTGAGAATCTGATCCGCCGAAAGCCTAAGGGTTCCTGAGGAAGGCTCGTCCGCTCAGGGTAAGTCGGGACCTAAGGCGAGGCCGAAAGGCGTAGTCGAAGGACAACAGGTCGAAATTCCTGTACCACCGTAAATCGTTACGAGCGATGGGGGGACGCAGTAGGGTAGTGACGCAGGCTGATGGATGCCTGTCCAAGCAGTGAGGCTGATGTGTAGGCAAATCCGCACATCGTAAGGCTGAGCTGTGATGGGGAGTGAAAATTACAGTAGCGAAGGTCATGATCTCACACTGCCAAGAAAAGCCTCTAGCCAGATGAAGGTGCCCGTACCGCAAACCGACACAGGTAGGCGAGAAGAGAATTCTAAGGCGCGCGGAAGAACTCTCGTTAAGGAACTCGGCAAAATGACCCCGTAACTTCGGGAGAAGGGGTGCCCCGGTAGTGTGAATAGCACGAGGGGGCCGCAGTGAAAAGGCCCAAGCGACTGTTTAGCAAAAACACAGGTCTGTGCGAAGCCGTAAGGCGAAGTATACGGGCTGACGCCTGCCCGGTGCTGGAAGGTTAAGGGGAGTGGTTAGGAGCAATCCGAAGCTGTGAACCGAAGCCCCAGTAAACGGCGGCCGTAACTATAACGGTCCTAAGGTAGCGAAATTCCTTGTCAGGTAAATTCTGACCCGCACGAATGGCGTAACGACTTGGGCGCTGTCTCAACGAGAGATCCGGTGAAATTTTAATACCTGTGAAGATGCAGGTTACCCGCGACAAGACGGAAAGACCCCATGGAGCTTTACTGCAGCTTGATATTGAATTTGGGTACGATCTGTACAGGATAGGTGGGAGCCTTTGAAGCATGAGCGCCAGCTTGTGTGGAGGCACCGTTGGGATACCACCCTGATCGTATCTAGGTTCTAACCTGGTGCCCTTAGCGGGTACGGGGACAGTGTCAGGTGGGCAGTTTGACTGGGGCGGTCGCCTCCTAAAGAGTAACGGAGGCGCCCAAAGGTTCCCTCAGAATGGTTGGAAATCATTCGAAGAGTGCAAAGGCATAAGGGAGCTTGACTGCGAGACCTACAAGTCGAGCAGGGACGAAAGTCGGGCTTAGTGATCCGGTGGTACCGCATGGAAGGGCCATCGCTCAACGGATAAAAGCTACCCTGGGGATAACAGGCTTATCTCCCCCAAGAGTCCACATCGACGGGGAGGTTTGGCACCTCGATGTCGGCTCATCGCATCCTGGGGCTGAAGTAGGTCCCAAGGGTTGGGCTGTTCGCCCATTAAAGCGGTACGCGAGCTGGGTTCAGAACGTCGTGAGACAGTTCGGTCCCTATCTGTCGTGGGCGTAGGAAATTTGAGAGGAGCTGTCCTTAGTACGAGAGGACCGGGATGGACGTACCGCTGGTGTACCAGTTGTTCCGCCAGGAGCACCGCTGGGTAGCTATGTACGGACGGGATAAGCGCTGAAAGCATCTAAGCGTGAAGCCCCCCTCAAGATGAGATTTCCCAGTATGTAAGACCCCTTGAAGACGACGAGGTAGATAGGCTGGGGGTGGAAGTGCAGCAATGCATGGAGCTGACCAGTACTAATCGGTCGAGGGCTTATCCAATAGCAGGTTTTGAGTCGCGTGAGTTTCGTTTCGAATCTAGTTTTCAGAGAACAACACTCTGAAACATATTCCCTGATAGCTCAGTTGGTAGAGCACTCGACTGTTAATCGAGTTGTCACAGGTTCGAGTCCTGTTCGGGGAGCCATGGAGAGGTGTCCGAGCTGGCCGAAGGAGCACGATTGGAAATCGTGTAGGCGTCACAAGCGTCTCGAGGGTTCGAATCCCTCTCTCTCCGCCACAATCTTTTTAGCAAGGCCCGTTGGTCAAGGGGTTAAGACACCTCCCTTTCACGGAGGTAACAGGGGTTCGAATCCCCTACGGGTCATAGTTATCTTAATAACTAAAGCTTGAGATGAGAGAAGCATCTCATCAAAAAAAGACTTGATTTTAATATCAGGTTTGTGGTAAGATCATAAATGTGTTATTCGGAGGCTTAGCTCAGCTGGGAGAGCATCTGCCTTACAAGCAGAGGGTCGGGGGTTCGATCCCCTCAGCCTCCACCATATAATATTTATAATGACGCGGGGTGGAGCAGCCCGGTAGCTCGTCGGGCTCATAACCCGAAGGCCGCAGGTTCAAATCCTGCCCCCGCAATTTAACTTTCCTAACCGAAAGTGATCTGGAACCGTGGTGTAGTTGGCCTAACATGCCTGCCTGTCACGCAGGAGATCGCGGGTTCGAATCCCGTCGGTTCCGCCATTTAAGATTTAACATGAGGGAAGCTGTTCACTAGATCTGCTGTATGGCACTGATGCCCTAGATAAGGTGTAGCAACTCAAGCTTTAACTTTATTGCGGCTCGGTAGCTCAGTCGGTAGAGCAGAGGACTGAAAATCCTCGTGTCGGCGGTTCGATTCCGTCCCGAGCCACCTTTATAGAAAACTTAATATGCCGGTGTAGCTCAACTGGTAGAGCAACTGACTTGTAATCAGTAGGTTGGGGGTTCAAGTCCTCTCGCCGGCACCATGTAATCCTGGAGGATTAGCGAAGTGGCCAAACGCATCAGACTGTAAATCTGCTCCCGTACGGGTTCGGTGGTTCGAATCCATCATCCTCCACCAGTTTTTAGGGGCATAGTTTAAAGGTAGAACAA